>CAYNNX010000213.1:0-12249 GCA_964398515.1 uncultured Streptantibioticus sp. | reverse complement strand
ATGGAGGAGGCGAAGTTGCCGCCGCCGACCCCGGTGAGCGCGGCCACCAGCATGAAGACGGCTTACGGGGTTCCCGGCTTCATCAGGTACGCCGCCAGGACGGCCGGCACGAGCAGCAGGGTCGCGCTGACGACGGTCCAGTTGCGGCCGCCGAAGCGGGCCACGGCGAAGGTGTACGGGACCCGCAGGACGGCGCCGACCAGGGTGGGCATGGCGACCAGGAAGAACTTCCCGGCCGGGTCGACGCCGTACTTCGGGCCCATGAACAGGACCATGACCGACCACAGGCTCCAGATCGAGAAGCCGATGTGCTCGGAGAGGATGGAGAAGACGAGGTTGCGGGCGGCGATGCGCCGGCCCCGGGTCGCCCAGAACTGCTCGTCCTCCGGATCCCAGCTGTCGATCCAGCGGCCGCCCTTGCGTGGTGCTGTGGTCGCGGTCGTCATCGCGTCTCCAGGCTTGCGGGTGCGGTTCGTTGACCGTCACGACGGTAGGAACGACGCGTTTCCGGCCCGTGGCGTGAGGTGACGCGGGCGCAACGGTGCTCTCACCCGGCCCCCGCCACCCCTGTGAGCCGCAGGCGGCCGGGGACCGGTCACAGCAGCGCCAGCACCGCCAGCAGCCCGATCCCCGCCGCGGCCCACGCCACGTAGTCGCCGACGTGGCCGGAGTGCAGGCGGCGCAGCGCCACGAGGGCGCGCGGTCCCGGGGTCCGGCGGGGACGGCGCAGCGCCCGGGCGGCCAGGGCGGCGGCGAGGGCGACGGACAGCAGGTCGAGCAGGGTCCCCGTCGCCGTCCAGCCGGGCTGCGGCAGCGCCGTGGGGACCGTGGCGCGGCCGTCCAGGACCGCGGCGGCGTACCCGGCGTGGTCGGTGAAGGCCCGCGCCGCCAGGCCGGTGCCGCGGGCCAGTGCCGGTACCAGGCCGACGGCGAGCGAGGTCAGCAGCAGGGCCACGGCCACCGCGGCCATGGGCGACGGCACCCTGCGGATCCTGGTGCCGGTCTCGGGTTCCTCACCGGTTCCGGTGGTCTCCGGTTCCGGGCCGCCGGAGGTCCGCGGGGCCCCGGCGTCCGCCACGCGCGGGTCGGCTCCCGTGCCGCGGAAGACCCGGGCCGCCGCACGCAGCACGGCCGCCCCTGTCACCGCCGAGACCGACACGAACAGCACCGGCAGCCATGCGGACTGCTCCTCGCACAGCGCCTTGCCCAGTGCCGTGCCGAACGGCGGCAGCCCCGCCAGCGCCAGGCCGCCCACGGCGAACAGCACCCCGATACCGCGCAGCTCCCGGGCCCGGCCGAACAACGCGTGCTCGTCGACGCTGCCGTACCGGTCCAGCAGGATCCCGGTGCAGGCGAACAGCGCCGCCTTCACGCCCGCGTGGCCGAGCGCGTACAGCCACACCGCCGTGACCCCGCGCGGGGTGAACAGGGCCAGGGCGGCCAGGAACAGGCCGGTGTGGGCCACCGTGGAGAAGGCGAGCAGCCGCTTGAGGTGGCGCTGCTGCCAGCACATCAGCGCCCCGACGAGCGCGGTGAGCACGCCCAGCGCCAGGAGTACCCGGGTGACGGCGGCCGGCATGCCGCCGGGACCGGCGAAGACGGTCGTGCAGATCCTGGCGACCCCGTAGACCCCGGTCTCGACCATGACGCCGGAGAGCAGCATGCACACCGGGGTGGGCGCCACCGCGTGGGCGTCGGGCAGCCAGAAGTGGAAGGGGGCGGCGGCCGACTTGATCAGCAGCCCGGTCAGGACGAGGACGAACGCGGCGGCCAGCAGGGCGTCGTGCCGGGGCAGCTGGTCCAGCCGCCGCCCGATCTGGGCCATGCCGAGTTCGCCGGTGCGGGCGTAGAGCAGGCCGATGCCGAGCAGACTGGCGTAACCGCCGAGGGAATTGACGACCCCGAAGGTCAACCCGCCCTGCACGGCCTCGGGTTCCTCGACCCGGTAGCCGGTGAGCGCGTACGCCACCACGCCCATGAGCTCGAAGAACACGAACGCGTCGAACAGGTCTCCGGTGAGTGCGAAGCCGCACATCCCGGCCTGGAAGAGCAGGATCAGCGCGGGGAAGACGCCCGGCTGGCGGCGCGGCGGCTCCTCGAAGTAGCGCCAGGAGTAGGCGAGTACGGCGACCACCAGCAGCGAGACGGTCCCGGCCAGGCCGAGCCCGGTGCGGTCGCCGACCAGCACGATGCCGACGCTGTGGCCGCGGACCGGCTGCCAGCCGCCGACCCAGGCGACGGCCGGGGTGCGCGCCAGGGCGAGTCCGGCGGCGCAGACGGCGGCCGAGGCGGCGGCGCACACGATGCCGAACGCGTCGGACGCCTGCCGCGGCAGGTGGCGCCCGGCGGCGGCGAGCAGGGCGGCACCCAGCAGCGGCACCGCCACGACCAGCGGCAGGAGTCGCTCGATGCTCACCGGGCGCCTCAGCCCCTCAACTCGGAGAGCGCGTCGGGGTCGACGGTGCCGTGCCGCTTGGCGATCTGGATGACGAGCGCGAGCAGCAGCGCGGTGACGGTCGCGCCGACGACCACGTCGGTGAGGGCCAGCGCCTGCACGACCGGGTCGACGACCGGCACCCCCGGCTTGACGTCCGAGAAGACGGGCGCGGTGCCGCCGCGGCGGTAGCCGACGGCCAGCAGCAGCACGTAGGTCGACGACTGGGCGACGGACAGGCAGCCGACCGCGTGCACGAGATTGCGGCTCGTGGCCATGCCGACGACGCCGGCGAGGAAGAGCCACCCGGCCACCAGGTACGGAAAGACGCTCACCGTCCGCTGTCCTCCTTCCGGACGTCCCCGCCGTCGCTGTCGTCGCCGTCGTTCGCGCCCTGCCCGCTCCGCTCCTCCGCGATCTCGACGGCCTGGTCGAGGAAGGACGCCAGCAGGACGATCACGCCCGCCCCGACCTCGATGCCCACGGCCGCGTTGAGCAGCGGGACCGTTCCGCCGGAGGACAAGGTGTTGAACGTGCCGTGCGGGAGGGTGTTGGCCAGGTAGGCCGCCCCGGCGAGCAGTCCGGCGGCACCGAGCAGCACGTATGCGGCCTCGCCCGCCGCGTCGGCGAGCTCGTAGAGGGAGACCGGCCGGATCCGTTCGAGGGCGCGGTAGTCGGCGCCGATGTAGAGCAGGTGCAGGGAGGTGGCGATCACCACTCCGCCCTGGAAGCCGCCGCCCGGGCTGAGCTGGCCGTGGGCGACGACGTACAGGCCGATCAGCAGGGTGACCGGCAGTGCGATCAGCGCGTAGCGGCGCTGGGCCGCGGCGACGGGCGCCGGCCGCGGGGGGAGGCGGCGCTCGCCGCGGACCTGGCGCAGCAGGACGAGGGTGCCCATGACGGCGGCGAACAGGATGCTCTCCTCGCCGAGGGTGTCGAACGCCCGCTGGTCGAAGTTGACGGAGCTCACCGTGTTGGCGGTGCGCTGCCGCAGCGCCGCCGACACGGCCCGGTCGCCGTACGGGTGCCAGAGCCCGCCGAAGCGCGGCAGGTCGAGGCAGGCCACGGTCAGGAGCGCGGCGGTCACCAGCACCCCGGCGGCCAGTACCCACATCCGTACCCGGCGGCTCACCCGCGGCGCCCCTTGCGCCGTACCTTGCGCACCGTCAGCAGGATCATCAGCGGGGTCACCGCCGACCCCACGGCCAGCTGGGACAGCCCCACGTCCGGCGCCTGCACGACGGTGAAGAGCACCGCGAGGCCGAGGCCCAGCAGCGAGAGCACGACGGCCTGCCGGGCGGGGTCGCGGTTGAGCACGGCGGCCGTGGCCGCGGCGGCGACGAAGACCAGGGCGAACACGATCAGCACGTCGGTCACGACCGCCCCCTGGTCAGCGACGCGGTCGTCACGAAGCCGCCGGCGATGAGCAGGGCGCCGATGACCAGGAGCTTGACCGTCGAGCGGCCCGGGCCCGCCGCGACGCACATCGGGATCACGGTGAGTGGCGTGGCGATCAGCGTGACCGGCGTCAACAGGCGTGTGCCGGGCGGGGTTTCGGTGATCTCGTCGGCGAGGAGCTTGGCGAACACCAGCGTGCCCGCCGGGCCGAGCACGCAGACGACGAGCGCCAGATCGACGTAGGCGGTGCGGCCGAAGCCCTGCGCGAGCAGCAGGAACAGCAGGCACAGCAGGAGCGTCGCCATGTTCTGGGCCACCACGCGACGCCCCGGCGAACCGCGCGACGCCCCCCACAGCCCGGGGCCGAGGCCGCCTGCCAGAAGCACCGCCGCCGCGACGAGCCAGCCGTTCACCGCGTCATCACCGCTCGCCGCGCACCGCGGGCCGCGACCGCCGCGAGCAGGGCGGCTCCCGCGCCGACGGCGGCCTCCAGGGTGTCGACGGTGCTGATCAGCATCAGCCACACCACGGTGAGCCCGGCCCACCAGCCGGCCGACTCCGCCACCGCAAGGGCGCCCGCGCGCATCACGTCACTCCACCTCCGAGCCACGGGTACCCGTGCCGGGCCCGCTCATCCACGGCGAGAAGATCACAAGCAACCAGAACAAGCCGACATAACTCAGAAAACCCAGCAAATCACAGCAAGATGGCCATGCGGCGTCGCAACGCGGCCCGGTGGCAGGCGCGATGCCGGGTGAACGGCGGTGTGACCGGCGGTATGGCTGCCGGGTGCATGCCGGTGTGATGCTGGGGCCATGTACCGAGAACGCGCCTCACGGCTGGCGGGCGGTGTCGTGTGGACCCGCACGGCCGACCGGCCCGCGACGGCCCGGATCCTGCCCGACGGCTGCACGGATCTGATCTGGACCGGACGGCGGCTGCTGGTGGCCGGGCCCGACACCCGGGCGCATCTGGTGGCCGACACCCCCGGGGCGCGCTACGTGGGGCTGCGGTTCGCGCCGGGCACCGGTCCCGCGGTCTTCGGGGTCCCCGCGGCAGAAGTGCGCGACCGGCGGGTGCCGTTGGCGGCGCTGTGGCCGCGGGACCTGGCCGAGGAGCTGACCGAACGCGCCGCCGCCGCGGCCGACCCCGCCCGCGTTCTGGAGGCGGCTGCCGGCAGGAGGCTGCGTGCCGGGGCGGGCCCCGATCCGCTGTGCGCCGCGGTCCTGGCGGCGGCGCGCGACGGGCGCCCGGTGGCGTCGGTGGCCCGGAGCGTGGGCCTCGGCGAGCGGCAACTGCACCGCCGCTGCCTGGCCGCGTTCGGGTACGGCCCGAAGACGCTGGCCAGGGTGGTGCGGCTGCGGCGGGCGATTCGGCTGGCGCGGGCCGGGGTGCCCTCGGCCGAGGTCGCGTCCGCCGCGGGCTACGCCGACCAGGCCCACCTGGCCCGCGAGGTGAAGGCGCTGACGGGTGTCACGCTGGGCGTGCTGCTGGGCGGATAGGCCGGGCACCCGGGCGGTTCACGGGTTACGCAGGGTCACGCGGCGGCGAAGAGCTCGACCGAGTTGCCGTCCGGGTCGTGCACGATCGCGTAACGCTGGCCCCAGAACGCGTCCCACGGCTCCTTGCGGCCCTCGTACCCGGCGCCGGTGAGCTCGGCGTAGGCCGCGTCCACGGCGCCGGGCTTGCCGCAGTCGAAGGCCAGGCCGAGGCGGTGGCCGCCGCCGGCCGGGGGGCGCCAGTCGGGATCGAAGGAGCGGACGGTCCCGGCGGTGTCCCAGGCGAGCCGCAGTCCGCCGGGCAGGACCGCCTCGACGTGGGGTTGGCCGTCGGCCTCGGCGGGCAGGTCGAGACCGAGACGGCGGTAGAACGCGAGGGAGGCGGCCATGTCGTCGACTACGAGGCCGACGACGGCGAAGCGCGGTGTGAGCGATGCGGTCATGACGGCACGCTAGACGGGCGTGCTGCGGGGTGTCTTGAACGAATCGGACGTCTGCGCGCCCGGGAATCGACCCGGCTGCCGCACGCTTGTGATCTTCAAAACCTCGCAACGCCCCGCCGCATGCCACGAGTGAGTCCGAGGAGCCGGAGAGACCGCCATGCCCACCACGTTGCGTGACATCCCCCTGACCGGCGGCCCTGTCGAGTTCCGCGGCGCACTCGGCCTGGAGACCACCGAGGCGGGCCTCCTGCCGCTGCGGCTGCCCGCGTGGACGAGGGCGCAGTACCCGGACGAGTTCATGCTGGGCGTGGCGGACATGCCCTCCGGCGTACGGCTGGCGTTCCGCACCGAGGCGCGCGTGCTGGAGCTCGAAGTCCTCACCTGCGTATGGCACTTCGACGGCGCGCCGGGGCCGATGGGGCCGGGGTCGGTGGACCTGGTGGTGGACGGGGAGCGGGCTGGACGGGCAAAGGCGCCCTTGGGCAACGTGGTGCGCCTGCCGGACCTGCGGGGCGAGCGGCGCCTGGAGAAGGGAGGCCCGGGGACCGTCCGCTTCGACGGGCTCCCGGAGGGCCTGAAGGAGATCGAGCTGTGGCTGCCGCAGCAGACGCGCACAGAGGTGATCGCGCTGCGCGCCGACGCTCCGGTCGTGCCCCCGTCGCCGCCGCGCGGGCGTCGCTGGGTGCACCACGGCAGCTCCATCAGCCACTGCATCGAGGCCGACGGCCCGACCGGCACCTGGCCGGTGGTCGCCGCCTCGCTCGCCGGGGTGGAGGTGCTCAACCTCAGCCAGGCGGGGAACGCGATGCTCGACCCGTACGTGGCCCGAACCATCCGGGACACCCCGGCCGACCTGATCAGCATCAAGGTGGGCATCAACATCGTCGGCAACGCCGCCTTCCGGCTGCGCACCTTCGGCCCCGCGGTCCACGGCTTCCTCGACCTGGTCCGCGACGGCCATCCGCGGACCCCGCTCCTGGTGGTCTCGCCGATCTCCTGCCCGCGGTACGAGCGGACGCCCGGCCCGACCGGGTTCGGCCCCGACGGCACCCCCGTCGCCCTCGGCGACCCCGCCGACGTCCCGCAGGGCGCGCTGACGCTGGAGACCGTACGCGGCGCATTGGCCGGCATCGTCCGCGAGCGCGGCGCCCACGACCCGCATCTGCACTACCTGGACGGCCGTGAGCTCCTCGGCCCCGGCGAGGTCGGCGACCTGCCGGACGGGCTCCACCCCGACGCGGCCGCCTACCGCCGCATGGGCAAGCGCTTCGCGGCGCTCGCCTTCGGCCCGGAGGGGGCCTTCCGCTGACGGGCGCCCGAAAACGGCGAAGGGCCCCGCCTGAGGCGGGGCCCTTCGGGGGTACGACGAGGGCGGAGTGCGTTCGCGCCTTCCGCGAACACACTCCGCCCTCGTCCTCGTGGAGATGGCGGGAATCGAACCCGCGTCCTGAAGTGCGGAAACAGGGCTTCTCCGAGCGCAGTCTGCTGTGCTTTTCTCAGCCCCGGCGGTCACGCAGACAAGCCGCCGACGGGCTCAGCCACTGTTTGGTTTCCCACTAGCCCCCGTGGCCGGGACTAGTGGTTGAGTTCCCTAGCTGATGCCAGGCTCCGGGTCGGGAACTTCCCCGGGCTGACACTTCGCGAGTCGCTGCTCAGGCAGCGAGGGCGAAGGAATCGCGCTTGGTGTTGGCGATTATTTTTTTGCGGCAGGTGGTTTACGAGATCATTGCCGCTTCCTCGGCTCGCTTCCCCTGTCTCGACAACTCCAGTCGAAACCGATCATCCCCATGTTCTTGTTTCAAGGTGCGACCCCGGCCCTACTCCGACCGAGGTCCGCCCCGCAGAGCCTGGGCCCTCGCGGTTGCTGGGCCCATCGTACGGGATCAACGCGCACCCGGGCCAGCGTATTCCCCCGGCGGGGTGGGCTCAGGCGCGCCGGCGGCGGCGGGCCGCCGAGATCGCCCGCTCGGCCTCGCGGCGGTCCTGCTTCTCGCGCAGGGTCTGCCGCTTGTCGTAGTCCTTCTTGCCCTTGGCGAGCGCGATCTCGACCTTGGCGCGCCCGTCCTTGAAGTACAGCGCCAGGGGCACGATCGTGTTCCCGGTCTCCTGGGTCTTGCCGACGAGCTTGTCGATCTCGGCGCGGTGCAGCAGCAGCTTGCGCTTGCGCCGGGCCGCGTGGTTCGTCCACGTTCCCTGGCTGTACTCGGGGATGTGGACGTTGTGCAGCCACGCCTCGCCGCCGTCCAGCTGCGCGAAGCCGTCCACCAGCGAGGCACGGCCCTGCCGCAGCGACTTGACCTCGGTGCCGGTGAGCACCAGGCCCGCCTCGTAGGTGTCCAGGATGTGGTAGTCGTGCCGCGCCTTCTTGTTCTGCGCGATCAGCTTGCGACCCGTCTCTTTAGCCATAGCGTGGTCATTCTCCCACTAGGAGCGGGCTCCGAGGCCACTCAATACCGTCCTGGCCTCCTCGTCCGCGCTCTGCCCGCCGCTGACCGCGAGGTCCGGCCGGATGCCGCGCCCGTCGACGGTGCGGCCGGTCGGCGTGCGGTAGTGGCCCACGGTCAGCTCGGCGACCGAGCCGTCCGGCAGCGTGCTGGGCATCTGCACGGAGCCCTTGCCGAAGGTGCGCGAGCCGACGACCACCGCACGCCCGCGGTCCTGCAACGCCCCGGCGAGCAGCTCGGCCGCGCTCATCGTGCCGCCGTCCACCAGCACCACCAGCGGCGTCGCGGTGTCCCCGCGGCCCGAGGCGTACAGCTCGCGCATCCGGCCGTGCACGTCGTAGCTGGCGACCAGGCCGCCGTCGAGGAAGGCGGAGGCCACCGAGACCGCCTCGGTCACCAGGCCGCCGGAGTTGCCGCGCAGGTCCAGCAGCACGCCCTGGCCGTGATCGCCGCGGGCGAGCGCCTGCCGCACCTGGTCGCCGACGCCGGAGACGAACGAGTCGACCGCGATCCGGGTGACGCCCGGTGCCGGACGGGTAACGGTGACCGCCTCCGCGGTGAGCAGGGCGCGACGCAGCGTAACCGTCCAGCTGCGGTCACCGCGCCGCAGGCCCAGCCGCACGGGGCTGCCCGGGCGAGGCGGCGCCGTCTCGTCGGCATCCCCCGAACCGGGCTGCGAGCCGGACTCCTCGGCGGTGTCGCCGCGCAGCCGGGCGACGACCTCCGTGACCGAACGTCCGGTCACCGCCGTGCCGTCGATCGCCTCCAGCCGGTCCCCGGTGTCGACTCCGGCCCGCTGCGCGGGAGATGAGGCCTGCACGCGCGAGACCTCTATCGCCCCGGCCGCCGTTCGCCGGACCCACAGCCCCACGCCGACGTACCGGCCGTCCAGCGCCTGCTGGAAGCCCTCGTACTCCTGGGCGGTGTAGAACGCGGACCAGCGGTCGCCGCTGCGGCTGACGAGTTGGGCCGCGGCCTGCGGGCCGACCTTGCCCTCGTCGATGGCGCGGGCGATCTCCGCGGTGTCCAGGCGCGCCCCGGCCGCCGGGGCGTGCGCGCGGCCGCCGCCGGGGCCGCGGTCCCGTCCGCCGCCGTCCCCCGGGTCGCCGAAGGACCCGGTGGCCGCACCCGTGGCCAGCACGGCACCGAAGACCAGCGTCAGGGTCACCCCGCAGCGGATCCGCTGGGGCCTGACGGACTTCATGGGGCCGGACATGCCGGTGAGTGTATGGCAGAAGAGGACGAGAACAGGGCGCCCTACGGAGAGTTGACCGTAGGGCGCCCCGGCTCACATCAGGACTCGCCTGCCGACCGGCGTCGCAAGTGCCTCACACCTTCAGGTACTTGCGCAGCGCGATGAAGGCGGCGAAGGAGGGCATCAGTATGCCGACGACGAGCACCAGCGGCAGCACCTTGATGACGTCGCTCCAGCCGAGGAAGTGGATCAGCTGGACCTTCTGCTGGAGCGCCAGGCCGCCGTCGATCAGGTAGTAACGGCCCACCAGCAGCATCACGCAGGCCACCACGCCGCCGATCAGCCCGGCGAGCGCCGCCTCCATGATGAACGGCATCTGGATGTAGAAGCTGGACGCGCCGACCAGCCGCATGATGCTCGTCTCCCGGCGCCGGCTGAACGCCGAGACGCGTACGGTGTTGACGATCAGCAGCATCGCGACGGTGAGCATGAACGCCAGCACCGCGAGCGCCACCAGCGTCATGCCGTTGAGCAGTCCGAACAGGTTGTCCAGCAGCTTGCGTTGGTCCTGCACCGACTGCACGCCGGGCCGGCCGTCGAAGGCGCTGGAGATCACCTGGAACTGGGTGGGGTCCTTCAGCTTCACGCGGAACGAGTACTGCATCTGGTCCGGCGTGATCAGATCGGCGCCCGCCTGCCCGGCGAACTGCTCCTTGTAGTGCTTGTACGCCTCCTCGGGCGTCTCCTTGAAGACCTTGTCGACGACCGGGAGCTTGTTCAGGTCCGCCTGGATCTGGTCCATCTGCTCCTGGGTCACGGCGCCCTTGGAGCAGTTGGCGGTCTCGGTGCCGTCGGTCTTGTTGCACAGGAAGATCGACACCTGGACCTTGTCGTACCAGTAGCCCTTCATCGAACTCACCTGCTCGCGGGCGAGCCAGGAGCCGCCGGCGAGAGCGAGGGAGAGGGCGACGGAGACGATCACCGCGAAAGTCATGGTGAGGTTGCGCCGGAGACCGACGCCGATCTCCGACAGGACGAACTGGGCGCGCATGGTGACCTTTCTGCTGGCGGCTGCGGCTGCGGCTGCTGTCTGCTGCCCGGGCTAGTGCTGGTAGCCGTAGACACCGCGCGACTGGTCGCGGACCAGTCGCCCTTGTTCCAACTCGATGACCCGCTTGCGCATCTGGTCCACGATCTGCTGGTCGTGGGTGGCCATGACGACCGTGGTCCCGGTGCGGTTGATGCGGTCCAGGAGCTTCATGATGCCGACCGAGGTCGTGGGGTCGAGGTTGCCGGTCGGCTCGTCGGCGATCAGCAGCAGCGGGCGGTTGACGAAGGCCCGCGCGATCGCCACGCGCTGCTGCTCACCGCCGGAGAGCTCACCCGGCATGCGGTCCTCCTTGCCGGCCAGGCCGACCAGGTCGAGGACCTCGGGGACGGTCTTGCGGATGGTGCCCCGCGGCTTGCCGATCACCTCCAGCGCGAACGCCACATTCTGCGCGACGGTCTTGTTCGGCAGCAGGCGGAAGTCCTGGAAGATCGTGCCGAGTTGGCGGCGCACCTGCGGCACCTTCCAGTTGGACAGCCGGTTCAGGTCCTTGCCGAGCACGTGCACCGAACCGGTGTCGGCGCGCTCCTCGCGCAGCATCAGCCGCAGGAAGGTGGACTTGCCGGAGCCGGAGGAACCCACCAGGAAGACGAACTCGCCCTTCTCGATCTCCAGCGACACGTCGCGGAGCGCGGGACGGTTCTGCTTGGGGTAGGTCTTGCTCACATTGTCGAATCGGATCACAGCGATGCACCAGGGTGGACTGGAGGGACGGACAGCCGGCAGCGCGGCTCTCCCGGTGCGCCGACCTTACGCGAACCGCGCGCGGCCGCGCAGTCGGCGCCCTCGGTTGGTGGGTTTCCTCACCGGTTATACGTGGACAAACGACGCATCGGACCCCTCTTCCGGGTCGCTGTATCCGCGGGGCGCGCCGAATCGGCCGGAAGCTGGCACAGTGGGAGGGAAGCGGTGTGAAGGCGTCGCCGGATTCCCCCAGCCCCACAGGGGTACCCCTCTCGGGAACCGCAGGGCGCCCCGCGGCGTTGTCAAGGTGAGACATGCGGCAGGGCCGCGTGGGAGGAGGCCACGCATGACATGCGACCGACTGGTGTGCGCCAACTGCGCGGGGCCCGTCGCGGAGGGCCGCTGCCCCGTGTGCCGGGCGAACCGTGAGCGCCTCCACCAGGAGAACCCCTTCAGCGCGCTGACCCCGGCAGCGCTGGTCGCGCTGCTGATCGCACTGATCGCCTTCGCGCTCCTGGTCCACCAGGCCGCGTGAGCGATCCGCCGAACGACGAGGGGCCTGGGGGTACGTGCACGTACCCCCAGGCCCCTCGGTTCACCACCCGGTGGCTACCTGAGTGATCAGGCCGCCGTACGGCGGTTGACCAGGCGCGGCATCATCCGGAAGGCGACACCGCCCGCGATCATCGTGGCCGCGCCGACCAGCAGGAACGTGGTCTGACCGGCACCGGTCTCGGCCAGCTGCTCCTTGGCCTTGCCCTGCGTCACCTGCTGCGGAGCACCGTTGTTGTCGGTGCCGGTGTTGTTGTTGCCGCCGCAGTTCACGCTGTCCTGGGACAGGGTGCAGGTGCCGCCGTTGTCGCCGGAGCCGGTGCTGCCGGAGCCGCCCGAGGTGGACGTGCCCCCGCTGTTACCCCCACCGGTGGAGGAGGTGCTGCCGCTGTTGCCACCGCCGGTCGTGGAGGTGCTGCCGCTGTTGCCACCGGTGCTGGAGGTGCTGCCGCTGTTACCCCCACCGGTGGTGCAGCAGCTGCAGACGTCACC
>CAYNNX010000212.1:0-12343 GCA_964398515.1 uncultured Streptantibioticus sp. | reverse complement strand
CCATGGCGCGGTCCAGGCGGTCGGTTCCTTGCGGCGGTGGGCGACGATATCACACTGGGCTATACCCCGGCGCACGGCGCTTTATTCCCGCGGTACAGCTTTTTTCAGCTTAAACCGGCCGGCCGGCAGCCGCCGCACCCCGACTGCCGCGGGCCGCCGCTGCACCGAGCAGACGACGCCCACCTCGTGCGAACCGGTCCAGATGGCGCTCGCACTCGACTGACCGATCCGGTGCAGCGCCGTTCTGCCCGGAACCCCTCACCAGGCCCGCGCCGCCGCGGGTCTACTTCGCGCACCCCAAAAACACCCTGGACCCACCGTGCCCACGCAACTCGCGATACCCGGCTGCACCGCGGCAGCCGCCTCACCAGCGCGCGCCAGCGGCAACGGCGTGCCGAGGGTTTCCGGCCTGGCCCAGTGGGTGGCCAACACCCTCGGTCGCATCGCACCGGACGGCTACTCGTGGATGCAGGCCGTCCACTGGTTCCACGACTACGCCCCCTACGCAAGCGACCGCTCCCACGGCCCCCGCCGGCTCAACCGCACCACGCTGCGCATCGCCCAGGTCCTCGCGCGCCTGAAGGAATGCCGCCCCGGCGTAGACACCCTCGCCTCCTGGCTGCAGATCTCCGAACGAACCGTGCAGTACCACCTCGGCATCCTGCGGGAGACCGGGCTGCTGTGCTACCTCTCCAAGGGGACCCGCATCAGCGGAGTCGGCGGCCGCGCCAGCGAGTTCGCCCGCACCATCCCGCCCGCCTTCGATGAGGCCCTCGGCCTGCGCACCGGCCCGTCCGAGCGCTGGATCCGCGCGGTCCACGGCATCTGCGCCGCCACCCGCCCGTTGATGGCACGCCTCGCCAAGAAGGCCCGCCGAAGCCTCGGCCGGATGCGGACCAAGCGCGTCAGGCGCCCGGCCGCGCAGACGACTTCAGCACCATCGCCTTGCACCCCAATGGGTGTTGGTTCTTCAGCATCTTCTTCTGCCGGTACTACCTGTCATCCCTCTGAGAGCAAGCTCGCGAGCGGGCAAGGCAGTTCATCCGCGCCGAAGAAGGCACCCGCCGGGCGGCGGCAGCGCACGCTGAACGCCGTTGGCCGACGTCACCGGTTGGCCCGCGAGCTGACTGAGCAGATTCCCTGGCTGGCGCGCGCCAGCCGCCAGCGCGTCGCCTGGGTCATCCGGCAGGTGGCCGATGCCGGCTGGACGGCTGCGGAAGTCATCGCCGTGCTCGGCCAGGAAGCTCCCGCGCGGTGTATCCACCGGCCTACAGGCTTCCTCGCCAACCGGCTCCGCGGCGCGCACGAGCTGTACGACACCCCGGGCAAGCGTGCCCGGATCGTTGCTTGGTGGCGCGACTCCCGCTACGCCGAACAGGCCCGGCACGCCGAATGGGAAGGCGATTGGCAGGCTCCCACGAGCCGAGCCGTCGCCCGCCAGGTCGACGCCGCCCTCGCTCACCTGCACCAGCACACCGCGAACAGCGGGCCGGAGCAGGAAGCCCTCACCGCGGGCGAGGACGGGCTGGTGGACCTCGAGCAGCTCTCCCGCGACGACGTCATCGATCTGCGGGCAGCCGCCGAGAAGGACCCCGCCCTCATCCGCACCACCCTCGCAGCGTGCGGCGAGGCATACGCCCGCCGCCTGTTCACCAACCGCCTCGTCGACCAGGTCCAGCGCCTCAGCAGCGTTGGCCGCCTTACCCTGCACGGCTGGAGGTAAAGATGAGCACGCCCCAGACGACCGGTGCCGACCTCGCCCGCATGGCCTTGGTCGCTGCCAGGAAGGCTGCCAAGCACCGCGGTGACCCCGGCCACACCCAGCGCAAGCCAAAGCGCCGCGCGGCGGCCCGGCGTGACGGCCGCGATCCCCTGGGACTGGCGAAGCCGTCGCCCGGCTCGTGGCCGAGCGCGGCTGGGAAACCGCCCAGGCTGATGGCTCGGTGATCGACCGCTGGGGTGGCCGTTGGCGCGCGGCCGCGTGGCGGCGGCAGCCCAGTACCGGCCGAGCCGACACGGGCCGTCACGCCGATCGGCGTTGTTCCTACCCCGGAGAACGCCTCACCTGAGTACCGCCCAGCCCTCTCCAGCCTGAAGACGGGGCCGGCGGGCGCACCGACCAGCAGCCACCTCTGCACCCGCGAGGACGCCTCCATCGGCTTCCACCAGGCCCTCGCAGCCATCGCGCCGACCGCACCCCATCCGTGCCCCACCCCGACCCGCACCCGCTCACCCGTCTCTGCCGGATACCCAGCGGTCCCTCAAAGCGCACCTGGAAGGCAAAGCCCGACGTTCCCGCACCACGTCACCGACAGCCGCCCGCCCGCAGCCCCAGGAGACGTCACCGTGACCGGCCCTCTCCACATCGCACCGAGCCTCAGCCCAGCCGAACTGCTCCCCGCCTCCTCCGACGGCGCGTCGCAGTCGTTGGTCGCCGAGCGGATCGGCGCCACCCGTCCCCAGATCGCCTCCCCGCCCGTCGAGGACCATCGCCGAGACGCCGCCGCGAAGGCTGCCCGCCATCGCGACCTGCTCCCCACCGGATCCCTGGCGTCATGAGGTCCCAGAGCTGGATGAGTGACGACTCAGGAGACCGCGACGACCTGGAGGCGGACGACCTCTGGGTGGAGGCGCGGGTGACCTGCGAGATATGCGGTCGCGGTCAGGACGTGGCTCCCGTTCAGCCCCGGTACAACCCGTCGGAACTGGTGCTGCTCTGCGGCGAGTGCAGGTCATGGGCCGAATGATGCGACCGTCGCCGAGAGGCGGCCGCCCGGGGACCGACCCTCGCCCAAACGCAGGTCACCGCAGATCGCACATGCGCCACCACAGCGGTACAGCAGGCTTCGTGATCTCGGCCGAGCTGGGTGAGTGTGTAGGTAACGCGTCCAACGCGCTCGGCGCGTGGGGGCTCCTGGCGAACTGGTAGCGGTGGCAGCTGACATGTTCCGTGTTAAACGTCCCAGCGATCCAGGGCATGGGTAGGGTTTGAAGCCCATGGAGAGATGGGGCGCAAGCCTTTATGGGGACCCGTGCGGCGGTTGCGCCTTCGAGTGGTCGCTGACTCCGTCAGCTCACTCTGCCTGCCGGGCTGGAGCAGGCTCAGGCTTGGTGCGCTGCCCGGGTGACTGCCTCGGCGACAGCGGGTGTCACCCGGGGATCGAGGCTATGCGGAACGATTCGGTCGGGAGCCAAATCTTCCTCGGCCACCTCGGCGATAGCCCGCGCCGCCGCCAGCTTCATTGCGGTGCTGACGAACCTGACTCCGGAGTCCAGGGCACCGCGGAAGATCCCTGGTGAAGCGAGGGTGTTGATTATCTGGTTGGGATGGTCGCTGCCTCCGGTTCCCACCACGACCGCGTAGCGCGCAGCTCGGTCCGGAGGGATTTCGGGAACCGGGTTGGACAGTGCGAACACGATTGCCTCGGGGGCCATGCTCGCAAGGAGGGTCTCCGGGACGGTGGACGAGGACAGGCCGACAAGCACGTCTGCGTCACGCAGAGCCGTTTCGAGCCCGCCGCGCAGACCGCGCGGGTTGCTGCGTGCGGCGAGATCCGCCTTCGCGGTCGTCAGGCCACGGCGACCGCTGAACAGGATGCCCTGCGTATCGAGTACGGTGACGTCCTCGATCCCGGCCGCCAGCAGGAGCCGCGAGGTGGCGATTCCCGCAGCACCCGCGCCAATGACAACGACCCGGCTCGACTCGATGCCTCGGCCGAGCAGAGTGCAGGCACCCCGCAGTCCGGCGAGAACGGCTACTGCCGTGCCGTGCTGATCGTCGTGCATCACAGGACAGTCGAGCGCTTCCTTGAGCCGCTCCTCTAGCTCGAAACAAGCTGGGGCGGCTATGTCCTCCAGACACACGGCCCCGAAGGACGGCCGCAGGCGCACCAGTACCTCGACGATGTCGTCGGTGTTCGGTGCGTCGAGGACGACTGGGATGGCGTTGAGCCCCGCGAGGCGCTTGAGTAGAAGGGCCTTGCCTTCCATGACCGGCAGCGCGGCAACGGGACCGACATTGCCCAGGCCCAGCACCGCCGTGCCGTTCGTCACCACTGCGATGAGCCTGCTGGCCCATGTGTAGTCAGAGGCCAGTGAGGGGTTCTGCGCGATGGCTTGGCTGACCTTGGCGACTCCAGGTGTGTACACCGTGGAGAGGGACTGCGGGTCATGGATGGGGAGTGTGCCTTCGACGGACAGCTTACCCCCCTCATGAGCTGCGAATGTCTCTGCTTCGCTTGGATAGGCTGCAGCCTGATGCAGGTTGGCGGTCATAAATCCCTCCGGCTCTCCGGAACAGGCCGGCCTGTGGACCGGCACTGGCGTCCGTGTGCTACTTCCCGTGGCGGGCGAACAGGTCGGTGAGCGCCAGTTCGAGCTGGTCGGCATGCTCGGCGGTCTCGGCCACGATGCAGTACTCACCGAAGCCGCCAGTTGCGCTGCTGTCCTCGACCGTTATGAGGACGCCAGTGCGGGTCGCGTGGTCGTAGGCCAGTCCCTTCTCCTCCAACGCCCGCACAGCTGCGGCGGCTGGTGGGAAGGTGCACCGGCGCTGCTCGATCAGCACGCGGTCGGCAAGGAAGTCGCCGCCCACTATGCGCTCCCCTATGTGATACACGTGCGTGGATCCACTGACGCGGCAGTTGAATTCGTTGATCAGGATGTCCTGGTCGGGTGTCACGATCGCATCGACACTGACGACACCGTGATAACCCATTGCGTGAAGCGGGGTGCAGAGAGTTTCCGCCTCTTCCAGGAACCGGTCGAAGCCGCGAAGGTCGGCGCCCGGTGCGGGCCAGATGTGGCCGTTCAGTACGGGATCCATGCGCATGGCGCCGTGGCCCGCGATCGTGACCCCCGTCTCAGTGACGTGAAACTCGGCGCACAGTGGAAGCGAGTCGGCAAAATACCGTTCCACGACGACTGGGTTACGGCTGGCGTCAGTGAGCCATTGCCACCGTTCAGTGAGATACCTCATCAGCGCTTCACGGTCGTCCGCGACCACAGTTCGCAGCGCGCCGACCGGCTCGACGCCGGGCACAGGGCTGATGACTTCGTTACCGAATCCGGCAACATGGAAGTCCCGCTTGACGATCGCTGGGAGCCCTTGCGACAGCAACTCCTGCCACAGATATTCCTCGGCCTGTTCCTTCGTGGAGCACACTTGGCCTGGTGGCACGGCAACGCCCGTACCACCGGCCAGGGCTCGGAACGTGGCCTTGCTGTTCAACAGTTTTCCGCCGCCCTGATCCAGGAACGCGATTCCAGGCGTGACCTCGTCGAGGCCGAGCCTCTTGCTCAGCGCGACGACCGTACTGTCGAAATGGAATGGGAGCACTTCGCGCAGCTCGCGCGATGCCATGGCCTTCAGCAGACTCTCTACGAACTCATCGTCCATGAGCCGGTCCCGCGAGAGCACCCCGTCACCGAATCTGCCAGCCGGAGGGACCATGACCTCGAAGTCCGAGCGATCAATGCGGAGCAGGCTCGCGACATAGTCCAGGAAATATGGACCGGGCATCATAGGTAGCACCATGATGTCTCCCCGTTGGAGAGACCAGGCCATCCGCTGGGCCTGATTGCCCACGTATGCGCGATATTCCGGAGTCAGGATATCCAAGTCTCCGACCATTTCCTCGGTTCGCTGATTGCTTATGATCAGTTTGGCCATGAAGGAGATCCTTTCGCGAATCGACCAGGTACGGTACTGAGCGCTGAGGGCGTAGGTTTGCGGCGCGGGAGCATCGCGCCGACGGCTCTCAGGAGGGCCGGTTCCGCAGAGAGCTACTCGTAGCCGACTTCCACGGTGCGGCGGATCTCGTCGAGCAGGGAGGTCAGTTCTACGTAGTCGGCTGTCACACCGAAGCACGTGTACACATGCCCCAGCCTTCCCATACGCCAGTCCGTGGCATCTCCGGGCCGGCCTTCTTCTTTGGCGTGAGTGATGCCGGGCAAGCCATACAGCCGATCAACCCCCTGCACGCCGGTCACACGCCGGGCTCCCACCGGCGGCACATGCGCGTACATGAATGCGATCCGATGGAATTCGATGTCTTTGAGTTGGTTGACAGCATCGGATTCTGCCAGGGCTATGCGAGCCGCAAGCCGGATCACATCAACACCGGATGCCAGGCCGAGCAGAGCGTTGACACGCCCTCCCAGACGCCCGTTGACCTCGATGACCTGGGGCCCGGACGGCGTGAGTTTCACTTCAGTGTGGCATACACCGACTTGGAGTCCGAGTCCCTTCAGCGCCCGTGTCACCACGTCCCGTACGCGTTCCCTCTCGGCGTCCGCCAGTTCCGCCGGAAGAAAGGAACCGGTTTCCCGGAAAGGTGGAGCGAGGGGGAACTTGCCTGTGACGGCCAGATGAGTGATGTCGCCCTCGGAGACGGCAGACTCGACCGATACATAGTCACCCCAGGGTTCAGTGGCCGTCGTTCCACGCAGCTCACCCTCAAGAACGAAGGAGCAGGGCTCCCCGTCCGGCACGAACACCTCACGGCATGCCGCATCGAGCTCATCTGGGGAACAGACACGGTATGTGCTCCGGCTGCCTGTTCCCACTTCGGGCTTGAACACGGCAGGCAGCCCGATGTCCTCCAGTGCCAGCATGGCCGACTCCCGATCCGTCACAAGTCGGCTGGGGACAGCGGAGGCCCCGCACTCGTTGAGCGCCTTGCGCTGAAGACTCTTGTGCGTGAGTCTCTGGGCTACCTCGGGCGAGTGGAACGGGAGATCCAACGCTCTGGCCAGCAGCGCGGTCCGCTCCAGCTGGTACTCGCTGAAGGTGACAATTCCGGCGGGACGTTCCGCCCGCAGCTTCGCGACGGCTTCGTCAGAGCCTAGACCGTCGATCCGGCACAAGCGACCGAACTCCGCCATGTCCTCGAAGAGCTGCTCGCCGTGTTCCGACTCCGGGCAGACGAAGATCGGCTCAGCCAGCCCGGCCAGTGCGGCGACGATCTCCGCGACGCTCGCAGCACCTACGTCGTAGACAACCGCAATACGCCTCATGGTGATCTCTCCCTGTTCTCGTTGATCTGTCGGCGTGTGGGCCGCCTGCACCGGACGCTCCCGCTTCGGCCGGGGGTCAGAGACCGTAAGTGCCCAGGCGGCTGCGCAGTAGGTCGATGACAACAGCCCTCTGTGATGGCGAGGAAACGTAGAGGTGCCCACCGGAGATGACGCGCAGCTCGTGTGATCCCGTGGTGTGGGCGGCCCAGGCAGCGGCCTGGGCGCGTTCCAGCCGGGGATCGCTGTCCCCTCAGCGTCACGATCGGACACGTCAGTCGCGCATACGGTTCGTGGCGATAGGCTTGCACGGCCCGGAGATCGGCGCGCAGTGCGGGCAGGGTCAAGCGCAGTACGTCCGGATCGGCGAGCAACGCGTCATCGGTGCCGCCCATCATCCTCAACTCGGCGACCAGCGCCTCGTCGTCCCACTCGTGCAGATGCCGCTCGCCGGAGCGGGACGGTGCAGGAAATCCGGAGACGAACAAGCTTCGGACTGGGACTCCGATACTGCGCAGTTCGCATGCGGCCTCGTACGCGATCAACGCACCCATGCTGTGCCCGAAGAGGGTCAACGGGCGGCGGTCCGTTCCTCTGCCTGCCGCTGTGAGCGCGGCAACCACGCAGGCGGCAAGGTGCCGGACATCCGGGACAGGTGGTTCCCGAAGTCGTTCCTGACGCCCCGGGTACTGCACTGCCACGACCTCGACATCACCGGTCAGGGCCTGGGGAAAAGGGAAGTAGTAACTGGCCGAGCCGCCTGCGTGGGGGAGACAGACGAGGCGGCCGGCAGGCCGGTCAGGCGCGGGGTGGAAACGGCGCAGCCACTGCTCGCTGTTCACCAAGGCGGCGGTGGGCAGGCTCATGGGACTTCCTTCGGCAGATCTTGAACGATCACCTCCACCGCAGGCGGCGGTTGGGGATCCTGAGTCTCCTGCGGCCGTCAAGGCCACATGGACACGTCCGGTACTTCGCTGTGGCGGCCACCGGCGTCGGGTCCGCAGGCGGCCCCAGCACCTGGTGCACGGACGCACCCGGCCCCCAGCTACTCGCAGCCAGGCGGATATCGGTGGAGGTGAGGTCAGTGTCGGGACTCTGCCACGCCACCTGCCTCATCGATCACCCTTGCAAGGTCCTTCAGAACAGGGTTGCCGAGAACTTCCAGGAGCGTGAGATCCAGCGCCCGGTTCTGGGAGATGCGGTGGAGCATCCGGAAGGCAAGGAGTGAATGGCCGCCCAGGCCGAAGAAGTTGTCGTCCCTGCCGACTTGGCCGAGGTTGAGCAAGTCCCGCCAGACGGACGCGAGATACCGCTCGGTGTCGGTCTTCGGCGCGGCTCGCTCCTGCTCCCTCCTCGAATGATCGGTCAGTTCGGTTCGGAGCGCCTCCAGGTCGCGCTTGCCGTGCACGGTGAACGGGATCTCGGAGCGCTCGATGAACTGGCTCGGCACCATGAAGTCCGGCAGGTCGCGCTCCGCTCTCACGCGCAGGTCCTCGATGGATGCGAACGGGTTCTCGTCTCCGAGGACCACGAAAGCGACCAGTCTCCGGTCGCTGCCCTCGCCGTCGGGAAGGACAACGGCCTCGCGGACGCCGGGGCAGCGCCAGAGCCTGCGTTCCACTTCTCCCAGCTCGACGCGGTATCCGCGGATCTTCACCTGACTGTCGGCACGGCCGACGAAGAGCAGGACACCGTCCTCGCGCTGCCGGACGAGATCGCCGGTCCGGTATGCCCGGACGGTGCCCTTCTCGGTCCGGAGGGTCAGGAAGCGCTCATCGGTCAGGTCGGGACGTCCCTGGTAGCCACGGGCCACTCCCGGGCCATTGACGAACAACTCACCTATCTCGCCCTGGGGAACGGGTTGGAGCTCGGGGGAGAGTACCCGGAGTTCGACACCATCGAGGGGGCGACCGATCGGGACGGTGTCGGAGTCGGCATCCTCCTGGGTCACGTGATGCGCAGTGCAGGCGGTGGTGATCTCTGCAGGGCCGTAGAGGTTGTAGAGGCCGCCCTCGAACGCGCTGCCCAGCAGGATGCGGCACGCGGCGGGAAGCAGCACGTCGCCGCCGGCCTGCAGAATCCGCAGCGGCGCGAAGGCATCGGGGTCCTCGCGCACCACGTGGTTGACGACCATGGTGGGGACAAGCATCGCAGTGATCCCGTACCGCTCCATCTGCCTCCGGAAACCGGTGGCAAGCAGGTCCCGGACAGGCGGAAGCACCACAGAATGGGCGCCCGCAGCGAGAGCGCTCCAGATCTCGAAGTGGAAGGCGTCGAAGGAAACGCTGGAGATCTGACCGACACGGTCCTCACGCGTTAGCGCGGGGAGGGCCGGATTGCAAGCGAAAGAGACGAGGTTGCCGTGCTCCAGCACGATGGCCTTCGGTTCTCCGGAGGAGCCGGAAGTGAAGAGTACGCTGGCGACGCTGTCCGGGCGTGGCTCCACCGCTGCCGCGGCTCCGTGCTCGCTCGTCATGCTCTCACCAAAGGCGATGATCTCAGCGTTCACGGCACCGAGCCGGTCCTCCCAGCCCTGCTCGGTGCAGATGACCTTCGCTTCGCCCAGCGTCAGCATCAGGTCGCGGCGGGCGTCCGGGTAGCGGGTGTCCACCGCCAGGTAGGCGGCGCCCGCCTTGAGGATCCCCAGCACCGCCACGAAGAGGTCGGCGGAGCGGCGCATGTAGAGGCCGACACGATCCTCGTTGCCCACGCCGCGAGCGCGCAGCAGGTCGCGGAAGGCGTCCGATTCGCGGTCCAGCTGGGCGTAGGTAAGAGTGCGGGCTTCGTCACTGACAGCCGGCCGGTCCCGATGGCGCTCCACTGACTGCCGCAGGAGCGCGGTGAGTGTTGCCGTGGATTCCTTGATGGGCATTTATCCTTCTCTCACTCCGGAATCAAGCCGGTGGATCGGGGGGTCAGCGAGCCACGCTGATTTGACGGATGTGGGAAAGGATGGAGTCCCGTGTGGCGGCCTCCCGGGCCTGATCGTTCCCCATGCTGTCGACGACGATCGACTTCGTCGTTGAGGCGCCTGGCCAGTCGCCCCGGAACGGATGGTCGCGGGACACGATGTGGAGTACATCGCCGTCCCAACGCGGCGCGGTGTTGTTGTGAGCGGCGATGAGATGGGTGATCCAGCCGACGTAGTGCTTGACGAACAGCTCGGCCGAGTCCTGGATCTCCTCGAGGCTCGCTCCGTCGTCGGCCATCATGTCCATCGCGAGACTCCGCAGGATGTTCCGGACTTCTTCGATGGTCTGGAGCGGGTCGTTGCGCAGTGCGTCGGCGGAGAAGAGAAGGCCACCCAAAGCAGCGTCGAGGGCGGCGACCGCCGCGTCGCCGCCGAAGGCGGCGAACGCGGTACGACACTCCTCCTCAACCGCCTGTGCCAGACACGGCCCGCTGTCCAGGAGGATCAGTGTCGGCGCCGTTCCCCGTACGGTGGTCAGCTGGGCCACGGCCTCCTGAGCGAGATGTCCCGCCATGCAATACCCGATGACTCCAGCCACCAGTGACGGTTCGACACCGGAATTCTTGACCAGTACCCTCGCATATGACTCGGCGTACAGTTCATCAGGAAGCTCGCTCTTCATCGCATAGCGAACATCGAATCCGTGGTCTTCCAGCCGCATGTCACTGACATGCTTCGCATTCCGGCGCCCGGGGTAGTCGAACACAAGGATCTGGGGCTTTTCCATAAGCCTATGAGCCCAATCTGTAAGGTAGCCCGACTTTTACGTCGTCGCGCCCGTCGAACACACTGATCGGGAGTGTGAGGGGAGCGCAGCCCTCACCAGCTCGTCGCTCCCCGGTAGGTCCCCGGTGCGGGCATGCCGGGTGCCGGCGGCAGTACCGGGAAGAGCGGGCTGATGCCGGACGCCGCGCACCAGTTGTCGCTTCCCAATGACCTGTCGCACCAGTGAATCCGCTCCCAGCGCAGCGCGGCGGCGTTCAACTCGACCAACACCCGGTAGATCTCGGCGGCTTCCACGAGGCGGCCGTCCTGCGGAGCGACGGGAGCCTGGCGTTCAGTCAGCCGGCCGAGGCACTCCCAGTCGGTGGCGCCGACCGACTCGACCGCGCCGCCGAAAGCCTCCCAGAGCTCCGCCGCCACCGGTCGAAGCCGCCCGAGCAGTTCGGTTTCGCGACCGGCCGACGGGCACTGCCGCTGCGGCCCCGGGTCGGCCGTCCCGACGGCCCGCCTGTTCCCGCCCACGATGCTGACCACCTTCGCCGGGCAGCTGTCCTCGGGCGGCCGGCCTGCGTCCCCGGCCGGGTACTGCCGGCCCTCCGGGAACTCCCGGCCGAGTGCCGCCACCGAGCCGGCGAAATCGATCAGCCGGACTGCTCGTCGGACGCTGTGGACCGCCAGGTGGAAGTCGCGGACCTCAATGCAGCGTGCCGCCAACGAGAGGCCGTCGACCGAGCGGGCGGCAATAAATTCCTTGAGTGGCCGGGCCGCCGCCGAAAACGGCCGCCGCGGGAGTCCGCTCCCAGGCACGCTCCCTGCAGAACCGTCCACGGTGTTCCTCTCCTGTGCTCGGGTACCGGCGCCGACCTGGAATGGTCGCCCACCCACCCTCGTCCGTCACTGCCAGCCGGTGTCGGTCGGCGACATGGCAACCCCGGAGGCCGCTAAAGCGTCGACACGCACGGGGGCGGGATGACTGCTCCCCGACACGGACACGACCACCGCCGAAATGGCGAGAACCACGGCGACAAGAGCAGACGAAAACTTCGCGGACATGATTTATTCCCCCTAGGAAAAGCTCTCAGATTTATCCGAGCCCAACCTCTGAAACGGAGTGCACATATCACTCTCAAGGCACTGCCCGGTTCAGCGAACGAAGAATTTCCGGACACCTCAAGAATCACCCAGCGCCCAACTGCACCGCAACACGCGGGTACTGACCACAAGTGCGCACGGAACTTGAAGCTGCCGACGGCGACCGCTCGGCTCGAATCCACCGCGTGACGGTTGGCGCGGGAGGGTCGGATGCGGAGAGGCACCCGCTGACCTGGGGTGATTCCGCCATCACCTGCCTCCTGAACGATTACACGGTGGATTCGGGCTCAGGACGTCCGCTCTGCGCCCGCCAGGGCTGCCGTCCGCAACACCCCCTGTCGTACGAGGGCCTGCTTGGTTCGGGCGACATAGTCCGGATCGAGCAGGCCGAGTCGGTGACAGGTGTCGGTGACCGTGTCCTGGAGCACGGGGGTCGGGCGGGCGGCGAAACGGCTGCAGAGTTCCGGCTCGATCAGGGCCAGCGGTCCGATCAGCCCGGCAACCCCGGGTGTAGCGGTCAGGAGGTCCTCCCAGCCCTGATAC
>CAYNNX010000211.1:0-12359 GCA_964398515.1 uncultured Streptantibioticus sp. | reverse complement strand
TGCACGCGGTCGCCGACGAGGGCGTGCCGATCCGCGCCATCGCCGAGGTGATCGGTCGGCACCTCGACCTCCCGGTGGTAGCCACCTCTCCCGAGGACGCAGGCGAGCACTTCGGCTGGCTGGCCGGCTTCCTCGCGGCCGACAGCCCGGCCTCGAGCGCGCTGACCCGTGAACTGCTGGAGTGGCAGCCGACCCGCACCGCACTCATCGACGATCTCGACAAGGGCCACTACTTCCAAACCGACGAGCCCCCTCGGCAGTAGCCGACATCGCTGCCCGGCCGGTCAGGACGGCCGGGCAGCGAAGGGGAACCGGCCGAAACCCATCACCCTCCTGAACGTCGGAACGCAAGGAACACCGCCGACCGTGCCGGGTGCCCGCTCGCAGCCCGCCTCTCCTCTCACCTCCTGCAACTACCCCGCTACTGCTCGAAGCTGTCCTCCTCGTCCAGCGGCGGCTCGCGCGGCGGCCTCCCGGGAGTGAAAGAACGCAGAGCGGCCAGGGGAGTTGACGTGGTCGAACTGGCGCGGGGACAGGCAAGCCAAGGGTTCGTCGGTGTCGGGAAAGCCGTCGGCGACCAGCTGTTTGGCCGCCCGATCCAGGCGAAGGCCGTTCCACGGCACGCCTGATTGAGGGCAAGGCCGAGCGCGCCGAGCGGATCCCCGGTGCCGTCGAGGTGGTTGTGCCGCAGTTCGCCGCGCTGGCTGAAGGGGATGCGGCGGGCCAGACCCTGATCCCTGACACCCCGTATGCGCAAGGAGCCGCATCGGCTGAAGAGCGCAGCACCGGTCGAGCCCGATGCGATCCTGGGCCGCCCAGCTTCACGGGAGGCCATCGTCCACAACCGTACGGCATCGGCCGAATCGGACGACGTCCCCTTCACTGGCAGGCCTGATGCGTCAGAAGAGGCCGCGCCTTCGGAAGCGGCGGGGAGCTCTGGGCCTTCGTCACGTTCGCTGAACCAGCTGTTGCGGATCTCGGTTCCCGGGTAGAGTCGGAGCAATTACCAGATGTCGGCTCTGGCCGGAGACTCCATGCGCCCAAGCGCCTGGGGTGCCCAGTTTGCGTCGCCATCCAGCACGATTCCCTTTGCTGGGAAGCACCCAGGAGGTCGACGCATGCCTGCGTGGCTGTCACGCTCCCTTCTCCCTGCGCTGTTCGTGCTGCCTCTCTTGGCAGTCGTCTTGCTGTCCACGCCCGCGTGGTTGACATGGCCCTTCCTTCCCTCAGGGCGTCAGAAAACCGTTTTGGAGGTTCTCGACCGCCTCGTCCAGTGGACTCGCGCAGCGATGCCGCGCCTTTCCGGCACTGCGACCCGGGTGAGGCCCGAGTAGTTCGCGCAGCGATCTCACTGGGCGAGGGCATGCTCCGGCAATGGCCTGACGCCGTCCGGCAGGACGGCCCGCCCGGCCTCCACCCCCTGGCCGCGGGCATCGACCGCGACCGCGATGCCGTCATCGCAGACCTGAGCCCCCCTGGGACACGGGCGCCGTCGAAGGCCGCGATAACCGGGTCAAGGTGCGCAGGCACCGGATGTTCGGCCGTGTGATGTCCAACTCCTGCGGAAACGTGTGCTGCTCGGCTGACTCGTTGGCCGAACCGGTCAGCCGGCCTCGCCCTCCGACAGCGTGCGACGGTAGCGGACTTCGGGCACGGACACTCCGTCGTAGTCGTCGGCCTGGACGGCGCCGTCAGCGACATAACCGGCTCGTTCGTAGAAGCGTCGGGCCCTTGGGTTGTCTTCGAGGACCCACAACCGCAACGTGTCGAACCCATGAGCGGCTGCGCGAGTGTGCACGGCGTTGAGCAGCGTGCGTCCGATTCCGGACCCGATGAGTGCGGGTTGGACGTACACGGCGTAGAGCTCACCCGTTGCGGGCCCCGCGCCTGTGTCGCGATAGGGCCCCAGGCAAGCCCATCCCACGACTGTTTCATGACCTTCGACGGCAACCAGGTCGGTTACTTTCTCACGCGGCCGCCTGAACTGTGCTCGGCGCCGCTCAGCATCTGCCTCGACCGTCATGGCGTCCAGGTAAGGCCGAGGCACGACACCGGCATAGGCGGCCTTCCACCCGGCCACGCGTATCGCCGACACAGCTGGAATGTCGGCTTCCGTCATCTCTCGTACGGACAGCATCTCGACACCGTATGCGACGGCTTGCACGAGCGTCTGGAAATTTGGGATCCGGTGGTGT
This sequence comes from uncultured Streptantibioticus sp., assembly GCA_964398515.1. Lineage (GTDB taxonomy): Bacteria > Actinomycetota > Actinomycetes > Streptomycetales > Streptomycetaceae > CAYNNX01. The sequence continues at coordinate 10,164 of CAYNNX010000211.1, read as the reverse complement.
GTGGCACCGAGACCTCCATGACAGCCGAGACCTTGCCGCTGCGGGGAGCACTACGAGGCTGTCGACGACGGTGGTCGCCGAGCCGGTCGGGGAGCCACCGGAGTAGAGCCCGCTGGCCTGGTGCCGAGCCAATAGGCCCGTGCTCAACGGCTCCGGGATTCAAAAATGCCCCGACAGCCGCTGCACCGCGGCGGCGTGGCCCACCGACCCTAGTCGGGTCACCACCGCCTCGTCGCCGTTATGGGGTCTGAGTGCGGTCAAGATCGTCCGAGGGACGCCCTCGTCGCCGAGAGGAGCGCCCCTGAGACCGTGTCCACCTTGCTCTTCATCCGATGGCTCTGCATGATCCGACTCCGACCCCGCTCTCGTCCGCACCCATCGGGTCGTCGCCGGCCCAGCGGACACGGACGAGTTGGCGTGACTCGACCGCAACGGCCCGTGACAGGCCGCCTCCCTGCGCGCTGCCGTGGTGATCGCGCGTCAGCCATGTGTTGCGTTCGTAGTGTGTCTGCGGGGTGTTGGGCGGGGCCTGGTCAGGCGCGGACGGTGGCGTGCATCTCCCAGACGAGGATCTCGGCCGGTTGGGTGGCGGTGACCCGATGTCCGCCGGTGGCGGTGAACCGGACCGCGTCACCGGTGGCCAGATCCCCGGCGCCCTCCAGCGTGACGGCGCCCCGCGGGATGAACAGGTGCAGGTAGGGCGCGTCCGGAAGCTCCACGGACTGACCAGGCCGGAGCCGGGCGGCGTGCAGCGCCGCGTATTTGTTCTTGATCCGGATCGCCGACTCGCCCTCGTCCTTCGGCATCCCGGAGGCGACCGGGACGAGACCGCCGGAGAGCAGCTTGTCCTCGATCTCCAGCTGCTCGTAGCCGGGCGTGATGCCGGCCTCGTCCGGGACTACCCACATCTGCACGAAGTGGACCGGGTCGCGGTGGGCCTCCCCGCCCAGGCGCCAGGAGTCGTTCTTCTCCGAGTGGAGGATCCCGGTGCCCGCGCTCATCCGCTGGGCCAGTCCGGGGTGGATCAGGCCGCTGTGGCCCTCGGAATCCTGGTGCACCAGGGAGCCCTGCAGGACCCAGGTGACGATCTCCATGTCCCGGTGGGGGTGAGTCTCGAAGCCGGTGCCGGGCTGCACCAGATCGTCGTTGTTGACCAGCAGCAGGCCGTGGTGGGTGTTGGCGCCGTCGCGGTGGTGGCCGAAAGAGAAGGAGTGCTTGGAGTCCAGCCAGCCGGCGGTGGTCCGGAAGCGGTCTTCAGCACGCCGGATGTCGATCCGGGGGGCGAGGGTGCTGCTGGACATGGGCGGGTCCTCTCTTGCGGGGGCAGACCAGCGGGAGTACGGCCACTGGCCGCCTGTGCCCCATGGATAGGTGACGTATCACGTACAGTCGAGCAGAACATAGGTGATACGTCAACTATTCCCCGGTAGGCTGTCCCTCGTGGATACCGACGACCCCTGGCTGACCGATGGGCAGCAGCGCGTGTGGCGGCGATGGCTGCGGGTGAACGCCGAGTTGCCCGCAGTGCTCCATCGCCAGCTGCAGGCGGACTCCGAGCTGTCCCTGCCGGACTTCGATGTACTGGTCCAGCTCACCGACACGCCCGATGGCCGGGTGCGGGTGCTGGACCTGGCCCGTGCCTTGCACTGGGAGCGGACGCGGCTCTCCCACCACATCAAGCGGATGGCGAGCCGTGGCCTTGTGCGACGCGAGGAGTGCCCCGACGACGGCCGCGGCGCCTACGTCGTCCTCACACCGGCCGGCCGAGCGGCCATCGAACAGGCCGCCCCTGCTCACGTACGGACCGTGCGCGCCCTCGTTTTCGACGCCCTCACCGACGAGGAACTGGCGTCCCTGGCCGCGGTGGTCGACAAGGTGCTCGCGCGTCTGGAAAAGGGTGCTGCTCACAGCGAGCCAGGGGGAGCGCGCTGACAGAACCGGCCCCCTCTCGCAACTGAGCCGCGCCCCAGAGCCGCCGCAGGCCGGGAGTCGGCGGGAGGTCTTCGCAGCACAGTCCGCCGGTACGGCTTGGGGGCGGGTAGTGCCGGCGTTGCGTGCCGGCGGTGTGCCCGGGCCGGAGGGTCGGGGCGGTGCCGGTGGCGCACGACGACAAGCGCGGCTGACGTCCGCACCTTCACCTGCGAGGCCCACGACGCCGGTGCCTCCGCCCCGCGCCTGCGCCCCACCCGTACGGGGCCGCGTGGGCCGGACTCATCCCTCGGCTCGTTGGGTGATGGGGGCCTCGGTGCGGTCTCCTAGGAACTCGTACCACCGGCGCTCCAGGCAGACGTGTCGCACATCGGCTTCGACGAGGCCGAGGAAGGCCGTGACGGTGTCGGCGAGGCGATGCTGCAGGCCGGGGTCGTTGAGTGTGCCGTCCTCGGCGAAGGCCTGGTAGGCGTTGGCCAGGCTGAACATGTCCGGATACACGCGGGTGCCGAGGTGTTCCAGGGGAACCCTCAGTGCCCACAGTCCGCGGTTGCCGCCGATCAGCGACGGTGAGGCGGAGACGAGCATGGCGTGCTTGGTCTTGAACGGCTGGGGCCGCGCGCGCGAAACCCAGTCGATCGCGTTCTTAAGCACTCCTGGCACGGAGCCGTTGTACTCGGGGGAGGAGATGACGAAGGCATCGCATTGGTCGAGTCGGTCGCGCAGCGCGAGCGTGCCGTGCGGCAGCCCTTGAGCGGTCTCCATGTCGCCGTCGTACGACGGCATGTCGAAGTCGCGCATGGCGGCGAGATCGACGGTGGCGCCGGTGTCGCCGATCAGGCGGGCCACGAGGGAGGCGAGGCGCGCGTTGACTGATCCGGTCCGCAGCGCGGCGCCGAAGACGAGTACCCGCAGCGGACGGGGCCGATCGTCCGTGGGCATGGTCACGTCCTTCCGCCGGAGGCATTCGCGCCTGGCCAGAGCGCCGCACGGACCAGTGTGCTCGCGGTGGGTTTCCCGGGCGAGAGGGTTTGGGCCTTCCCGGTGAACGGAATTCCCGTCGGCCGGGGGAGCCAAGCGATCAACGGCCTCAGGAGGCGCTGGACTACCGGGAGCGGTTAACGGAGTGAGCCACCAGTTCCTCAAGCGCGCCGGCACTGCGTCCCATCAGCACTCCGATGAAAGCGCGGCCGCCGGCTCAGCCCGCTGCGGCCGGTCGGAATCGCCAAGCCTGCTCATGCAGATGGCCGCAGAGCCGTGTCTCGTCGAAGGTCGGTGCATAGCGGGGCAGGGGAGTGAGGCGTTGGCGAGGTCGCGGCGGCGCCTGCAGGTGCTGGTCCGTGGTCGGCTCGCTCGGCGGGGCCACGCGTGGCGGAACCGGCATCGGGGAGCGCCCGTTGACGCACGGCAGCGGTGCCGCCCAGCTCATCCGGGACCGGCGAGGCACGCTGTGGCACTCCTCCAGCCGCTGCTTGCCGGCACTTTCGTGGAACCGCTCTTCCAGGACCTGCCGTGCCCGACTGGCCGCCGCAAGAGCGTGCCGGCCTCGGACGGTCAAGTGCACTCGGCGGATGCGGGACGGTAGTGCCACATGACGTGGTGGGCCGACCGACGGGTGCGGCTTGGCCCCCTTCCATGCCCTACTCGTCAACAGGGTGCTGTCTACCGATCGGTGGGTGTCGGCACGAGACCGTCCGAAATCAGCCCGGCGAGGACTGCTTCGCCGAGGGCGTGGACGGCGGACTGGGGCCGGACCATGACCGTGAACTCCTTGATTCTGCCGTCCTCGTCGAAGTGCATCAGGTCGATGCCGTGGATCTGCTTGCCGCCCGCGCTGGCGCGGAAGAGCAGGACCGCCGACGGGGTATCCGTCCCGTCGGTGCTGGTTCCCGCGGTGCCGGCGTAGTGCCCGATGTAGCGGAAGTCCTCGAAGGTGCGCAGGAGGACTCCGAAGAGGCCCAGCACCATGGGCTTGCCTTCGAAGGGGGTGAACTTCACGGGGCTGTAGAAGCGGATGTCCTCGGTGAACAGGTCGTCCAGGGCCGCGAGGTCACGGTTGTCGACGGCGTCGCGGAAGCGGTCAGCTGTGGTCATGACGTATCCCCTTCATGGTCATGAATAAGACTACTCAAATTTATGAGTATCATGCTCGGCGTGTGCGGCAACAGGGAAGGGAAGGAGGCGATCCGATGGCGCTACGGCATGCCGTGCTTGCGGCGCTGCTCGACGGAGAGCTGAGCGGCTACCAGTTGGCCAAGGCCTTCGATCTCGGCGTGGCGAACTTCTGGTACGCCCAGCCTCAACAGCTCTACGCGGAGCTGACCCGGCTGGAGAAGGATGGACTCATCGTGGGCCGCAAGGTGGTCCAGGAGACCCGGCCCAACAAGCGCCTGTTCCGCGTGACCGACGCCGGCCTCGTGGAGCTGGAGCACTACACGGCCGCCTCGGCGAAGCCCTCCTTCATCCGCGACGACCTGCTCGTCAAGGTCCAGGCCGCCGACCACGTCGACACACAGGCACTGATTACCCAGCTCACCGAACGCGCCGCCTTCGCCCAGGCCAAGGTCGACCTGTTCAGCGAGCTGCTGCGCACCATGCGGGGTGACCGTACCGAGGAGGAGTTCCTGTGCCACGGCGACCGGATCGGCCCGTACCTGACCTGCCAGCGTGGCCTGGCCTTCGAACAGGGCAACCGTGACTGGTGCGAACGCACGATCACCGTCCTGGGACAGAGGCAGGCAGCCCGCGTCCGGCACTGACCACCCCTGCTACGTGCGGTACGGCGCCCGGGGCGACAGCCACACCGAGGGCCTCGGCACCGGCGACGACACCACCGGACCTGCGCGGCTTCGCCGGCCGCCTCGACCGTCACAATCCCGCCTGCGCTACGTAGCCGACCTGACAGTACGAGGCCGTCTCGTCCGATAGGTCCGCGCCGGACAACTGCGCAGCGAACGCTTCCGCCGGCTGTGGGCCCGGCACGACGTCCGCCCCAAACGCAGCGGTACCGGTACGATCATGAACCCGCAGGTCGGCCCGCTGGATCTGCGCCACGAGAAGCTGCCGATCCCCGACACCGACCGCCAGATGCTGGTCATCTACCACGCCGAGCCTGGCGCCCCCACCGCCGAACGCCTCGCCCTCCTGGCCTCCCTCACCGTCGGCCCGGCACAGGGCCACGTGCTGGTACGCCCAGCGGCCGCCTCTCAACAGGACGGCAGCGGGGATGACTTCGCCGCCACCGGTGGTGTTGTGACAGCCGGTCACGCCCGGAACAATGACCGGGCACAGCCTGCTGAGGAGGGCGCGGCAGATGGTCCACCGGCCTGACGAGAAGGTGAACGATGCGCCATCGTGTGCCTGGCGCGTCGACAATCGGCGAATGGAGTAGCTGCGCTCGCTGTCCGGCACCTTCTGCTCCGACGGCGAAGTGGAGGGCCGCTGCGTGCTCGGTCGCACCCGGTGGCGCTCGCGGCGGCGGGCTTCGTCGAACTTCGGTGACCGGTGCAGTCCTTGCGGATGCTGCAGAAATTGCCTGCGCTGTCGGTGCGGGTTGGCCGCACTACGATTGCTGCCGTGTCTGATGCCACCGTCATCAACGGGAGTGGTCTCCCCGTCACGATCGTGAACGCGTGCCTGCGTGAAGGCCGCGGCGGCAGTCCGACCGCAGTGCTGGACGAGACGGGGCTGAGCGACGATGAACGCTGCGCTGTGCCTGTTCTGATGGGAACGTCGCATGCCGTGTTCGTCTCGGTTGAGGACGGCGGGCACGACGGACCCGATGTGTCGTTGCGTTTCTTCACCGCCACGGGGGAACTGCCCGCGTGCGGCCATGGGACGGTTGCGGCTCTGGCGTTCCTGGCCGAGCGCGGCGGGGGCAGGGGGTGCCGAGCCACAATCCGCACGTCGGGTCGCGTCTTCACCGGCCGGGTCGCCCGGGTGAACGGCCAGTTCAAGGCCGCCTTCGACCCGGGGTTCGTCGACATGCGCGAGCCCGCGGCGGGTGAACACGATGCCGTCCTCGACGCCTTGGGCGTCACCTCGGACACGCTCGCTCCCGGCACCCGCGTCGCCTCCCTGGGGCGGCCGCGGCTGCTGGTCCCTGTGTCCACGCGATCCGTTCTCGCCGGCCTGGCCCCGGACTTCGCCCGGCTTCGTGACGCCTGCGACCGCCTTGGACTGCTGGGCTGCTACGTGTACTGCGGGCCGACGGCCGAAGGCCGCGTCACGGCCCGCATGTTCGCTCCGTCAATCGGCGTCCCGGAGGACATCGCCAACGCCAACAGCACCGCCTGCCTCGCCGCCTGCCTGGCCCGTGAGGGCATCACCGACATCACCGTCGACATGGGCGACACCCTCAGCAATCCCTCCACCATCACCGCTGCTGCAAGGCACAGCGAGGCCGGTCCACTGGTCCACGTCGGTGGCGCCGCGACGATTGGGCGAGTCGTCCGCCTTTAGCGTGCAGCAAAAGAGCCGGTCGCAGCTACTCGTTGATGGCGGCGACGAGGACGGTCGCCTTGTAGCGGACGGCGAGTTCGGGTACCGCGTGGCCACGGCCCGGTGCCTTTTGAGGCGGTGACGTCCGCTGGGACTGTCTGGGACGACTCCGGCCGGCGGCCGATCGTCCTTCTGCACGGCACCCCTTTCAAAAGAGGATGGAGAGACGCCTGGAAGCTGCTGGGCGGCACCTCATCCGTTGTCGGGGGCCCGCATGTGCTCCAGGCGGGAGAGCCAGGTTGTGAGGAGCGTTTCGAGTGCCGCGGCCTCGGTGGGGACCAGCAGATCCAGCAGGCGGCGCTCGTTGTGCATGTGGTCGGTGAACGCCTGGTCGATCAGTTCGCGTCCGGCCCTGGTGAGGGCGACGATCCTGCCACGTTGGTCGTCGTCGGAACGGCGGCGGGTGACGAGTCCGGCCCGCTCCAGGCGGTCGATTCTCTTTGTCATCGCACCGGTGGTGACCATGGTGTGCGCGGCCAGCTCGCCAGGTGCCCGTTCGTAAGGCTCACCCGCGCGGCGTAGCGTGGCCAGGACGTCGAACTCTCCCTCGCTGAGGCCGTAGCGGCCATAGACGAGGCAGAGTTCGTCGGTGAGCCGGTCGGCTAGGCGGTGGAGTCGGCCGATCACTCCTTGCGGGGTGATGTCGAGGTCAGGCCGTTCGCGGCGCCATTCGGCCTGGATGCGGGCTACGCGGTCCAGCGGTTGCCGGTGTTCCATGGGTGTGATTGTAGCTTCCGTGGAAGATATATTGTCTTCCGTGGAAGCTAATATGCGATGGGTACTGTTGACCGCGATCGCGCCAGTGGCCTGGGGGACCAACTACTTCGTCACGCACGAGTTCCTCCCTGCGGACCGCCCTCTGTACGGAGCCGCCCTACGGGCGCTGCCCGGCGGCCTGGTTCTGCTGGCCCTGTGCAGGCAGCGGCCGCGCGGCGCGTGGTGGTGGCGATCGGCGGTGCTCGGATTCCTCAATACGAGCGTGTTCTTCGTACTCATCTACGTTGCCTCCCAACTGCTTCCGACGAGCATCGCCTCGACCGTCATGGCGGTGTCCCCGTTGACGATGACGCTCATCGCCTGGCCCCTGGTGTCCGAGCGGCCCAAGCCCGCACACCTGGCCGGCGCCGCGATCGGCCTCGGCGGGGTGTGCCTCATGCTGCTCACGGGGGCGGGAAGGCTGAGCGTGCCAGGAGTGCTCGCCTCGGCCGCCGCCATGCTGATGTCGTCGTTCGGCTTCATCCTGACCAAGCGGTGGAGCGCCAGTGCCGACGTACTCGCCTCCACCTCCTGGCAACTCACCGCCGGGGGTCTGCTTCTGCTGCCGGTCGCCGCAGTTGTTGAGGGCACGCCACCCGCGCTCTCCATGCCCGCGTTCCTCGCATTCGGTTACGTCGCGCTGATCGCCACCGCGCTGGCCTTCGCTGCCTGGTTCACCGGCCTGCGACACCTACCCGCAGCGACCGTCGGCCTGATCGGACTTCTCAACCCTGTCACCGGCGTCCTGCTCGGCACGGCGGTCGCCGGAGAGGTGCTGACGGCCCAGCAAATGTGCGGGCTGTGCTTGGTCCTGGTCGGCGTCGTCCTCGGTCGGCCGGCTCGCACCGGCCGCAGCAGCGCTCGGGCAACTCCCTTGCGTGTACCCGAACAGTCGACTGCGGCTGTTTGCACGCGGCGCGGCCGTGAGCGCGGACGTGAAAGCTGAGGCACGCCGGAGGCGGGGGAGTGACGGTCCCCATCCGGGCGCGTGGCATGTACACCGGACCCATTCGAGGAGACCGGTTCGTGAAGGCCGGCAGTGCAGATTGTGGTTGAGACCCGGGGCGTGTCGCGGAAGCCCAGGGCGGCCTTGATCGCCGCGCATCGCGCGGTGACGCCCGCTCGCCCGTACGTGCAGCTGTCAAGACGTGCGCGGTGAAGGTCCGGCGCGAGCTGTTGTCGGCGCGCAGCGCTGTGGGCGCGCCCAGCGGCGAGCAGACGGGCGGTGGTGGCTCGCAATTCTGCGAGCAGTGCGGCGACACGACGCCGGACAGACCACTGCCCTTCATCACGGTCACAGTTGAGTAACGCGTCTCCCGGCACAGTGAATGTGACATTGTACATGTCACATGATGCTTCCATGAGAAAAGTCAGAGCCCTGTTAACGGCCGTCGCCGCCATCGGCGGAGTCTTCGCGGGTATCACGCCTGCCTCCGCCTCCTCGTCCGCGTCGAGGGATGCCGGTCCGGAGAAGCTCACTTGGAGCTCCTGCAACGACGTCGCTGCCCCCGCGCTGCAGTGCGCCATGCTCGAAGTGCCGCTGGACTACGCGCATCCGAGCGGCACCAAGATCAAAATCAAGGTGAACCGGCTCCCGGCCACCGCACCCAAGGACAAGCAGCAGGGTCCGATCCTGCTCAACCCCGGTGGTCCCGGAGACTCCGGCCTGTGGATGCCCGCCTACATCTCCGGAAAGATCCCACAGGACGTCGCCTCGACCTACGACTGGATCGGCTTCGACCCGCGCGGCACCAACGCCAGCGAGCCGCACGTCACCTGCGACGCGCACTTCTTCGACGCCGAGCGGCCGGACTATCAAATCAGCAGCGGCACCGCGAAGGCATGGCTGGAGAAGTCGGCAAAGTACGCCGCCGACTGCGCCGCGAACTGGAGCCGGATCCTGCCGCACATGACCACTGTCGACAACGCGCGCGACATGGACAGCATACGGCGGGCGCTTGGCGTCCAGAAGATCAACTTCTATGGCGGCTCGTGGGGCACCTCGCTGGGCTCGACGTACGGCCAGCTCTTCCCCTCGCACGTGCGCCGGATGGTGCTGGACAGCATCGTCGGCCCAACCATCACCTGGTACGACCACAACATCCTGCAGGACAAGGAGCACCAGCGCCGATTCGACGCCTTCGCGGCATGGACCGCCAAGGCCGACTCGATCTACCACCTCGGCACCGACGCTGCCACCGTCGAGCGGAAGTACTACCAGGTCGAGGCCGCGCTGCGGACCAACCCGGTGGATGCCACCCCGGCTCCCGGCAAGATCGGCCCCGCCGAGTTCGAAGACACCTTCTACGGCGGCGGCTACAACTTCCTGCGCTGGCCGCAGATGGCGACCGTGCTGTCGGCCTACCTCACCAAGAACGACACCCGCCCGCTGCAGATCGCCTACAACCGCTACGCGGCCCCCGGCGCCGACGACGGCACGTTCCCGGCATACAACGCGGTCCAGTGCACCGAGAACAACTGGCCGCGCGACTGGGAGTTCTGGAAGAAGGACCAGGCGAGGGTCAACGCCGTCGCGCCCTTCTACACCTACAACAACATGTGGTACAACGCCGCTTGCATGTTCTGGCCCTACCAGGGCGACCAGGCCGGTCGACTGAAGATCACCGGCCAGGGCCTGCCGCCCGTCCTGCTCTTCCAGGCCACCGAGGACGCCGCCACCCCCTACCCGGGCGCTGTCGCAATGCACAAGGCGCTGCCCGGATCCAAGCTGGTCGTCCAGAACGGCGGCAGCTTCCACGAGATTCTCTTCCACGGCAACGCCTGCCTGGACGACACGTTCACCGCTTACCTGCGCGACGGCCGCCTCCCAACAGGCAAGGGCCTTATCGCCAAGACCTGCGCCCCCGAACCCGATCCCACCCCCGGCTATTTGTCCCCCCCCCCCCCCGCCCATAATGCCCAGCCCCCCCAGCCCGCCCCCCACCCCCCCGCCCGGCCCCGCCAACCGGTAACGGACCC
>CAYNNX010000210.1:11453-12375 GCA_964398515.1 uncultured Streptantibioticus sp. | reverse complement strand
GAGAAGGACGACCGCAAGTCGCGTCGTCGCTGATCTGCGGAAAAAGCGAAGACCAATGACTGACACCGAAGGGACAACCATGGAAGCCAGGGCCCAGGCGCGGTACATCCGCGTCACGCCCATGAAGGCCCGCCGCGTGGTGGACCTCATCCGTGGCATGAGCGCCACGGAGGCTCAGGCGGTCCTGCGATTCGCTCCGCAGGCCGCGAGCGTGCCGGTGGGCAAGGTGCTCGACAGCGCCATCGCCAACGCCGCGCACAACTACGACCACACCGACGCCGGTTCGCTGTACGTCAGCGAGGCGTATGTGGACGAGGGCCCGACCCTGAAGCGGTTCCGGCCGCGCGCCCAGGGCCGTGCCTACCGGATCCGCAAGCGCACCAGCCACATCACCGTGGTCGTCGCCAGCAAGGAAGGGACCCGGTAATGGGCCAGAAGGTTAACCCGCACGGGTTCCGGCTCGGTGTGACCACGGACTTCAAGTCCCGCTGGTACGCCGACAAGCTGTACAAGGACTACGTCAAGGAAGACGTCGCCATCCGCCGGATGATGACGCAGGGCATGGAGCGGGCCGGCATCTCCAAGGTGGAGATCGAGCGCACCCGCGACCGCGTCCGCGTCGACATCCACACCGCCCGGCCGGGCATCGTCATCGGCCGTCGCGGCGCGGAGGCCGACCGTATCCGCGGCGACCTGGAGAAGCTCACCGGCAAGCAGGTGCAGCTGAACATCCTCGAGGTCAAGAACCCGGAGACCGACGCTCAGCTGGTGGCCCAGGCCGTCGCCGAGCAGCTGGCCTCCCGCGTCTCCTTCCGCCGTGCCATGCGCAAGAGCATGCAGGGCACCATGAAGGCCGGCGCCAAGGGCATCAAGTTCCAGTGCGGTGGCCGCCTCGGCGGCGCCGAGATGTCCCGCTCGGAGT
>CAYNNX010000210.1:0-11443 GCA_964398515.1 uncultured Streptantibioticus sp. | reverse complement strand
GGCCAAGACCACCTTCGGCCGCATCGGCGTGAAGGTGTGGATCTACAAGGGCGACGTGAAGAACATCGCCGAGGTCCGCGCCGAAGGTGCCGCCGCACGTGCCGGCCAGCGTCCGGCCCGTGGTGGCAGTGAGCGTCCGCAGCGCCGCGGTGGCGAGCGCGGCGGCCGTGGCCGTCGTCCTCAGGCGGAGCAGGCCCAGGCCCCCAAGGCCGAGGCCCCCGCTGCTGAGGCTCCGGCCGCGGAGACCCCCGGAACGGAGGCCTGACCCCCATGCTGATCCCTCGTAGGGTCAAGCACCGCAAGCAGCACCACCCGAAGCGCTCCGGCATGGCCAAGGGCGGCACCGAGCTGGCGTTCGGTGAGTACGGCATCCAGGCCGTCACCCCGGCCTACGTGACGAACCGGCAGATCGAGTCCGCTCGTATCGCCATCACCCGTCACATCCGCCGTGGCGGCAAGGTGTGGATCAACATCTACCCGGACCGTCCGCTGACCAAGAAGCCGGCCGAAACCCGCATGGGTTCCGGTAAGGGCTCGCCCGAGTGGTGGGTCGCGAACGTCAAGCCCGGTCGGGTGATGTTCGAGCTGTCTTTCCCGAACGAGAAGGTTGCCCGGGAGGCGCTGACCCGCGCTGCCCACAAGCTTCCGATGAAGTGCCGGATCGTCCGGCGCGAGGCAGGTGAGTCGTGATGGCGGCCGGTACCAAGGCGACCGAGCTGCGCGAGCTGAGCGACGAGGAACTCCTCGGCAAGCTCCGCGAGGCCAAGGAGGAGCTGTTCAACCTCCGCTTCCAGGCGGCCACCGGACAGCTTGAGAACAACAGCCGGCTCAAGGTTGTCCGCAAGGACATCGCCCGGATCTACACCCTGATGCGGGAGCGCGAGCTCGGCATCGAGACGGTGGAGAGCGCCTGATGAGCGAGAAGAATGTGACTGCTGAGACGACGAACGAGCGCGGCTTCCGCAAGGTCCGTGAGGGCCTTGTCGTCAGCGACAAGATGGACAAGACCGTCGTCGTCGCCGTCGAGGACCGTGTCAAGCACGCGCTGTACGGCAAGGTCATCCGCCGTACCAACAAGCTCAAGGCGCACGACGAGCAGAACGCTGCAGCTGTCGGCGACCGCGTCCTCCTGATGGAGACCCGGAAGCTGTCCGCGACCAAGCACTGGCGCGTCGTCGAGATCCTCGAGAAGGCCAAGTAAATCCCTGAGGGGACTTCCCTCAGGACCGTTCCGTCAGGCTCGGCGGGGAGCCGCTACCACGGCTCCCCGCCGGGAACCGACGCGACAATCAGGAGATAGACGTGATCCAGCAGGAGTCGCGACTGCGTGTCGCCGACAACACTGGTGCCAAGGAGATCCTTTGCATCCGTGTTCTCGGTGGCTCGGGCCGCCGCTACGCGGGAATCGGTGACGTCATCGTCGCCACCGTCAAGGACGCGATCCCCGGTGGCAACGTGAAGAAGGGCGAGGTCGTCAAGGCGGTCGTCGTCCGCACCGTCAAGGAGCGCCGCCGTCCCGACGGCTCGTACATCCGCTTCGACGAGAACGCCGCCGTCATCCTCAAGAACGACGGCGAGCCCCGCGGCACCCGTATCTTCGGCCCCGTCGGCCGTGAGCTGCGCGAGAAGAAGTTCATGAAGATCATCTCGCTGGCGCCGGAGGTGCTGTAACCGATGAAGATCAAGAAGGGCGACCTGGTTCAGGTCATCACCGGCAAGGACAAGGGCAAGCAGGGCAAGGTCATCCAGGCCTTCCCGAGCGAGGACCGCGTCCTGGTCGAGGGTGTCAACCGGGTCAAGAAGCACACCAAGGTCGGCCAGACCGCACGTGGGTCGAAGACCGGCGGCATCGTGACCACCGAGGCCCCCATCCACGTCAGCAACGTGCAGCTCGTCGTGGAGAAGGACGGCAAGAAGGTCGTCACCCGCGTCGGCTACCGCTTTGACGAGGAAGGCAACAAGATCCGCGTTGCCAAGCGGACCGGTGAGGACATCTGATGACGACCACCACTCAGCCGCGCCTCAAGCAGCGCTACCGCGAGGAGATCGCGGGCAAGCTGCGTGACGAGTTCAAGTACGAGAACGTCATGCAGATCCCCGGTCTCACCAAGATCGTGGTCAACATGGGTGTCGGCGACGCCGCTCGCGACTCCAAGCTGATCGAGGGCGCCATCCGCGACCTGGCCACGATCACCGGCCAGAAGCCCGCCGTGACCAAGGCCCGCAAGTCCATCGCGCAGTTCAAGCTGCGTGAGGGCCAGCCGATCGGTGCCCACGTCACCCTGCGCGGTGACCGCATGTGGGAGTTCCTGGACCGCCTGCTGTCGCTCGCGCTGCCGCGTATCCGCGACTTCCGCGGTCTGTCGCCGAAGCAGTTCGACGGCCGGGGCAACTACACCTTCGGTCTCACGGAGCAGGTCATGTTCCACGAGATCGACCAGGACAAGATCGACCGCGTCCGGGGTATGGACATCACCGTGGTCACCACGGCGACCAACGACGCTGAGGGCCGCGCGCTCCTCCGTCACCTCGGCTTCCCGTTCAAGGAGGCGTGAGCCGTGGCGAAGAAGGCTCTCATTGCCAAGGCCGCCCGCAAGCCCAAGTTCGGCGTGCGCGGTTACACGCGCTGCCAGCGTTGCGGCCGTCCGCACTCCGTTTACCGCAAGTTCGGCCTGTGCCGCGTGTGCCTTCGCGAGATGGCGCACCGCGGCGAGCTGCCGGGCGTGACCAAGAGCTCCTGGTAACAGGCGCTTCGGTTGAACAAGTGGATGGCGGGATCCCGCCCGCTGCCCGTCACCGCCCCCCAGTGGGCGCCCTGGCGGGCGGCACCTCCCCTCTGCCGTAAGGTAGAGGGGTTGGGCGCCCGCCGCCCATGACCGTCTACTACGCCGTAGGTCCCCGCGCCCACCCGCCCCCACGCAGCTGGGGGAGAGGGACGCGCAGACAGGAAACCGCGGCGAGAGAGGCCACAGGCCATCATGACCATGACCGACCCCATCGCAGACATGCTTACGCGTCTGCGGAACGCGAACTCGGCCTACCACGACGACGTCGTGATGCCGTACAGCAAGATCAAGTCGCACATCGCGGAGATCCTCCAGCAGGAGGGTTACATCGCCGGTTGGAAGGTCGAGGACGCCGAGGTCGGCAAGAACCTCTACCTCCAGCTGAAGTTCGGCCCCAACCGCGAGCGCTCGATCGCCGGCATCAAGCGGATCAGCAAGCCGGGTTTGCGGGTCTACGCAAAGTCCACCAACCTGCCGAAGGTGCTCGGCGGCCTCGGCGTGGCGATCATCTCCACGTCGCAGGGTCTGCTCACCGGCCAGCAGGCCGCCAAGAAGGGCGTGGGCGGGGAAGTCCTCGCCTACGTCTGGTAACTCGGGAAACGGAGGTTTAGCCATGTCGCGTATTGGACGGCTGCCCATCCCGGTTCCCGCCGGCGTGGACGTCACCATCGATGGCCGGACGGTCCAGGTGAAGGGTCCCAAGGGCTCCCTCTCCCACACCGTTGCTGCGCCCATCGAGATCGCCAAGGGCGACGACAACGTCCTCGTTGTCTCGCGCCCGAATGATGAGCGTCAGTCGAAGGCCCTGCACGGCCTGTCGCGCACGCTGGTGGCGAACATGATCACCGGCGTGACCGCGGGCTACAGCAAGGCCCTCGAGATCAGCGGTGTCGGCTACCGCGTCCAGGCCAAGGGCTCCAACCTGGAGTTCTCCCTGGGCTACAGCCACCCGATCCTTATCGAGGCCCCGGAGGGCATCACCTTCAAGGTGGAGTCCCCCACCAAGTTCAGCGTCGAGGGCATCGACAAGCAGAAGGTCGGCGAGGTCGCCGCGAAGATCCGCAAGCTGCGCAAGCCCGACCCGTACAAGGCCAAGGGCGTGAAGTACGCGGGCGAGGTCATCCGCCGCAAGGTCGGAAAGGCTGGTAAGTAAGCCATGGCATACGGTGTGAAGATCGCCAAGGGTAACGCCTACAAGGGCACCGCTCGCAAGCGCCGTCACATCCGCGTCCGCAAGCGTGTCACGGGCACGGCGGAGCGTCCGCGCCTGGTCGTGACCCGGTCCAACCGGGGCATCGTGGCGCAGGTCATCGACGACACCAAGGGCCACACGGTGGCGTCGGCGTCGTTCCTCGACTCCTCGATCCGGGGCGCCGAGGGCGACAAGACGGCCCAGGCCAAGCAGGTCGGCGCGCTCGTCGCGGAGCGGGCCAAGGCCGCGGGCGTCGAGAAGGTCGTCTTCGACCGCGGTGGCAACCAGTACGCCGGGCGCATCGCCGCCCTGGCGGATGCCGCCCGCGAGTCCGGGCTCGACTTCTGAGCCGGTTCCGTAGCTAGCGGACGTCAACGAGAGAGGTAATTCCAATGGCTGGACCCCAGCGCCGCGGTGGCGGCGCCGGTGGCGGCGAGCGGCGGGACCGGAAGGACCGGCGCGACGGCGGCGCCGCGGCTGAGAAGACCGCGTACGTCGAGCGCGTTGTCGCGATCAACCGTGTCGCCAAGGTAGTCAAGGGTGGTCGTCGCTTCAGCTTCACCGCGCTGGTCGTGGTGGGCGACGGTGACGGTCAGGTGGGTGTCGGTTACGGCAAGGCCAAGGAGGTGCCGGCCGCCATCGCCAAGGGTGTGGAGGAGGCCAAGAAGCACTTCTTCCGCGTCCCCCGTATCCAGGGCACCATCCCGCACCCGATCCAGGGCGAGAAGGCCGCGGGCGTCGTGCTGCTCAAGCCGGCTTCCCCCGGTACCGGTGTGATCGCCGGTGGCCCGGTGCGCGCCGTGCTGGAGTGCGCGGGCATCCACGACGTGCTGAGCAAGTCGCTCGGCTCGTCCAACCCGATCAACATCGTGCACGCCACGGTGGCCGCGCTCCAGGGGCTGCAGCGTCCCGAGGAGATCGCCGCCCGCCGCGGCCTGCCGCTGGAGGACGTGGCCCCCGCGGCTCTGCTGCGGGCGCGTGCAGGGGCGGGTGTGTGATGGCGCGCCTGAAGATCACGCAGACCAAGTCCTACATCGGTAGCAAGCAGAACCACCGTGACACCCTGCGTTCGCTCGGGCTCAAGCGCCTGAACGACGTGGTCGTCAAGGAGGACCGCCCGGAGATCCGCGGCATGGCGCACACCGTGCGTCACCTCGTCACGGTCGAGGAGGTCGACTGACATGGCGGACGCGAAGCCGCTGAAGGTCCACAACCTCCGTCCGGCTCCCGGCGCCAAGACCCCCAAGACCCGTGTGGGTCGCGGTGAGGCGTCCAAGGGCAAGACGGCCGGTCGTGGCACCAAGGGCACCAAGGCCCGTTACCAGGTCCCGGAGCGCTTCGAGGGCGGGCAGATGCCGCTGCACATGCGGCTGCCCAAGCTCAAGGGCTTCAAGAACCCGTTCAAGGTCGAGTACCAGGTCGTCAACCTGGACAAGCTGGCCGCGCTCTACCCGCAGGGTGGCGAGGTCACCGTCCAGGACCTGGTGGCCAAGGGCGCGGTTCGCAAGAACCAGCTCGTCAAGGTGCTGGGCACCGGCGAGATCTCGGTGGCGCTGCAGGTGACGGTCGACGCCGTCTCCGGCTCCGCCAAGGAGAAGATCACCGCCGCCGGCGGCACCGTCACCGACCTCGTCTGAGTTCGATCCGGTCGTTCCGATCGGGCCCGACGCGTGCGGTCCGGAGTGGACCCAAGGCCGGGCGGCTCCCCTTACGGGGGGCCGCCCGGCCTTCCGCGTCGCGTAAGGTCGAAGTGGGGCGGCCTGTGACATGGCACACTGGCGGTGGCAGTACATGCCGGTGGTAAGGGCGCGATGTTCCTCAATTGCTTCACCGACCGGTAGGGTGGGTCGCTGCTGCTACCTTCCGGCACCTCTGCCCTCGCGCAGGCGCCGATACCGTTATCCGTCACCTCCCGCGCGCGACGCGGGGTCGCAGGAGGCACCGTGCTCACCGCGTTCGCCCGGGCGTTCAAGACGCCCGACCTGCGGAAGAAGCTGCTGTTCACGTTGGGCATCCTGGTGTTGTTCCGACTCGGTCAGAACGTACCGGTGCCCGGGGTCAACTACCAGAACGTCACGCAGTGCGTAAAGGAGGCCGGCGGCAACGGCGGCCTCTTCGGCATGATCAACATGTTCACCGGCGGGGCGCTTCTCCAGCTGACGATCTTCGCCCTGGGGATCATGCCGTACATCACGGCGAGCATCATCCTGCAGCTGCTGACGGTGGTCATTCCGCGGCTGGAGGCCCTCAAGAAGGAAGGCCAGGCGGGCACCGCGAAGATCACCCAGTACACGCGGTACCTGACGCTGGCGCTGGCGGTGCTCCAGGGCACCGGCCTGGTGGCCACCGCGCAGAGCGGCACCCTCTTCCGTACCTGCCAGGTCGGCAACCAGATCGTCCCCGACACCTCGATCTTCCGGACCTCCGTCATGGTGATCACCATGACCGCGGGCACCGTGATGATCATGTGGCTCGGCGAGCTCATCACCGACCGCGGCATCGGCAACGGCATGTCGATCCTGATGTTCACCTCGATCGCGGCGGGCTTCCCCGGGTCGCTGTGGGCCATCAAGAAGTCGGGCAAGATCATGGGCGGCTGGGGCGAGTTCGGCGTCGTCATCCTGGTCGGCCTGGCGATGGTGTGCCTGGTGGTCTTCGTCGAGCAGGCCCAGCGCCGCATCCCGGTGCAGTACGCCAAGCGCATGATCGGCCGCCGCTCCTACGGCGGGACCTCGACGTACATCCCGCTGAAGGTCAACCAGGCGGGTGTGATTCCCGTCATCTTCGCTTCGTCGCTGCTCTACATCCCGGCCCTGATCGTGCAGTTCAGCGGTAACTCGACGTCAGGATGGGCGCAGTGGATCGCCACGAATCTCACCAAGGGTGACCACCCGATCTATCTGACCCTGTACTTCCTGCTGATCGTCTTCTTCGCCTTCTTCTACGTGGCCATCTCCTTCAACCCCGAAGAAGTTGCCGACAACATGAAGAAGTATGGTGGGTTCATCCCGGGTATCCGGGCTGGTCGGCCTACGGCTGAGTACCTGGGTTACGTGCTGAACCGGATCACCTGGCCGGGGTCGCTCTACCTCGGGCTGATCGCCCTCGTGCCCACGGTGGCGATTGCGCTGTTCAACGGCAGCCAGAACTTCCCGTTCGGCGGCACCAGCATCCTCATCATCGTGGGCGTCGGCCTGGAGACCGTGAAGCAGATCGAGAGCCAGCTCCAGCAGCGCAACTACGAAGGGTTCCTCCGCTGATGAGAATCGTCCTCGTCGGGCCGCCTGGCGCTGGTAAGGGCACGCAGGCCCAGTACCTCGCCAAGAACCTGTCGATCCCGCACATCTCCACGGGTGACCTCTTCCGCGCCAACATCAGCCAGGGAACGCCGCTGGGCAAGCAGGCGCAGGAGTACATGAAGGCCGGCCGGCTCGTCCCGGACGAGGTCACGGTGGGCATGGCGCAGGACCGCCTGGAGCAGCCCGACGCCGCCGAGGGCTTTCTGCTGGACGGCTTCCCGCGCAACCTGCGGCAGGCCGAGGCGCTGGACGAGTACCTCAAGTCGAAGGGTGTGCAACTCGACGCCGTGCTCGACCTGGAGGTGCCCGAGGACGAGGTGGTCAAGCGGATCGCCGGCCGCCGGATCTGCCGCAACGACTCCAGCCACGTCTTCCACGTCTCGCAGCTTCCGCCGGACGGCAGGTGCGACAAGTGCGGTGGCGAGCTCTACCAGCGCGAGGACGACAGTGAGGACACCGTCCGCAAGCGCCTTGAGGTCTACCACAGCGAGACCGAGCCGATCATCGACCACTACAAGGCCCAGGACCTGGTGAGGACGATCTCGGCACTGGGCACGGTCGACGAGGTCACCAAGCGCGCCATGGCCGCTCTGGAGGAGCGCCCGGCGGCCTGACCCCGGCACGACTTCCTTACGGCCGCGGCTCCCCGGGGGCGCCGCGGCCGTACCTTTGCTGTAACCCCGGAACCGGACGATGGAAGGCGCGAGCCGATGGTGGAGATCAAGACCCCGGAGCAGATCGCGAAGATGCGCGCCGCGGGGCTGGTCGTGGCGGCGATCCACAAGGCGTGTGCCGAGGCGGCCGTGCCCGGTGCCAGCACCAAGGAGCTGGACGAGATCGCCGCCAAGGTGATCTCGGACCACGGCGCCAAGCCGAACTTCCTCGGCTACGGCGGCTTCCCCGGCAACATCTGCACCTCGGTCAACGACGTCGTCGTCCACGGCATCCCGAGCCGCGAAACGATCCTGCGGTCGGGCGACATCATCTCCATCGACGCAGGCGCCATCATCGACGGCTGGCACGGCGACGCCGCGATCACCGTCTTCGTCGGCGACGGCCACGCCCCGGAGCTGCACGAGCTGAGCCGGGTCACCGAGGAGTCGATGTGGGCGGGGATCGCCGCGTTCCGCAGCGGCGACCGGCTGGTCGACATCTCCCGGGCCGTCGAGACCTACATCCGCCGCCAGCCCCGCCCGGCCACCGGCAGGTACGGGATCATCGAGGACTACGGCGGGCACGGCATCGGCAGCGAGATGCACATGGACCCGCACCTGCTGAACTACGTCTCGCGCAGGCGCGGCCGCGGTCCGAAGCTGGTCCCGGGCATGTGCCTGGCGATCGAGCCGATGGTGAGCCTGGGCTCGGCAAGCACGCACGTGCTGGAGGACGACTGGACCGTCAAGACGGACGACGGCTCCTGGTCCTGCCACTGGGAGCACTCGGTGGCGCTCACCGAGCAGGGCCCGCTGGTGCTCACGGCCCCGGACGGCGGCAAGGCGAAGCTGGCCCAGTACGGCATCACGGCCGCACCCGATCCGCTGGGGTGACCCCGATTCGTCGCTCGGGGTGGTCATGGCTTAGACTGATGCGTCGGCTCATGTATGCCTCCATGCTCAATTCCATGGCTGGGCGCATGTGAGCTGTTCGCCGAAAAAAGCTGGTAGCCGATCTCGAAAGGCGAAGCGTGCCCAAGAAGCAAGGGGCCATCGAAATCGAGGGCACCGTGATCGAGTCTCTGCCGAACGCCATGTTCAAGGTAGAGCTCCAGAACGGGCACAAGGTCCTCGCGCACATCAGCGGCAAGATGCGGATGCACTACATCCGCATCCTTCCCGACGACCGGGTCGTGGTGGAGCTGTCTCCGTACGACCTTACGCGCGGACGGATCGTCTACCGCTACAAGTAGCCACAAGTAGATCCCGACTCGGAGAACCTCAATCCCATGAAGGTCAAGCCGAGCGTCAAGAAGATCTGCGACAAGTGCAAGGTGATCCGCCGCCACGGCCGGGTCATGGTCATCTGCGACAACCTGCGCCACAAGCAGCGCCAGGGCTGACGCACCGAAGACGACCTGCACTCGCAGTTTCTTCGCGCGACGCGACGTAACACGTACATACGCAGTCACCCGACCCCTCGCGCAGGCGCGGGGACGACACCCCCGGTGGAGGCCGGGGACCCGGCTCGTAAGTCTTACGGGAACGGTGCTGCGGAAGACCTCCGAACATCACCAGGAGCCAGCTCATGGCACGCCTCTCCGGCGTTGACCTCCCGCGCGAGAAGCGCATCGAGGTCGCTCTGACCTACGTCTTCGGCATCGGTCGCACCCGTGCCCAGGAGACCCTGAAGAACACCGACGTCAACCCGGACACCCGCGTCCGCGACCTTGCCGAGGAAGACCTCGTCAAGATCAGCAAGTGGGTGGACGAGAACTACACGACCGAGGGTGACCTCCGTCGTGAGATCCAGGCGGACATCCGCCGCAAGGTCGAGATCGGCTGCTACCAGGGTCTGCGCCACCGCCGTGGCCTGCCGGTGCACGGTCAGCGCACCCACACCAACGCCCGCACCCGCAAGGGCCCGCGTCGCGCCATCGCCGGCAAGAAGAAGCCGGGCAAGAAGTAGTCCGAAGCAGGACGCTGCAAGCGGTCCGTGCTGTAGGACCGACCACCTCCAGGGAGTACATAACCTATGCCTCCGAAGGGCCGTCAGGCCGGCGCCAAGAAGGTGCGCCGCAAGGAGAAGAAGAACGTCGCCCACGGGCACGCTCACATCAAGAGCACGTTCAACAACACCATCGTCTCGATCACCGACCCGACCGGAAACGTGATCTCCTGGGCCTCCGCCGGCCACGTCGGCTTCAAGGGCTCGCGCAAGTCCACCCCCTTCGCCGCGCAGATGGCCGCCGAGTCGGCCGCGCGCCGGGCGCAGGAGCACGGCATGCGCAAGGTCGACGTCTTCGTCAAGGGTCCCGGCTCCGGCCGTGAGACCGCGATCCGCTCCCTCCAGGCCACCGGCCTCGAGGTGGGTTCGATCCAGGACGTGACCCCGACCCCGCACAACGGCTGCCGCCCGCCGAAGCGCCGCCGCGTCTGACCAGCTGAAGTAGGAGAACCACGACAATGGCGCGTTACACCGGGGCCGACTGCAAGCGTTGCCGTCGGGAGAAGCAGAAGCTCTTCCTCAAGGGGAGCAAGTGCGAGAGCGCGAAGTGCCCGATCGAGATCCGTCCTTACCCCCCGGGTGAGCACGGTCGCGGGCGCACCAAGGACAGCGAGTACCTGCTGCAGAAGCGCGAGAAGCAGAAGTGCGCTCGCATCTACGGCGTCCTTGAGAAGCAGTTCCGCGGGTACTACGAGGAGGCGAACAGGCGGTCCGGTAAGACCGGCGAGAACCTGCTCCGCATCCTGGAGTCCCGCCTGGACAACGTGGTCTACCGGGCCGGTTTCGCCAAGTCGCGCGACCACGCCCGTCAGCTGGTCCGCCACGGTCACATCACCGTGAACGGCCGCAAGACCGACATCCCGTCGGCTCGGGTCTCCCCGAACGACATCATCGAGGTCCGCTCCTCGTCGCGTAACCTGACTCCGTTCCAGGTCGCGATGGCCGAGGCAGGCGAGAAGACGGTTCCGGCGTGGCTGGAGGCCATCCCGTCGAAGCTGCGGATCCTCGTGCACTCCCTGCCCGAGCGCCAGGTGATCGACACCCAGGTGCAGGAGCAGCTGATCGTCGAGCTCTACTCGAAGTAAGAGCTGCGGTCGATACGGGCGGTACGGGGTCGTCGACTCCGTACCGCCCGTACCCTTGAAGGAATCGGCATCAAATAGCGGGTGCCGAAGACTGGAGGCAATACCTCATGCTGATCGCTCAGCGTCCCTCGTTGACCGAAGAGGTCGTCGACGAGTACCGCTCCCGGTTCGTGATCGAGCCGCTGGAGCCGGGCTTCGGCTACACCCTCGGCAACTCCCTGCGTCGTACCCTGCTCTCCTCGATCCCCGGTGCCGCGGTCACCAGCATCCGGATAGACGGCGTTCTGCACGAGTTCACCACCGTGCCGGGCGTCAAGGAGGACGTGACCGACCTCATCCTCAACATCAAGCAGCTGGTCGTCTCCTCCGAGCACGACGAGCCGGTCGTGATGTACCTGCGCAAGCAGGGCCCGGGCGAGG
>CAYNNX010000209.1:11010-12472 GCA_964398515.1 uncultured Streptantibioticus sp. | reverse complement strand
CCGATGACGTGGCGCGGGATGCTGTCGGCATGAGCATTTCTCGAAGGAGCCGTGCCTCGTAAGAAGCCCGTGGCGCTTCGGCGTGAAGTAGAGCCGGCCACGAGACGGTCGCCCCTACAGGGGGCCGATGGCGTACTGGAGGGCGAGGCTCGAGAGCGAGACTGTGCCCCAAAGGCAGGCGCCAAGGAGCAGAGGGCGAGGACCGGTGCGGCGCAGGCCTGCGAGGTCGGTGGACAAGCCGATGCCGGCGAGCGCGACGGTGGTGAGGAAGACCGAGAGCTCGCTGAATCCCCGGTGGGCGTTGGCCGGAATGAGACCGATGCTGTTGGCCGTGGCTGTCAGCAAGAAGGCTATGAGGAACCAGGGCACCAGCCTCGCCAGGCGAATCCGGGGTGAAAAGGGGACTGCCCCGAGGGTCCGAGCGCGCCGGACGGCCAGGGCCGCCAGACCCATGCAGATCGGGACGATCATCAGGGTCCGGGTGAGTTTGACGACGACGGCGTGGTCAGCGGCTGAGGATCCGTAGGTAGCGGCGGCGGCGACCACCGAGGACGTGTCGTTGATCGCGGTACCGGCGAACAGACCGAAAGCGTGGGGGCCCATCCCGAGTAGGTGGCCGAGCGCGGGGAAAATGAGCACCGCAGCGGCATTGAACACGAAGATCGTGGAGACTGCGTATGCGACTTCCGCACTGGCCGCGCCGATGACCGGGGTCACCGCGGCGATTGCCGAGGCCCCACAGATTCCGGTGCCCACCCCGATGAGAGTACGCAGATCGCCACCGATGCCGAGCCGGCGGCCGATCACGTGGGCTGCGAACAGACAGGCGGCCAACGAGGCAACCATGACCGGCAGCGACCCGGCACCGACCTCGAGTATCCGAGAAAGCGAGAGCTGGGAGCCCAGGAGGACGACTGCGATCTGCAGGACGGTCTTGCTCGCGGTACTGATTCCCGGACGCAGCCGTGGGCCCGGCTTGCACAACGCGGCGAGGAACACGCCGATGACCATGCCGGCCACCGGACCACCGATGACGGGGAGCAGTTTGCCCGCCACCGTGGCGGGCACGGCAACGGCCAGCGTCAGGGCCAACCCGGGGACACGGGAAACAAGTCCGGGCAGTTCGGCGGGCCGGGTGTGGGCGTCGCGAGAGGGACCAGCCCCAGGCCCGGAGGGGGAGTGGGACACCTCAATGTCTGCGTCATTCTGCATGATCCCGACTGTCGCCTGTCTTCGACCAGACCTGTAGCCCCTGAATCATGACAAGGACATAGGCGAGCACTATGACCGGCGGCGAGGTTCTGAACCGACCCCGGTCTCAAGGGAGTCCCTGAAATCAGGCTCGTGATCCTGCCCGAGGAGAACCACGAGCAGTGCCGGCAT
Organism: uncultured Streptantibioticus sp.; assembly: GCA_964398515.1. Lineage (GTDB taxonomy): Bacteria > Actinomycetota > Actinomycetes > Streptomycetales > Streptomycetaceae > CAYNNX01. The sequence goes on along the minus strand of CAYNNX010000209.1, from coordinate 11,089 downwards.
CGTGGACGTACCGCGACGGACTGCTCGAGCGGGCAGTGGGCAGCCGGTGCCGGTCAGCGCCTTGCCCCACACTTCTGTC
>CAYNNX010000209.1:7900-10910 GCA_964398515.1 uncultured Streptantibioticus sp. | reverse complement strand
TGCCCCACACTTCTGTCGGCTCCTGGACGCTCCTTCCGCTGATACACCCTCTCCAACCCGCCCCCGGTGCCCCCGCCCGCCTGGGAAGCCTTCGACCCCCGCACCCAGGCACGCAATGTGATCGGCTCGGACGGCATCGAGGCCTACTACGGACATCGCTGAGTTCGCCACTGCCGACCTGGCATAAGGTCATCTTTGAAGCGCGCATATGGCTGCTTATTTAATAAATCAAATGCATCAGATTGATTTGGTCTACGAATCGCAGGCATGTAATGCTGTGTCCCGCGGAACGCTACCCATTGGTAACTCGCATGCCGAGGTTTGCACTGACGTCCCGTCAGGCTTCGCGGCTGTCAGGTATGGCGCGCCAGGTGGCCGGCAACCGGGCCCAGCGATCACCGGAGGACCCTCTGTGTAGCGTCCTGGCGCACTCGCTGGTGACGGCCAGTCAACAGACGAAGACCACCGCCGCTTTGCCCTCCACCAACCGAGGAACTCCCAACATGCCCACCGCAGCACAGCCTTTCCGCACCGAAGTCGAGCAGATCCTCGACACCCTGACCACCGACCCCGGACGAGACGCCCTCGTCCACCAGCATCGACGCATCACCGCAGGCGAACTGCGAGAGCTCACCCACCGCCTGGCGTGGGAGCTGCACGCCCAGGGAATCGATCGCCGCCGTACCGTCACCCTGCTGACCGGCAACCTGCCAGAGGCCATCGCCGTACGCTACGCCGCCAGTCTGCTCGGCTGCCGCCTCAACCAGCTGTACAACCGGCTGCCGGCAAGCACCCAGGCCACCATGGTCCGCGACGTCGAGACCTACACGTTCATCACCGACCCCCGCCATGCCGAACGCGCCGCAGAGATCACCGCCCAGGCCCCGGTCGAGCGCGTCCTGGTGCTCGGCACCGCGCCCACGGGCACGGACCTGCTGGCGCTCGCCGCCCGCCAGCCGGGCGACCCCTTTCCCTGCCGGGCGCGGCCGCAAGACGTCCGCACGATCCGCCACTCCGGCGGCACCACCGGCCACTCCAAAGGGATCTGCATCAATTACGGTCAGGCCCGGCCGTTCGGCCCCGACCTGCCCGCGGACTCCGGCGAGCCGCCGAGGCTGCTGGTGTGTACCACCATCGCGCACGCCGCTGGACTGATGACCGACAAGATCCTGCGCCACGGCGGCAGTGTCGTCCTGCTCGACGACTTCGACCCGGCCACGGTCCTCGGCGCCATTGAACGCGAGCGCATCACCGACCTGTTCCTGATGCCGCCGCTTCTCTACCAGCTCATCGACCACCCACACGCGCAGCGTGCGGATATCTCCAGTCTGCGCCGGCTGACCTACGGAGGCTGCCAGGCATCCCCCAGCCGACTCGCGGACGCCGTCCGACGCCTGGGCCCGGTGCTGGTCCAGCTGTACGGCCAGCACGAGGCCGGAATCGTCACCGCGCTGGACGCCCACGACCACGATCCGGCCCGCCCGGAGCGGCTGCGCTCAGTCGGCAAGGCGCTTCCCGGCTGCGAACTGATCATCCGGGACACGACCGGACGGAGTCTGCCGACCGGTCAGGTCGGCGAAGTCTGCGTACGTTCCGACACCCTCATGCAGGGCTATTGGAAGCAGCCCGAACTGACCGCCGCGGTTCTCCGCGACGGCTGGTTGCACACCGGTGACATCGGCTACCTGGACGAGGACGGTTACCTGACGATTGTCGACCGGCTCAAGGACCTGATCAACACCGGCGGCGGCCACGTCTACACCTCCGAGGTGGAGGACCTGCTCAACTCCCACCCCCACGTGCGGGAGAGCGCCGTCTTCGGCGTCCCCGACGCCGACGGCGTCGAGCGCGTGCACGCCGCTGTCGTCCCCGTCCCCGGCAGCCGGCTCGACACCGACCACCTACGTACCCTCGTTCGCGAACAGCGCGGCATCCTCCACGAACCCGCCCGCATCACCGTCCTCGCCACCCTGCCACTGACCGACGCCGGCAAGCCCGACAAGAAGCTCCTGCAACACCAGGCCCGAGAACTCCAGTGAGAACCGTTCCGGCCTCGTCTTCCACGCAGTACCTCCGCCGGCACGTCGGCGGGATCCATCTCAGAAACCCCGACGCACCGCACGGCGGTCAGCCGCACCGCGATACCGGGCCGGTTGTGAGGCCGCCTCTTGCCCTCGGCCAGTTCCCAGTCAGCGCCGTCCAGGAAGGCGGAAAGGTCGCCCCGAGCGTCTGCTGGAGCCCGGCGGGTGCTGGTCTTCGACGACTTCACGCCCTGCCGTGCGTGGCCGCCTCGCTACGTGGGCCGCCCCGGCGCCGCCGGGCTGCACCGGTGGTAGCTCCCCGCCCTGCGGACCGTAAGGCCTGCCGCCGGCGGCTGATCTGAGCGCGGCGCACGGTCCGCGAGATGTGAGGCGCCGAAATCATCGGAGCCGTCCTCGCCGTGCTGGGGGACGAGTGCCTCCTGAACGGAGTGCGGGACCTTCGAAGGGCTCTGACGCCACCTGCGCGTTCGTCGCGCCGGATGTCGATGGGCGGGACAAGGCCGGCGCGGCACTTCCGGCACCGCCGTCACCGCTCCGATGCCTTTTGCACTTGCCGTCGTCGACACTCCGAGCGCGGCGGTGTTGGGACAAAAACCGGACATTGTTACGGTTTGGCAGTGCACAGCGAGTATGGGGGATTTTTTGCCGATTGCCTGGAAGATTCCTTTTGTTGGTGGCCACCGACAGTTCGGCATCGTGATCGGCGAGGCTCTCGCCGTGTCCCACAACGAAAGGAACCCTGGCATGTCCTACCGAAAGCGCATCGCCGCCGCCGTGCTCATGGCCGGCGCCGTAGTCGGTGCTGGCGCACTTCCCGCCTCCGCCGCTGAGCTCGGTCACGAACACGGCTGCCACTACCGGTACCACCACGACCGCGACGGCTTCTGCGGTGACGGATGGCGCCACGACCGAGACTGGCGCCACGACCGAGACTGGCGCCACGACCGTGACTGGCGCCACGACCGTGA
>CAYNNX010000209.1:0-7800 GCA_964398515.1 uncultured Streptantibioticus sp. | reverse complement strand
GACTGGCGCCACGACCGTGACTGGCGCCACGACCGTGATGACTACCGCGGTGAGGGACGGTGGCATGACCGCGACTGGCGATAGAGCCATCGTGGTCTAAGTTTCTGCGCGCTAGGCCCGTTCGGGCGGCCTGACGACGGCCTGCGGGTGTGGGCAGGCCTCATGGCGTGTCCGATTCGCACGGGCCCACGGGCCACGGCGCGCCAGGAACTGGTGTGCGGCAGGCCCGCCCGACCTGTGTCCTATCGTCAGGTCGGCGGGCCTGTCGCCGTTTGCCGTCGCTGCGACTGTGTCGGTGCGCACCGGCCCCTGGGGTGCGCATCCGATGCGCACCGTCTGAGGCGGTGCGGTGCGCGTGATGCTGGGGGAGTGCCACCCGGGACATTCGGATCGGTGAGACGCATCGCTGCGAGGTGCCGTCAAGCCACCGGCCAGGGGTCAGCCGGTGAAGCGCCAGCGGGTCTGGCTGAAGAGGTCGCCTCTGCCGAAACCGAAGGCGGTGCGGGGCGCCACCTCGAAGACCAGGGCGCGGCCCCCGTGTTGCAGCGCGAAAAAGCCCTGGTCCCGCACCTCGAAGTGCCAGTCTGGGCCGTACTTCGCCTCCCACGCCGCCGCCAGCTCTGTCAGCCGCCTCTCGTCGGTGACCCGGACCGCCTCGCCCTCGATCACCAGATCGCGGCCCTCGCTGTAGGCGTTGTTGCCGGTGGTGAGAACGACATGCGGGTTCGCGACGAGATTGAGCGCCTTGCGCTCCTGCTCGCCGGTGGCGAAGTGCAGTGCGCCGTCCGCCCACACCGCCATCAGGGGGGTGACATGGGGGCGACCGTCCGGGCGGACGGTCGACAACCAGAAGATCCCGGCCGTCTGTAGGCGGGAGACGGCATCGGCCCACCGCATCGTGGTGGCACCGGGCGAGCTGTAGCGGGCGTCCAGATCGGTCAGCGGTTCCTGTGGCCGCGCCTGTGCCGGCATGGCGGAGTCCTCTCGGCCCGTTCGTCTTCGCGTGCTCTCTGTCCTTCACATGGTCTCTGTGAAGCGCCGACTACGCCCGCTGACCGGACTCACCGCAACGCCCGCCCTCACGAGGGTCCGTGCATGGCTCGGGCATGTCGATGGCCCGGTGCGGCAGGCGGGCGAAGAGCGCGGCGCGCCCTTCGCGGATCTGGTCGACCTGGCGCGGCACGCCCAGGCGGCGCGCGCGGACTCTTCGGATGCCGGTGCACCGATCTCGCGGGAGGCTTTGTCGGTGGCGTCCGTTCCGCTGCTCTGACACCGCTGACACGGCACGTGCGGCCGGCGCCGGCAGCCCGAGTCTGGGCAGCGGGTTCGGCGGTCCGATACAACCGGGTCTTGAAGACCGACACCACGCAGGCCCGGAATTCGCCGAGGGCATCCCGGATTGCGGGGGCTACCGCCCTATCGTGGCCGGCACCACCATGCTGTGAAGAAGCAACCGGTGAGCCACCCTCAGCCGATCGAGGCACGGCACCTGACCTTCCAGGTCGCCTACCTGCAGTACTGGATCCACTTCCCGCCTCGGGACGCCGAGGAACTCTGGCGCGAGGACACCGAGGAGTTCATCGAGGCCCATGCGGACGAGCCCATCGCTGCTACCGACGACGGGCAGTTCGTCTTCGTCGCCTCCGGTACCCAGTACGGCGTCGTCGCCCTCACTATCCAGTTCTTCACTGAGCCGCCCGGCGAACGCGAAGACGGCTGAAGCAGCACGCCCGAGGTCGGCGTGGTCGTCGACCGCACCCTGATCCTGCTGGAGCCGCCACGGGGCCAGCCCGAGGAAGCCGATGCCGAGCACCCACAGCGGGACGCTGCCGAACACCTGGCGCGAAACAGTGAGCAGTACCTACTCCTCGATGGTGATGGCTCGAACGGGGCAGCCCCGAGCGGCCTCCTGGGCCAGCGGGTCCCCGGCGCCGTCTTCCCTCCCGGGGATCACGGCTCCGAAGCCGTCATCGTCCTGCGTGAACACGCCAGGGGCGGTCAAAGCACACTTGCCGGATCCGATGCAAAGATCCGAGTTGATCGAGACCCGCGTCATCTCTCGCTCCAGAGGTAGAACGACTGATCCCCGGGCCGGGACCAGCCACGACCTCTGGAGCCTAGAGATCTTCACCGACTCGTGCGGGGTGACTACCGAGTCGTGCAGGGTGATTCGCTCGATCAGACGAAGATCACCCGCGCGAGCTGGTGCAGAATCGACAAGAAGAGCCGCAAACTCCTGTCCTGGCCGCCCAGGCAGAATGCACCGGAGGGGAAGCGATGGCCGTGGATCCCCGCAATACCTCCCGGCGGTGCCACTACGTCGCCTGCGGCCACACGGCGCACGCTGACACAGTGGGCGCATTGAACGTCCTACGGGCCGGGCTGGCCAGTCGCCAAGCCACGCCGGGCCAGCGAAAAGCCACGCCGTTTAGGGGATGGACGAGTCGCGGTTGACGGCTGGGCGGCTGCGGTCAGTGGCCGCCTCTGGGACGGTCGCAGCCGGAGTGGTCGGGGTAGCCCCCGAAGGCGTCCGCCTGGGTGGCGTCGCGGTTCATCTCGCCCTCCACGCAGAGCGGGTAGGCGTCGATGAGGAAGCCGACCCCGGTGGAACCATTCCGGTACGACTGCACCTTCCCAGCGGAGTAACCAAGGGCGGTGAGCGCGCTGCGGGTGCTCTCGGGGTCGAAATCACCGTGCCTGCGTAGTGGTTCGAGCGCGCCCTTGACGCCCGCGACGGCCGCGAGCCCGTCGCAGCGGCTCCGGCCGTGCAGCGGGAAGGGAACCATGAAGCCGTGGTTCTCAGCGTAGTGGTCGGTGGGCGGCGCGGCCGGGCCCGAGGTGTCTGCGGCTGTCGGTGGCGTCGGCGTGGGGCTCTCGCCGGGGCACGGGAGGTCCATCGGCGTGCTCGGCGTCGCCGCCGCTGTCCGCGAGGGCCGGTCCGCACCGGCGTCGTCTCCTGGCCGATGCGTTCCGCACCCCGCCGCCAGCATGGCCAGCACCGCCATCGGCACCATCCCGAGCCGGACCCCCGTCGTCCTGATCATTGTCATGCCCCAATCTTGCCCCGCTTGGTGCCCGCTGGCGCGGTCCCCGGGATGCTCACCGCGTTGGGAGTCGGCGCCTTCATCGGCGTGAACGCAGCCGGTCGTACGGCCCACGGTCGGCTCCGGCAAGGCATGGTCCTCGCCTTGTGGGGTCTGCCTGTCGGGTGGGCGGTGCTGGCCATGACCAGCACTCATGCAGCGCCATGTTCATCGTGACGATCGTCCGGGGTGGGCTGTCGTTCGGGATCGGATCGACACTCGTCAACCGTGTCATGCACGTCGCGTCCGACGCCCCGTCGATGAAGGGTTGGTTCGCCGCCTTCGCGCTCAACCCGGGTGCGTTTCCGGGACCATTGCTCGCTGGCGCCGCAACCGAGACAACAGGTGACTACCGAGATGCCGTGTGGGTCAGCGCCGCCCTTGCCGCCACGGCAGTCGCGGTCACCGCCGCCTCGCGCCTGAGCGCTGCCGGCTTTCCCGGCCCACTCCGGGATCGTCCAGGCCGACGACGTCACCGTGTTCAAGTCGATCGGGGCCGCCACCCAGGACCTCGCCGGTGCCGTCGCGGTGTGCGAGAAGGCCCGAGCCCTCAGGATCGGGACGGAGGTCCGCAGCGTCGCGACCCTCAGGACGTTCTGAGGGCTGCGTTCGATGGGACCGTAGCTCCTACCGTCCGCATCATCCAGCGGACAGACGACCACCTGGGAGTTCTCGATCCGTCCCGCGGCGCCGGTGTACTGGCGCTGGACGCTGACGGTGTGGGCGCCCTCCCATTGGTCCTACGACAGTAAGACAGCCTTCTTCTGGTGGATCAGGGTGTCAAATCCCTGCGTTGCGACAGGCCATCGTGGTCACGCCGCTGGACCGGCCCAATCGGCTCGTCGGCCAGACCTGTTGCGGAAGTGCTGGTCACGCTGCGAGTGGCGGGATGAGCGGGTGTTATCGTCCAGGCGCATGAACGACGGCATATACGTGGGCAACGCAGGGACGGACGCGGCGCTTGACCGGGGATGGCTGCTCGGACACTTCAAGGATGCAGGCGATCCTCGCCACAGCGACGCTGTGGAGATCAAGTGGGGCGTCCACCCGCGTGGCGACAAGCGAGCGCAGTGGGTGCGAGGTGAGAAGCGGACGGCTCTCCTGGTTCTCATCAGCGGTCGCTTCCGTGTCGAACTTCCCGGCCGCAACGTGTCGCTGGCGCGTCAGGGCGACTACGTCGTGTGGGGTGAGGGCGTGGACCATTCCTGGTTCGCGGAGGAGGAGTCGGTGGTACTGACCGTACGGTGGCCGTCCGTCCCCGGCTACGCGGTGCCGCAAGGTGAGCCGGGGCCGACTTCAAGTGTGTGAGGGTGAAGTTCCTGGTGACAGCCATTGGTGAGGGGCGGTGACCAGCACGGCGGCCTCGTGGCGGACGGCAAGAGAAACAGAGCCTTTGCAAGGGACTTGCCACGTGGGTGGCCCCCGGGCGGGGCTTCGGCGGAGGGGGAATGCTGTTGAGGTCACCTGCCTGGAGCGTGTGGTGTGGTGGGCCGGTGTCGGCCGCGAGTTGGTCGCCGAGCGCACTTCGCCGGTACTCGTCGTCCGTCGCGTGCTCGGGTGACCAGACTTGTGGCGCGGCACGCGCAGATGCTGGGAGACAGTGCTGCGGGTCACGAGGCGTACGGCACCGGAGTCTTCCTCATCCGACCGGACGGATACGTGGGCTGGGCGGGCGAGACGGCGGACGGGCTGGCGCAGTACGCGGCCCGGGTCGGGGCCTGGAATCCTAGGAGCAAACCGAACGCTCCGAAGGCGGCCCGCCCTCCAGGGCCATGCTGGAGCTCGGCATAACTGGCGTCGTCCTGGGCAGCGCCGCCAGGCCAGGACTGCACGCGGCCGGGGGCTACGACCGCGGGCCGGCTCCACGACGGCCGCCGGCGTCAGCGCGCACCGGTCCACTGCGATCCGGCCACTTCCCTGTGCAGCAGCTCACCCCCCACGGGGCCGACGATCTCTACCGGTACGTCAGCGCGGGGGAGGCGCCGCCGCAGCCCCATGCGGGTCAGCTTCTCCCGCCTCGCGCCGAGGTGGCCGTCACAGGGTGCGGTTGAAGAGCGCCAGCAACTCGCGCCAGTGACGTTCCTCCGCTTCGGGGTTGTGGGCGTCGGTGTCCGCCTGGGTGAAGCCGTGGCGGGCACCCTCGTAGAGCTCGCTGCGGTAGCGGACACCCGCGGTGTCCAGGGCCTTGTTCAGCCGGTCCATCTGATCGATCGGCATCGACGGGTCCCGGTCGGCGTGTGCGAAGTACAGCTCCGCCGTGATCCGGTCGGCCAGCAGGTGCGGACTGTCCGGGGCGTCGGAGGCCAGGTGCCCGCCGTGGAAGCCGGCCGCCGCCGCTACCCGGTCCGGGTACGTCCCGGCGGTGTGCAGGGCCAGGCGCGCGCCCATGCAGTAGCCCGTCAAGCCCACCGGACCGTCGGCGACCAGCGGGGAGGCGGCCAGCCAGTCCAGGTACGCCCCTGCGTCGTCCGACGTGTGCTCAGGGGTCAGGGACCGTACGACCGGCATGATGCGTTCGAAGATCTCCGGCCGCTGGGAGGTGTCGATGAAGTCGGGCAGGTCGAACAGCGGCGCACGGCCGTGGCGGTAGAACACGTTGGGGACCAGCACGGTGTACCCGGCGGCCGCGAGACGGTTCGCCATCTGTTTCAGCCAGGGGCGAAGCCCGAAGGCGTCCATGTAGAGCAGGACTCCCGGACGCGGGGCACCATCGGACGGGTGCGCCAGGTAGGCGTCGGCGGCGCCGTCCGGTGTGGGGATGTCCAGGGACGTACCGTCCACGTTGGTCATGATGCGGCTCCATGCTCATCGGGTTCAGGGCGTTGTCCCAGAATCAAGGCCATCGTATGTCCGCTCCGTCGGCTGTGCCCCGGCCCGAGTCCGCCTTTTTGATCACGTGGCGCCGGCCTTGTCAGGTGAGCGAATACTTACTCACGCCATCGGGCAGTGAGTATTTGCCAATCCCTGGGAGTCCCCATGAAGCTCACCGTCTTCAGCGCGACCGGTGGCACCGGCCAGACGGCTTCCAGACCGCCAGGGCGGAATTCGCCGCCGCACGACTGGACGTCGCCACCGACCCCGCCTGCGCCGGACGTGTCATCTCGGTCGGCAACTGACTCGCCGGGGTTTCATGCAGCGGCTGTCTTGTCGGCGAGCAGTTTGACGTGACGTCATAGGGCGGGCCCCCTTCAGGATGGCTGCGGGCGGCCGAAGAGCACGTCGTAGCCGGGCGGGAGTTGCAGCAGGACCTGTTTCATCAGGTCTTCGTCGGCGATGTCGGCGACGACGCTGAGCACAGCGCTCACGTCCCACGTGGCGGTCTGTTCGGTGGCTCCCTCGATCCATGCCGCGGTGGCCCGGATGAACCGCTCGGGGGAGAGCGGTTCATGCGCCTGGAGGGGGTTGAGCAGCACGAGTGCGTAGGTTTCAGGAAGCCGGGCAGCCAACTCAGCTCGCACCTCTCCCACCAGGTGGGCGCCCAAGAGGGCGAGAACGACGCGGGCGGCCCGTTCGGCGTCTTGAGGTGACGGATATTCGCCTCGTTCCTGGACCGCCGTCAGGAACGTGTCCCAGTGCATGCGCACGGTTCCTCCAAGGAATGGTTCCCTGATTGTTCCCTGCTGAAAGGGTTGCCTGCGGTCGCCTTCCCAGCCGGTGGGTTGCTGTAAGGCCCCGCTCGTCGCCGCGGTCGTCCTCGCCGCCGGCGCGCTGATCACCGTCGGCCCCGTCCTCGGCCTGCTCAACGGCCGGGCCGCACTGCGCTCCGGCGCCCGCCAGTTCCTGGTCGGCGCGATCGCCGCTGCGAGGCTACTGGTGCGGGTGGAGTACGACCTTGGTGTAGCCCTCGACGCGTTTGTCGAACTTTTCGTACGCCGCGGGGGCCTTGTCGAGGGGCAGATCGTGCGAGACGACGAAGCTCGGCTTCGCCCTGCCCTCGATGATGAGGTCACGCAGCTGCCGGTTGTAGCGCTTGACGTTGCACTGCCCGGTGCCCATGCGCAGCCCCTTCTCGAAGAGCCGGCCGATCGCGACCAGGAGCATGCCGTGCTTCGCCTGCTCGTCAGGGCTACCGGGATCGGCTGGTACGTACAGGCCCGGTATGCCCAGCGCGCCGGTAGCCCTGACCGTCTCGATGAGCGAGTTCAGCACAATCGCCGGTTCCTCCCGGTCCTCGGTGACGGCGTGGGCCTGGTACCCGACGGCATCGATCCCCTTGTCGGTGCCTTCGCCACGGGTCTGGTCCTTGATCTGCTCCACCGGATTGCCTTCGGCGAAGTTGATCGGGGCCGCACCTATCTCCTCGGCCTTCTGCAGTCGCTCGAGCACCCGGTCCACGACGAACACCTTCTTGGCGCCGCGCAGCAGGGCGGAGTAGGCGGCCATGAGGCCGACCGGGCCACCGCCGTACACTGCGACGCTCTCTCCCGGGGACACCTGGGCGAGCTCGTTGCCGTGGTAACCGGTCGGGAAGATGTCGGCGAGCAGGATGAAGTCGCTTTCGTGCTCGGTCCCCGCGGGGAGCTTCAGGCAGTTGAAGTCGGCATAGGGAACCCGCAGGTACTCCGCCTGCCCGCCCGGCCAGGGCCCCATGGCGACATAGCCGTAGGCGCCGCCGGCGAAGCCGGGGTTGACAGTCAGGCAGAACCCCGTGTAACCCGCTACGCAGTTCTTGCAGAAGCCGCAGGCGACGTTGAAGGGCATGACGACGCGGTCGCCC
>CAYNNX010000208.1:9529-12481 GCA_964398515.1 uncultured Streptantibioticus sp. | reverse complement strand
CCGCGAGGCCGCCGCGCGAGGTCTCCTTGAATTGACCTTCAGGTCGGCGCCGCGCTCTCGTCGAGGACGAAACCGCCCCCCACCGAGCAGTGCGTGCGGGTCCGCAGCTCGGCGCCTGTGCGGTCCAGGGCCTGGAAGCGTATGCCGTCGGGGTGGAAGGACAGGGTGCGGCGGCGGTGCAGCCCGGGTGTTCGTTCTCGCGGAACTCCGTCTCGTGGCGGCCTGGCAGGCACGGGCGACCGGTTTCGCGGATCGCGTACGCGCGTCTCCACGGAGGCGGTGCCGACGGTCTCGGGGTCCTCGTCCTCCACCCCGAGCAGTACCGCCTTGTCGCTGCCGTGACCGAGGCCGGTGGCCGGTGCGCCGAGGGAGCCGAAGAGCTCCGCCCGTATGGCTCCGGTGCGCGGAACGAGGCCGTCGTCGAGGCCGGTGGCGAAGAGGCGTGCCGCCTTCATCGGCCCCCACGGTGTGGGAGCTTGACGGGCCGATGCCGACTTTGAACAGGTCGAAGACGCTGATCGCCACGCCGGGGTCCTTACCAGGGGTTTCTTATCGCGCGATACGTTGCGTAAAAAGCAACCATGGGCAAGGGCTGTGGCCGTCCTGGCGATGTCTTGACAAGGTTTGGGGCCACCCCCAGACTGATGTTGCGCTAAACGCAATCAGTTTCGCTATACGCACCGAGGTGTCATGATGATTCCCGTGTGCCGCCTCGCGGATCTGCCGCGAGGCGAGGCCCGCCGGCTTGAAACCGCCCCGCCCGTCTCGGTGTTCCATACCGACGACGGCGAGCTCTTCGCGATCGACGACACCTGTACCCACCAGGACGCCTCGCTCGCGGACGGGTGGTTGGAAGGGTGCGAGGTCGAGTGTCCCCTGCACGCCTCGAAGTTCGACCTGCGCACCGGCGCGGTCGACGCACCGCCGGCCAAGCTCCCGGTGCGGACGCACCAGGTGCTGATTGAGCACGGCATGATCTATGTCGAGCCCTCCCTGGCGGCACCCAATCTCCCGCCCTGTGTGGCGGTCCGGCTCGCCGGAGGTCTCGCGTGAGAGCTGTGGCCGTGGTGGGCGCCTCGCTGGCCGGCCTCACGGCTGCACGGGCCCTGCGCAAGCAGGGCTACGACGGGCGGCTGGCCGTCATCGGCGAGGAACCGCACCGTCCGTACGACAGGCCGCCCCTGTCGAAGGAGTTCCTCGTCGGCGGGATCGACGAATCCGACCTTGTTCTGGAGACGGACGGTGAGGACCTCGGCGCCGAGTGGCTGCTCGGTGTGCGGGCCACCGCACTGGACCGGAGCGATCGCTCGGTGCGGTTGTCCGACGGCCGGTCCCTGCGCGTCGACGGCATCGTCGTCGCCACCGGAGCGGCCGCGCGCACCCTGCCGGGCTGCGAGGGCCTCGCCGGTGTCCATACGTTGCGCACCCTGGACGACGCCCGCGCGCTGCGGGTCGACCTGGCACGCGGCGGGCGGCTTGTCGTCATCGGCGGCGGGTTCATCGGTGCCGAGGTCGCCTCGACGGCGTACGCGCTCGGGCTGGACGTCACCGTGGTCGAGGCGGCGCCGACACCGCTGGCCGGGCCGCTGGGCGAGACGATGGGAGGCGTCGTCTCCGCCCTCCATGCGGACCACGGCGTACGACTGCTGTGCGGCGTCGGAGTGAAGGGGCTGAGCGGTGCGGCCCGGGTCGACGCGGTCCTGCTCGAGGACGGACGAAGTCTCCCGGCGGACACCGTCGTCGTGGGCGTGGGCGCCAGCCCCTGCGTCGACTGGCTCGTGGGATCCGGCGTCATGCTGGAGAACGGCGTGAAATGCGGCTCCGACGGACGTACGAGCCTGGCGGCGGTGGTCGCCGTGGGCGACTGCGCCGCCTGGTACGACCCCGCCGTCGGTACGCATCGCAGGGTCGAGCACTGGACCGGCGCCCAGGAGCGGCCGGCCGCGGCCGTCGCCGCGCTGCTGTCCGGCGGCGCGGCGGAACCGGGGCCGGTGCGGCCGCCGTATTTCTGGTCCGACCAGTACGGGGTGCGCATCCAGTTCACCGGACACGCGGCCGGCGCCGACAGCGTCACGGTGGAGGAGGGTGCCCCGGAGGACCGCAGCTTCCTCGCGGTCTACCGGCGCGCCGGCCACCCGGTGGCGGTGCTCGGCATGAACCAGCCGCGGCTGTTCATGCGGTGGCGCAAGCAGCTCGCCGCCGCGAGGCCTTGACACCACCGGCCCCGCGTCACATGCTGCGGTTTCGTCATGTACTCTCCGTTGCCCATAGCGCAACATCTATTCACACACCGTCCGGACTGCTCTTCCACCGGCGCGTGACGACCGATCCACGACGTTTCCCCGTGAGGAGTGCCCTGTGACCTCGACCGGCCTGCCGGACAGCCTGATCGCCACCCTCCCCGGCGCCTACTACACCGATCCCGGGATCTTCGCCCAGGAGCAGGAGCGCATCTTCGAGACGATATGGTTCTGCGTCGCACGCTCCTCCGAGTTCGCCAAGCCGGGCGCCTTCCGCACCGTCGATGTGGGCCGCGAGAGCATCCTCGTCACCCGCTCGCGCGACAAGTCCATCCGGGCCTTCTTCAACGTCTGCCGGCACCGTGGCGCCAAGCTCTGCACGGAGGAGAGCGGCGAGGTCAAGCGCGCCTTCCAGTGCCCGTACCACGCCTGGACGTACGACCTGGACGGCAAGCTCATCGCCGCGCCCAACCTCACCAAGATGCCGGACGTCGGCCGCACCGAGTACGGCCTGGTGGGCATCCACGTCCGAGAATGGCTGGGCTATGTGTGGGTCTGCCTGGCCGAGAACCCGCCCTCCTTCGAGGAGCAGGTCATCGGCGAGGTCATCACACGGCTGGGCGACGTGGAGTCGATCGAGCACTACGGCATAGAGAACCTCGAGGTCGGCAGGCGGATCGTCTACGACGTCAAGGCGAACTGGAAGCTGATC
>CAYNNX010000208.1:0-9519 GCA_964398515.1 uncultured Streptantibioticus sp. | reverse complement strand
ATCGAGAACTTCATGGAGTGCTACCACTGCGCCACGATCCACCCCGAACTCACCGAGGTGCTGCCCGAGTTCGCCGACGGCTACGCGGCGCAGTACTACGTCGGCCACGGCGCCGAGTTCGGCGAGGACATCAAGGGCTTCACCGTCGACGGCTCCGAAGGACTCGACCGCATCCCCGGAGTCCCCGAGGACCAGGACCGCCGCTACTACGCGATCACCATCAAGCCGCAGGTCTTCATCAACCTCGTGCCCGACCACGTGATCCTCCACCGGATGTACCCGGTCGCCGCCGACCGCACCATCGTGGAGTGCGACTGGCTGTACCTGAAGGAGGTCGTGGACGCCGGCAAGGACGTCAGCCGCTCCGTCGAGCTCTTCGACCGCGTCAACCGGCAGGACTTCGAGGCCTGCGAGCGCTGCCAGCCCACGATGAGCTCCCGCCTGTACGCCAAGGGCGGTGTCCTTGTGCCCACCGAGCACCACATCGGCGCCTTCCACGAGTGGGTGCACGAGCTTCTCGGTACCCGGCAGCCGGAGTAGCCGCCGCCATGACACGCGACGCACCGCACCGGGATCCTGGCGAGGAGGGGCTGGAGGTCGGCCGTGCGAAGTCCTGGGCCGCCGGGGTGCCCGCGTTGACCCACGCCCTGCGCGTCGCGCACGACCAGATGGGAGTGCGCCGCACCGCCCTCACCCTGCTCGGGGTCAACCAGAAGCAGGGCTTCGACTGCCCGGGCTGCGCCTGGCCCGAGGGCGAGCACCGCAGTCGCGCGGAGTTCTGCGAGAACGGCGCCAAGGCCGTCGCCGAGGAGGCGACGACCCGGCGCGTCACCCGCGACTTCTTCGCCGCGCATCCGGTCGTCGAGCTGGCCGCCCGCAGCGACTACTGGCTCGGACAGCAGGGGCGGCTCACAGAGCCGATGTACAAGGCGGCGGACCGCGACCACTACACCCCGGTCGGCTGGGACGAGGCCTTCGCCATCGTCGCCCGGCAGCTGCGCGCCCTGGACAGCCCCGACGAGGCCGCCTTCTACACCTCCGGACGTACCTCCAACGAGGCGGCGTACCTGTACCAGTTGCTCGTACGCCGCTTCGGGACCAACAATCTGCCCGACTGCTCCAATATGTGCCACGAGTCCAGTGGCTCGGCCCTGACCGAGACGATCGGCGTCGGGAAAGGCAGCGTCGGGCTGGAGGACCTGCACCGCAGCGACCTGATCCTCGTCGTCGGGCAGAATCCCGGCACCAACCATCCGCGGATGCTCTCCGCCCTGGAGAAGGCGAAGTGCAACGGCGCCCGCGTCATCGCCGTCAATCCGCTCCCCGAGGCCGGACTGCTGCGTTTCAGGAACCCGCAGAACGCCCGCGGTGTCCTCGGATCCGGCACCGCGCTCGCCGATCGCCTTCTGCAGATCCGGCTCGGCGGCGACCAGGCGCTGTTCCAGGCTCTGTCCCGGCTGCTGCTCGACGCGGAAGCGCTGGACCGGGACTTCATCGCCGCGCACACCCACGGCTTCGAGGCGTACGCGGACCATCTGCGCGGCCTGGACTGGAACGACGTCGACGAGGCGACCGGGCTCCCGCGCGAGGACATCGAGGCGACCGCCCGCGACGTCATGGCGGCGCGCTCCGTCGTGGTCTGCTGGGCGATGGGCCTGACCCAGCACAGGCACTCCGTCCCCACCATCCGCGAGGTGGTGAACTTCCTGCTCCTGCGTGGCAACATCGGCCGCCCGGGAGCGGGCGTCTGCCCCGTACGCGGGCACTCCAACGTGCAGGGCGACCGCACGATGGGCGTCTGTGAGAAGCCCTCACAGGCGTTCCTGGACGCGCTCGCGAAGGAGTTCGGCTTCGAACCGCCCCGCCGGCACGGACTGGACACCGTCGAGACGATCCGGGCCATGCGCGACGGACGGGTGAAGGTGTTCTTCGCGATGGGCGGCAACTTCGTCTCCGCCACCCCGGACACCGCCGTCACCGAGCAGGCGCTGCGGCAGTGCGCCCTGACCGTCCAGGTGTCGACCAAGCCGAACCGCTCCCACGCCGTGTGCGGCCGTGAGGCGCTGATTTTGCCGGCCCTCGGTCGCACCGAGCGCGACCAAGGACCGCCGGGCGAACGGTTCGTGACGGTCGAGGACTCCATGGGCATGGTGCACGCCTCCCGTGGTGTGCTGCCGCCCGCCTCGCCCCGTCTGCGGTCGGAGGTGGCCATCGTCTGCGGCGTGGCCCGCGCCCTGTTCCCCGACGGCGACGTGGGCATCGACTGGTCCGGCTTCGAGGCCGACTACGACGCGATACGCGACAGTATCGCCCGCGTCATCCCGGGCTTCGACGACTTCAACGCCAGGGTGCGCCGGCCGGGCGGCTTCCGGCTGCCGCACCCACCCCGCGACGAACGCCGCTTCCCCACCCGTACGGGCAGGGCGAACTTCACCGTGAACACGCTGCGGGTGCTGCGCGTCCCGACGGGGCGGCTACTGCTGCAGACCCTGCGCAGTCACGACCAGTACAACACCACGATCTACGGTCTGGACGACCGCTACCGCGGCATCCACCAGGGCCGCCGGGTGGTGTTCGTGCACCCGGGGGACCTGGCGGAACGCGGCCTGGCCGATGGCGAGATGGTCGATCTGGTCAGCGAGTGGTCCGACGGTACGCGGCGCCGGGCGCGGGCCTTTCGCGTCGTCGCGTATGACACACCTCCGGGCTGCTGCGCGGCGTACTTCCCCGAGACCAATGTGCTGGTGCCGCTGGACTCGGTCGCGGAGACGTCCAACACGCCGACGTCGAAGAGCATCGTCGTGACGCTGGAGCCCGCCGCTGGTCACCCCAGATAGCCCATGCGGTGGCTGATCTCCTCCGCCCCTGCGACCAGCAGCGGCGCGAGCTCGTGCATGCGCTCCTCGGTGAAGCGGTAGGAGGGACCGGAGGCGCTGACCGCCGCGATCACCTCGCCGTCGCGGGAGCGGACCGGGGCGGCCATGGCATGCAGGCCGATCTCCAGCTCCTCCAGCGTCCAGGCGTAACCGCGTTCTCTGGCCTCGGCGAGGTTCTTCTCCAGCTTCCTCCTGGAGGTCATGGTGTGCGGGGTCAGCTTCTCCATGCCCGCTCCCGCCAGCAGCTCGGCACGCTCCTCGGCCGGCAGATGGGCCAGCAGGATCTTGCCGCTGGACGTGGCGTGCAGCGGGGTGAGCTGGCCCACCCAGTTGTGTGCGGTGACCGCGCCCGGGCCGCGCACCTGGTAGAGGTTGATCGCGAAGTGCTGCTCCATGACGGCCACGTTGACGGTCTCGCCGATCTCCTCGGCGAGCCGCTCGCACACCGGGCGGCTCTGCTGGGTGATGTCGATACGTCCGGTGACCGCGCCGGCCAGGCGTACGATGCCGAAGCCCAGGCGGTACTTGCCACGCTCGCCCGCCTGTTCCACCAGTCCGCGCGCCTCCAGGGCGCCCAGCAGGCGGAAGGCGGTCGACTTGTGGACATCGATCTCCACGGCCACTTCGCTGACGCCCGCCTCGCCGCGCTGGGCCAGGATCTCCAGCACGCTGATGGCGCGGTCGACGGACTGAACGCCGCCGGTCTGCGAACCATTCGTTTCGGTCTCTGCACTGATGTTGCTCATAGCGAAACTATACGCGCGTTAAACAACGTGCTGGAGGGAATCTCCTCGCAAGTTGCGTTGCTCGCAACCTAGTGCACATAGCGATACTCGTACTAGCATGCCCGGCGTATCGACGACGCGAGCGAGACGAGGCAGACCATGGGCCCCTTGCAGTACGACTTCGTCATCGTCGGCGGCGGCTCGGCCGGCAGTGCACTGGCCAACCGGCTCTCCGCCGATCCGGGCAATCGCGTGCTGGTGCTGGAAGCCGGCCGGCCCGACTATCCGTGGGACGTCTTCATCCACATGCCGGCGGCGCTGACGTTCCCCATCGGCAGCCGGTTCTACGACTGGAAGTACGAGTCCGAGCCCGAGCCGCACATGGGCGGCCGCCGCGTCTACCACGCGCGCGGCAAGGTGCTGGGCGGCTCCAGCAGCATCAACGGCATGATCTTCCAGCGCGGCAATCCCATGGACTACGAGCGCTGGGCCGCCGACCCGGGCATGGAGCACTGGGACTACGCACACTGTCTGCCGTACTTCCAGCGGATGGAGAACTGTCTCGCGGCCGACCCCGACGACGAGTTCCGCGGTCACGACGGCCCGCTCATCCTGGAGCGCGGGCCCGCGTCCAGCCCGCTCTTCCCCGCCTTCCTCAAGTCCGTCCAGGAGGCAGGCTACCCGCTGACCGACGACGTCAACGGCTACCGGCAGGAGGGTTTCGCGCCCTTCGACCGTAATGTTCACCGTGGGCGCCGGCTGTCCGCGTCGAAGGCGTACCTGCGCCCCGCGATGAAGCGGCCCAACCTGACCGTCACGACCCGTGCGCTGGTCACCCGGGTGCTCTTCGAGGGCAAGCGCGCGGTCGGCGTCGAGTACCGGCGCGGACGCGGCAAGGTCCGGCAGGTGCGGGCCCGCGAGGTGATCCTCTGCGGCGGCGCGATCAACTCCCCGCAGCTGCTCCAGCTGTCCGGTGTCGGCAACGCCGGGGAACTGGGCGCCCTCGGGATCGACGTCGTGCACCACCTGCCCGGCGTCGGCGAGAACCTGCAGGACCACCTGGAGGTGTACGTCCAGTACGGCTGCAAGCAGCCGGTCTCCATGCAGCCGTACCTGGCGAAATGGCGTGCCCCCTTCATCGGCCTGCAGTGGCTGTTCCGCAAGGGTCCGGCCGCCACCAACCACTTCGAGGCCGGCGGCTTCGCCCGCAGCAACGAGGACGTGGACTACCCCAACCTGATGTTCCACTTCCTGCCGATCGCCGTGCGCTACGACGGCTCCGCGCCCGCGGGGGGCCATGGCTACCAGGTGCACGTCGGGCCGATGTACTCCGACGCGCGCGGATCGGTGAAGATCACCAGCACCGACCCACAGGCCAAACCGGCGCTGCGCTTCAACTACCTCTCCACCGACCAGGACCGCCGCGAGTGGGTGGAGGCGATCCGCGTCGCCCGCAAACTCCTCAACCAGCCCGCGATGGCCCC
The DNA here is from genome assembly GCA_964398515.1 of uncultured Streptantibioticus sp. GTDB lineage: Bacteria > Actinomycetota > Actinomycetes > Streptomycetales > Streptomycetaceae > CAYNNX01. The sequence continues at coordinate 4,434 of CAYNNX010000208.1, read as the reverse complement.
GTACAACGGCGGGGAGGTCTCGCCCGGACCGTCGGTGGACACCGACGAGGAGATCCTCGCCTGGGTCGCCAAGGAGGGCGAGACCGCCCTGCACCCGTCCTGCACCTGCAAGATGGGCACCGACGAGATGTCGGTCGTCGACCCGGAGAGCATGAAGGTCCACGGGGTCGAGGGCCTGCGCGTGGTCGATGCCTCGGTGATGCCGTACGTCACCAACGGCAACATCTACGCGCCGGTGATGATGATCGCGGAGAAGGCGGCGGACCTCATCCTCGGCAAGGAGCCGCTGCCGCCATCCAAGGCCGCGTACTACCGCCACCGCGACGCCCAGCGGTCCGAGCAGCAGGCCCGGTAGACATTGGGCGCCGCACACCTGCGTGAGCTGCTGCGCAGCGTGCGCTACGAGGTGCTCCCGGCGAAAGCGACGGAGGACAAGGTCCTGGCGCATGTGCCGCGCGACGTGGTGGTCACGGTCACCGCGTCGCCGGTCAAAGGCCTGGGGCCGACCCTCGATCTGTCCACACGTCTGGCGGCGCACGGCTACCGCGTCGTTCCGCATGTGCCCGCCCGTCTGTTCCGCGACCGGAACCACCTGGCGGACGTCGTCGGCCTGCTGCGGGAAGCGGGTATCGACGACCTTTTCGTACCGGCGGGGGACGCCGATCCGCCGGCCGGTGAGTACAAGGGAGCGCTCCCGGTGCTGCGCCGGCTGAGCGAGCTGGGCGATCCCTTCGCGCGCGTCGGCATCACCGGCTACCCCGAGAGCCATCCGCTCATCGACGACGACATCACCGTCCAGTCGATGTGGGACAAGCGCCCCTACGCCACGTACATCGTCAGCAATCTCTGTTTCGACCCGCGCGTGCTCGGGGAGTGGGTCGAGCGGGTGCGACGGCGGGGTGTCACGCTGCCGATCCATGTCGGAGTGGCCGGGCCGGTCGAGCGCGGGAAGCTGCTGGCGATGGCGACGAAGATCGGCGTGGGTGAGTCGACACGTTTCCTGGCCAGGCACGCCTGTTGGTTTCTGCGCCTGGCGGCTCCGGGCGGCTACCGCCCGGAGCGGCTGCTGACACGCGGCGCCCGCGCGCTGACGGCGCCCTCGGCCGCGGTGGCGGGGCTGCATGTCTTCACCTTCAATCAGATCGCCGAGACCGAGCGCTGGCGCCGCGGCATGCTCGCCCGCCTCGGCGGCTGACAGCGCACGAGCGCCGGGCGGGCCGGAGCCCCTCCGGCCCGCCCGGCGCTCGTGCGCTCTTCGGGTCGCGCGCCCGCGGATCGTACGCGGCGATCGCGTACGATCGCCGCGCTCGCAGCGTCAGCGGAAGACGACCGTGCGGTTGCCGTCCACCATGACGCGGCTCTCGCTGTGCCACTTCACCGCGTGCGCGAGGACCTGCGCCTCCACATCCCGGCCGACCGTGACCAGTTCGTCCGGGTCGAGCGAATGATCCACGCGGACCACGTCCTGCTCGACGATCTGTCCCTCGTCCAGGTCGGACGTCACATAGTGCGCCGTGGCCCCGACGAGCTTCACTCCGCGCTCGTATGCCTGCTGGTAGGGGCGTGCGCCCTTGAAGCTGGGCAGGAAGGAGTGATGAATGTTGATCGCCCGGCCTTCGAGCTGCTTGCACAGGTCGTCGGAGAGGATCTGCATATAGCGGGCCAGCACCACCAGATCGATGTCCAGCTCGCGGATCAGCTCCAGCAGCCTGGCTTCCGCCTCGGCCTTCGTGTCCTTGGTGACGGGGATGTAGTGGAATGGGATGCCGTATGTATCCGCCAGTTCTTCGAAGTCCCGGTGGTTGGAGGCGATGGCGGGGATCTCGATGTTCAGGGCGCCGGTCCGCCGGCGGAACAACAGGTCGTTCAGGCAGTGCCCGAACTTCGACACCATGATGAGCGTGCGTGTCGGTGTCGAGGCGTCGCGCAGCGTCCAGGTGATCCCATAGGCCTCCGCCACGGGGCCGAAGCGGTAACGCAGATTTTCCAGGTCCGAGTCCGGGTCGGAAACATCGAAGTGGACTCTCATGAAGAAGCGGCCCTGAAGCCGGTCATCGAACTGCTGGCTCTCCAGGATGTTGCCGGAGTTCCTCACGAGAAAGCCGCTCACGGCATGAACCAGCCCGGCCCGGTCCGGGCAGGAGAGAGTGAGGACGTACTCGCGGCCAGGTTGCGGTCGAGGGGACATCTGCGGCCTCCGCTGGTGCGTATCGCACAACAGGGTGAGTGATGCGCAACATGCTCAGCCCTGTCGCCGCTTCCGGTCAAGAGATGCCAGGGAACTGCCGTCCTGGCGAAAGCCGCCCATCCCGCCCTCTTGACGTACCACACCCAGTCGGCCATCGTGTTCCTCCTCTAGCAATTCGATGCGTGATACGCAACGAGCTGGGAGAATGGCAGTCAGTCTGGAGGGCTCCGCGCGTGGCAGACCTGTATCTCGACGGAGAGTGGCGCGACCCGGTGGCGGGCGGCCGGCGGGAGATCCGCTGCCCCGCTGACGGCACACTCGTCGCAACCGTGTCCGAAGCGACACAAGCTGACACCGAGGCGGCGATCGCCGCAGCTCGTCGGGGCTTCGACGAGGGCCCCTGGCCCGGTACTCCCGAACGGGAGCGCGGGGCACTGCTGCTGCGGGTCGCCGACATCATCGAGCGCGAGGCCAAGGAGTTCGCCCGCGCCGAATCGCTGGACACGGGCAAGCGGCTGGTCGAGAGCGAGTACGACATCGCCGACGTCGTCTCGTGCTTCCGCTACTACGGCGGGATCGCGGGCACCAGCGCCGGCCGCGTCATAGACGCCGGCCGGGACGACGCCATCAGCCGCGTCGTCCACGAGCCGGTGGGCGTGTGCGCGCTGATAACACCGTGGAACTACCCGCTGCTGCAGGCATCCTGGAAGGTCGCCCCCGCGTTGACGGCAGGCAACACGATCATCCTCAAGCCCAGCGAGCTGACCCCCTCCACCTCGATCCTGCTGATGCGGGCGCTGGAGGAGGCGGGCCTCCCGGCCGGCACCGCCAACCTGGTCCTGGGCGCGGGCCCCGAGGCCGGCGCGCCGCTCGCGGAACACCCGGGCGTCGACATGGTCTCCTTCACCGGCGGCCTGGAGACCGGGCGGCGAATCATGGCCACGGCGGCCGCCACGGTCAAGAAGGTAGCCCTCGAACTGGGCGGCAAGAACCCCAATGTCGTCTTCGCCGACGCTGACTTCGAGACGGCCGTGGACTTCGCGCTCACGGCCGTCTTTCTGCATTCGGGTCAGGTCTGCTCGGCGGGCGCCCGACTGATCGTCGAGGACTCGCTGCACGACGCCTTCGTCGACGAGGTCGTACGCCGCGCGGAGCGCATCCGCCTCGGCGGCCCCTTCGACCCCGAGGCCGAGACCGGGCCGCTGATCTCCGCACAGCACCGCGACAATGTCGAGGCGTATGTCGCGGCGGGGTTGACCGAGGGCGCCGTGCTGCGCTGCGGGGGCAGCCGCCCCGGCGATCCGGCGCTGGCCGGCGGCTTCTACTACCGCCCGACCGTGCTCGATGAGTGCCGGCGAGGCATGCGGGTGGTGCGCGAGGAGTCGTTCGGTCCGGTGCTGACCGTCGAGCGGTTCACGGACGAGGACGACGCCGTACACATCGCCAATGACACCGCGTACGGACTCGCCGGCGCGGTCTGGACGCAGGACGCGGGCAAGGCCCAGCGGGTCGCCCGACGGCTGCGCCACGGCACCGTGTGGATCAACGACTACCACCCCTATGTGCCGCAAGCGGAATGGGGCGGTTTCGGGCACTCGGGCGTGGGCCGGGAGCTGGGACCGACCGGCCTGGAGGAGTATCGCGAGCCCAAGCACATCTGGCAGAACATCCAACCCCGGCCGCAGCACTGGTTCCGCGGCTGAACCGCCGGAAGAGAGAGGCCGACAGTGACCCCAACGCAGACTGAGCTGCCGCAGCGGCGCGGCACGTCCCAGGACCAGGACCGGGCCCCGGTCATCTCCGTGCGCGGGCTGTGGAAGGTGTTCGGGCCGAAGGCCGACAGGGTCCCGGGCTCGCCGGAGCTGTGCGGCCTGACCCGCCGCGAGCTTATGGACCGTACCGGGTGCACCGCGGCCGTGCGCGAGGTGGACTTCGAGGTGGCGCCCGGCGAAGTCTTCGTCGTCATGGGCCTGTCCGGCTCGGGCAAGTCCACGCTGGTGCGATGTCTGACCCGGCTGATCGAGCCGACCGCGGGACAGGTGGTCTTCGAGGGCGAGGACATCCGGGAGGCGGACGCAAGGCGCCTGCGCGAGCTGCGGCGCCGCAAGTTCTCCATGGTCTTCCAGCACTTCGGGCTGCTGCCGCACCGCCGTGTCGTGGACAACGTCGCCTACGGACTGGAGATCCGCGGCACGAGCCGGGCCGAGCGCACCCAGCGCGCCATGGAGGTCGTCGAGCTGGTGGGC
>CAYNNX010000207.1:0-12535 GCA_964398515.1 uncultured Streptantibioticus sp. | reverse complement strand
TAGCTCGCTGGGCTCATAACCCAGAGGTCGCAGGTTCAAATCCTGTCCCCGCTACTGAAGCGGTAGGCCCCGGAGCCGAAAGGTTCCGGGGCCTACTGTCATCTGCGGCCGCAGGTTCGTCTCTCCGGGACGCTCAGCCGGCCGTCGCGCCTCCGTCGTCATCGACGGCCTGCTGGAACAGCGCCTTGGTGTCGTCGGTGAAGTACGGGCTGTAGGAGATCGCGTCCGCGTGCGGGTCGCTGTCGGCCGGGCCGCCGCCGTTCCAGCCGCCGATGATCCCGACCAGCGACCCGGTCTTGCGCCCCGGAGCCAGCTCCAGCCAGGGCCCGCCGGACACGCCCGTGGAGTACCCGTCGCAGCGCATCTCCCGGTAGCGGTCGTGCGCCCCCGACTGGAAGGTCTCCAGGGTGCAGGCGAGCTGCTGGTCGCCGTCGTTGTTGCTCTGCGGGTAGCCGATCGCGGTCACGTTGCGCAGGTGGTACGGCTGGTTGACCTGGAGCGTGTTGGCGCCGACGGCGTCCTCGACCGTGTCGCCGCCGGAGCGCGAGACGCGCAGGAAGGCGTAGTCGTAGGTCTCGTCGTTGTCCTTGGTGTAACGCGGATCGATCCAGATCTTGTCGACCTGCCAGGTGCCGTGCGGGCTCTTGCCGCCGGTCCGGCCCGGGGCCACGGACAGCCCGGTGGCGTAGGAGTTGTCGTAGTACACGCAGTGCGCCGCCGTGATCACGATGTCGCCGCCCGGGCTGTGCACCACGCTGCCGCTGCACGCCGGGGAGCCGTCGCCGCCCAGTACCTCGACGACCGCCGGGTAGGCCTGGTCGGCGCTGAGGTAGTGCCCCTTCCTGGTCCAGTCGTCGGGCGGGTGCGGCTCGCTGCTGTGGTGCTTGGCCTTGGCGAGCGCCAGCACGACGGGCGCGTACTGGACGAGGCCGGCTGCCGCCAGGGCACCCACCACCGCCAGGGCGGCGATACGCGTACGGCTGCGTCGGCGCACCCGGTCCTCCCGTCAGCTCGCGATCTGGCCGCTCTGGAGACAATCCGCCAGTAAGGATAAGGCCAGTTTCCGAGAACGTCCTGGTAACGATCCCCGCGTGCCACCGCCGGGCGCGACGCCTTCGCCCCCGTGAGCCGGGTTTCCGCGCGCCACCCGGTGTGGCTTCGGTCACGATGGGGAAGCCCCCCTTGGAGGCGGCCGCGCGCCGCGGGCCGCCAGGGTCCGCAGACGGTCAGGGAAGGTGGCGGAGAGGGCGTTGCCGCGCAGAGGGCAGGCGCGATCGGTGCTGCGCCGCCGGGTTTCCCCCGACGGCCCGGGGGAGCCGGACCGCCGTCGGCTGTTGTCCGCCGCCTCCGGCCGCCGCGAGCACGCCGAGGCGTTGCTGGCCGACGTGCGCGCCGCCGCCGCGCACGGCACCACGCGGGACCGCCGGGCGGCACTGGACCAGCTGCTTCACGCCCCGCCCCGGCTCTGGTGCGACCTGGAGCGCGCGGCCCGGCGCACCCCCTGGGGCCACCCGCGCCCGCCGAACGGCATCCGCACCGCCGACCCCCTCCACCTGGTGCTGGCCTCCTTCGACGCCGACGGGCGGCTGCGCCAGGCCGCCGTGGAACGCCTCGCCGGGCACAGCGGTCCGTACGCGGCGGCCGCCCTCGCCCTGCGCACCGACGACTGGGTCGCCGAGGTCCGCGAGCCCGCCGTCGCCGCACTCCTCACCCACGTCGCCCCCGACGAGGCCGCGGCGGCGGTACGGCTGCTGACCCGGCTGGAGCGCCGGAGCCGCTGCGCCGGCGTGCTCGCCGCCTACCGCGCCGCGCTCGCCGACCCCGAGCGCCGCCGCAGCGTACGCAGGCTGGCCGCCGACCCCGATGCGCGGGTGCGCCGCTTCGGGATCGAGCTCGCCCTGGAACTGGGCGAGTACGTCCGCGGCGACCTGGCCCGCACCGCCCTGCACGACCCGGACCGGGTCTGCCGCGCCCTGTGCGCCACGCGCCTGCTGGAGCTCGACCCGGACCAGGCCGGCCTGCTGATGTGGGCCCCTTCGGCGGCGGTGCGTGAACTGGCCGTCGCGGCGCTGCCGGACGACGTGCCCGCCTGGCGGCTGGCCGTGCCATTGGCCGACCGGGCGCGGATGGTGCGCGCGCAGGCCCGCTGGAAGCTCTACAAGCGCGGCGAACCGCCTGTGGACGTCTACCGCAGGCAGCTGCGCCGCTGTGCCCGCACCACGCAGCCGCAGGTGGTGGCCGGACTCGCGGCCGGCCTGGGGGAGTGCGGCGACGCCTCCGACGCGGCCATGCTGGGGGTGCTGGCCGGCGACGCGGGCTGGGCTCCGGTGGTGCGGCGGGCCGCGGTGCGTGCGCTGGGCCGGGTCGGCAGGCCGGAGGACGTGCAGCGGGTGGCGCCCCCGCTCGCCGCCGAGGAGGCGCCGGGCCTGGCCCGGGAGGCGCTGGACGCGCTGGCGGCGGTGGGCGGCACGCCGCCGCAGGTGCTGCGGGCGGCGCTGGACCGGCCGGAGGTGCCGGTGCGCAAGGCCGCGTTGCGCGCGGTGCACACCGCGGACCACTGGAGCCGGCTGGAGCTGGCGCTGGCGGCGGCGGCCGATCCGCGGCCGGAGGTGGCGGAGCGGGCCCGCGGCGAGGTGCACGCCTGGATTCGCACCCCCTGGACCGCGGCGCCCGACGCCGAGCAGGAGCGGCGCATCGCGGATTCGCTGCGGTCGGCGCGGCTGCCCCCGGTGGACCGCGACGGCGTCGCCCGCGTGCTGCACGCGCTGGGCCGCCGGGCCCCGGCGCGCCGTCGGCCCTGAGGGCTGCGGACAAGATGCTCCAGGGCCGCCTGTTCGCCTACGGCGACGCGCACCGCTACCGGGTCGGCATCAACGGCGGCCACCTGCCGGTCAACCGCCCGCACGCCACCGAGGCGCGCACCCACGGCCGCGACGGCGTGATGTACGACGGCCGCCACGGCCGCGCCAGGAACTACGCGCCCAACAGCTTCGACGGCATCGAGGAGACCGGCCGCCCGCTGTGGCAGCCGATCGCGCTCACCGGCGTGACCGGGGAGCACGTGGCGCCCTCGCACGCCGAGGACGACGACTTCGTGCAGGCCGGCAATCTCTACCGGCTGATGTCGCAGGACGAGAGGTCCCGCCTGATCGAGAACCTCGCGGGCTTCATCGCCAAGGTCTCCCGCGACGACATCGCCGACCGGGCGATCGGCGACTTCCGCCAGGCGGACGCGGACTACGGCAAGCGGCTGGATGCCGCGGTCCAGGCCCTTCGCGGCTGACCGGCCGCTTGCCGTACCCGCCGAAGAGGCCGGACGCCCCAGGTGTCCGGCCTCTTCGCGCTACCCGGTCGGCGCATCAGATGAAGGCCGCCTGCTCGGGGGCGACCGCGCTCTGGCGCCGTGTCCAGCAGCGGATGATGTCGCGCACGGAGACCACGCCGACCGGCTCGCGCCCGTCGAGCACGATCAGATGGCGGAAGCCGCCGCGGACCATGGCGGCCGCCGCCTCCTCCAGCGTCCAGCCGGGAGCGGCGAAGACCACGTCCGTGGTGGTGTGGTCCGCGGTCTGCTCCAGGTCCGGGTCGAGGCCGCGGCCGACCGCGTTGAGGATGTCGCGCTCGGTGAGGATGCCCAGACCCCAGGTCTCGGGGTCGAGGACGATCGCCGAGCCGACGCGGCGGGCGGACATCAGCCGCGCGGCATGACGCAGAGTGTGGGTGGGGCCGACGGTGAGCACCACGGTGCTCATGGCGTCTCGGACGAGCATGAGGAAACCCCTCGGGCACGAGAGCGGTGGGGGGACCGGGCTCGGGAAAGGCTTCACAAATTCACAAGCCCGGAGATTCACATATTCACATGCCTCGGTGCGGGGCCACAAGGCCCCCGACCGCGCCGCACGGCCGCAGCCGGGCTCAAACCACCCGTTGGCCTCGGTTGAGGTAGCTCAGCAGTTCCTCGTGGAGCAGCCCGTTCGAGGCCGCCGCGTCCCGGCCGTACGGCCCGGGGCGGCCGTCGAGACCGGTGAACCGGCCGCCCGCCTCGCGCACGACCACCGAGGGCGCCGCCATGTCCCACAGGCTCAGCTCCGGCTCGGCGCAGATGTCCACCGACCCCTCGGCGACCATCATGTACGACCAGAAGTCGCCGTAGCCGCGGGTGCGCCAGCAGCCCCGGGTCAGGTCCAGGAAGCCGTCCAGGCGCCCGCGCTCCTCCCAGCCGCTCAGCGACGAGTACGCGAAGGAGGCGTCCGCCAGCCGGTCCACCCGCGAGACCTGCATCCGGGTGGCCGTGGTGAGGCTGCGCCCGGTGTAGGCGCCGCCGCCCTTCGACGCCCACCAGCGGCGGCCCAGCGCGGGCGCCGAGACCATGCCCACCACGCCGTCGTCGCCCTCCGGCCCGCCCTCGCCGCGCACCGCCAGCGCGATCAGCGTGGCCCACACCGGCACCCCGCGCACGTAGTTCTTGGTGCCGTCGATCGGGTCGACGATCCAGCGCCGGGCGCCGCCGCCCTCGCTGCCGAACTCCTCGCCGAGCACCGCGTCCCGCGGCCGGGCGCGCTGCAACTGGCTGCGGATCAGCTCCTCCGCCGCCTTGTCGGCCTCGCTCACCGGCGTCATGTCCGGCTTGGTCTCCACCTTCAGGTCGAGCGCCCTGAAGCGTTCCATGGTGATCGCGTCGGCGGCGTCGGCCAGAACGTGGGCGAGGCGCAGGTCGTCGTAGAAGTCGGGCATGGTGCGAACAGTAGCGAGGGCGCCCGCGCCAAGGCTACGCGGCAGGGCCGGGGCGCCCTTGACACCGCGCACGGGCCCGCAGATCCTTTGGCCACGAACGCTCCCCGCCAACGCACGTCAACGCTCTGCGCCCGGCCGTCCGGCCGGGTTTTGGAGGCGATGATGCCGACCGCGCGTGCGGCCCTGCTCGACGCGGCGCTCGCCGCGCTGGAGACCCGGCCCTGGGCGCAGGTGCGCATGGTCGAGGTGGCCGCCGACGCCGGGGTCTCCCGGCAGACCCTCTACAACGAGTTCGGCGGCAAGGACGGCCTGGCCCGGGCCCTGGTGCGGCGCGAGGCCGAGGCGGTCCTCACCGGGTTCGAGGACGCGCTGGCCGGCGCCCGGCGGCGCGGCGCCGACGCCGGCGAGTGCTTCGCCGCCGCCACCGCCTGGACGCTGCACACCGCACGCAGCAGCCCGCTCGCCCGCGCCGCCCTCACCGGCTGCCGCCCCGAGCGCCTCCCGCCCGGCCCCGAGCCGCCGCTCGCCTCCGCGTTACGGGACCGCGCCGCCGGGGTGCTGGCCCCCACCACGGCCGAGGCCGCCTGGGCGTGCGAGGCGGCGGTACGGCTGACGGTCAGCTATGTGATCGTGCCGGCCCCCTGCGACGAGGACGCCTGCCGGGCCGTGGCCCGCCTCGTGCGGCGCCTGGCCGGACGGGCCGAGCGCCGGTGAGCCCCAGCGCGCCCCTCACAGCGGGAGCTTGAACCCCGTGTGGCTCGCCTGGAAGCCGAGCCTCTCGTAGAAGCGGTGCGCGTCCACGCGGCTCGCGTCCGAGGTCAACTGGACGAGCGCGCAGCCGCGTTCACGCGCGCGCCGCACACACTCCTCGATCAGCCGAGACCCCAGCCCCGCGCCGCGCGCCGCACGGTGGACGCGCACGGCCTCGATCTGTGCGCGCAGCGCCCCCTTGCGCGCCAGTCCCGGCAGGAACGTCAGCTGGGCCGTCCCGACCACCTCGCCGGAGCCCTCCGCGACCAGCAGGACGTGCTGCGGGTCGCCGTCCAACTCGGCGAACGCGGCCCGGTAGGGGCTCAGGTCGTCGGGCGACTCACGGGTGGCGCCGAGGGCGTCGTCGGCCAGCATGGCCACGATCGCGGGTACGTCTTCGGCGCTCGCACGCCGGAACGTGATCTCGTCCAAGGGTCCTCTCCGGGGTGTCCGTGGAACGTCAGTGCGAGGCGCCGGACAGCGGCAGGCCGACGATCCCGATGACGACGAGGGTGATGGAGACCAGCTTCAGCGTGTTGACGGCGTCGCCCAGGAAGACCATGCCGTACAGCGCGGTGCCGCTGGCGCCGATCCCCGTCCACACCGCGTACGCCGGGCCGACGTCCAGCCGTCTCAACGACAGGGTGAGCAGCCCGAAGCTGCCCAGCGCGAAACAGGCGAAGGCGATCGTCGGCCAGACCCGGGTGAAGCCGTGGGAGAGCTTGAGGCAGACCGCGAACCCGGTCTCCAGCAGCCCGGCGACCACGACGAGCAGCCATGCCATCCGTGCGCCTCCCCCGTCGGCCGACCACCATCCGGGTAGATCATCACACAAACGGTCTCGCAGGCACCCGTCAGCGGCCTCAGTCGCCCTCGCGGCGCTCCCGGGTGGCCAGCAGCCGCCGCAGCGACTGCAGCCGGGCGGGCTCGGCGTGCCCCTCGGCCACCCAGCCGTCCAGCGCGCAGTCCGGTTCGTCGTGGCTGCACGCGCGCGGACACCCCTCGGTACCCGGTTGCAGATCAGGGAAGGCGTGGATGACCCGGGACGGATCGACGTGGTGCAGGCCGAAGGAGCGCACCCCGGGGGTGTCGATGACCCAGCCGCCGGGCTCACCGGGCAGCGCCAGCGCCAGCGCCGAGGTCGTGGTGTGCCGGCCGCGGCCGGTGACCACGTTGACCTCGCCGGTCGCCCGGGCCCGCTCCGGCACGAGGGCGTTGACCAGGGTCGTCTTGCCGACCCCGCTGTGGCCCACGCACGCGGTGATCCGGCCTCCCAGCCGCTCGCGGACCTCCTCCAGCGCCGCTCCGGTCAGCTCCTCACGGCTGGTGACGACGTAGCCGACGCCCAGCGGCGCGTACGTCTCCAGCAGCGGCTCTGCCGGGGCGAGATCGGACTTGGTCAGCACCAGCAGCGGATCGAGCCCGGCGTCGTAGGCGGCCACCAGGCAGCGGTCGATCAGCCGCGGCCGCGGCTCGGGGTCGGCCAGCGCCGTCACGATCGCCAGCTGGTCGGCGTTGGCGACCACCACCCGCTCGTACGGGTCGTCGTCGTCGGCCGTGCGCCGCAGCACCGAGCTGCGCTCGCGCACCCGCACGATCCGGGCGAGCGTGTCCTTCTGGCCGGACAGGTCCCCGACGAGGTCGACCCGGTCGCCGACCGCGATGCCCTTGCGGCCCAGCTCGCGCGCCTTCATCGCGGTCACCTGCCGGTCCTCGACCAGGCAGGTGATGCGGCCGCGGTCGACGGTGACGACGAAGCCCTCCGCCGCGTCCTCGTGCTTGGGGCGGATCCGGGTACGCGGACGGCTGCCCCGGCGGCCGGGGCGGACCCGGACGTCGTCCTCGTCGGTGTGCTTGTCGTAGCGCCGCATGGCGGTGGGGTCAGACTCCTCGCTCGGCGAGCGCGCCGCCCCGCGGATCCGCCTCGGCGCACAGCATCCCGGCCCACATCTGCGGGAACTCCGGCAGCGTCTTGGCGGTCGTCGCCACGTTCTCCACCCGGACGCCCTCGACGGCCAGGCCCAGCACCGCGGCGGCGGTCGCCAGCCGGTGGTCCTCGTAGGTGTGGAAGACCCCGCCGTGCAGCGGGCGCGGCCGGATCCGCAGGCCGTCCTCGGTCTCGGTGACGTCGCCGCCCAGGCCGTTGATCTCGGCGGCCAGCGCGGCCAGCCGGTCGGTCTCGTGCAGCCGCAGGTGGGCGATGCCGCGCAGCTGCGACTCGGAGTCGGCGAGCGCGGCGACCGCCGCGATCACCGGGGTGAGCTCGCCGACCTCGTGCAGATCGAGGTCGACACCCGAGATCCGGCCCGATCCGGTGAACGTCAGACCGCGCTCGTCCAGCTCGCAGGCGCCACCCATCAGGGTGAAGATCTCGCGCAGCGCGTCGCCCGGCTGCGTGGTGCGCGCCGGCCAGTCCCGTACCGTCACCCGCCCCCCGGTGACCAGGGCGGCGGCCAGGAACGGCGCCGCGTTCGACAGATCGGGCTCGACGGTCAGATCCCGGCCCAGCAGTGCGCTGGGGGCCACCCGCCACACGCCCGGCGCGCCGCCGGTGCCCGGGGCGTCCACCTTGGCCCCGGCGGCCCGCAGCATGTCCACGGTCATCCGGATGTGCGGCAGGGACGGCAGCTTCCCGCCGACGTGGCGCAGCTCGATGCCCTGGTTGAAGCGCGGCGCCGACAGCAGCAGCGCGCTGACGAACTGCGAGGACGACGAGGCGTCCACCTCCACCCGGCCGCCGGAGAGCGAACCGGAGCCGTACACCGACATCGGCAGCGCGCCGCGCCCCTCGTCGTCGATGCGGGCCCCCAGCGCGCGCAGGGCGTCGATCACGCCGTGCAGCGGGCGCTCGTGGCTGCGGGGGTCGCCGTCGAAGTCGATCCGGCCGTCGGCGAGCGCGGCCACCGGCGGCAGGAAGCGCATCACAGTGCCGGCGTTGCCGACGTCCACCCGGGCCGGGCCGTGCAGGCCCGCGGGGATCACCCGCCAGGCCTCGCCGCCGGTGGTGTTGACCTGCTCGTCGATGGCGACGCCCATGGCACGCAGTGCGTCGGCCATCAGCAGGGTGTCGCGGCTGCGCAGCGGGCGGCGCAGCCAGCCGGGCTCGGAGGCCAGGGCGGCCAGCACCAGGGCGCGGTTGGTGACCGACTTGGATCCGGGCACGGTGACGGTCGCGGCGACGGCACCGGGGGCGGTCGGTGCGTCCCAAAGAGCGGATTCCGCGGGGTTATCGGTCATAGGAAGCAACTGTAGTGGCAACGCGAACGGGAGGTTCTCGATCGTTTCCGGAGAAACCTAGGCGAAACACCGACTTGGTATGGGCCTGTGCGGCACCCGGTGCCGTCCGCCGGGCCCGGCGCCCTGCACTCCCGGCTAGTGCCCCAGCAGCCAGCGCCCGCCGCCGACCAGCGAGCACAGCCCGACGGCGTAGAAGAGGAACAGCCATATGGGCGCGGGCACATTGGTCAACCGCGCAAGCTGGTCCGCGTCGGAGTCCGGGGCTCCCCGGCGCCTGCGCTTGATCTGCAGTTCGAAGACCGGCCGCACCCCGCCGATCAGCAGGAACCACACCACCACGTAGGCGAAGGCCGCCTGCGTCGTCGCCCCCGTCAGCCACGACACCAGGAAGAACGAGCCGCCCGCGATCACCACCGTCAGCACCCCGTAGGCGTTGCGGATCATCACCAGCATCGCGGCCAGCAGCACCACGGCACCCCACAGCAGCGCGGTGATGTGCCCGGCGGCCAGCAGGGCGGCGCCCGCCAGCCCCAGCAGCGGAGGCGCGGTGTAGCCGGCGGCGGCGGTGAACACCATGCCCAGCCCGTACGGCTTGCCGCGCGAGACCGTCAGCCCCGAGGTGTCCGAGTGCAGCCGGATCCCCTCCAGCCGCCGTCCGCTCACCAGCGCCACCAGGCCGTGGCCGCCCTCGTGCGCGATGGTCACCGCGTTGCGCGTGACGTGCCAGACCCCGCGCGGCACGATCCCGGCCAGGGCCGCGACCGCGGTGACGGCCACCAGCCACCCCGGCGGATGCGGCTGGGTCCCCACGACCCGGTCCCACACGTCGGCGATGCTCTTGATCTCCATACCGTCCCCTGCGTTTCCCGGCACCCTGCGGCGCGCTGTCCGAGTGCCGTGGCAGTGTTGCACTCATGTGCGGGCGATATGCAGCGAGCCGGCGGCCCGAGGACCTCGTCGGCCTCTTCGAAGTGCGCAAATGGGATCCGACCGAGGCGCTGGCGCCGGACTGGAACGTGGCGCCGACCAAGAACGTCCACGTGGTCCTCGACCGCCCCGACAAGGACAGCGGCTCACCTGAGCCGGTACGGCAGCTGCGCGTGCTGCGCTGGGGGCTGGTGCCCTCGTGGGCCAAGTCGCCCGACGGCGGCGCGAAGATGATCAACGCCCGGGCCGAGACCGTCCACGAGAAGCCCTCCTACCGACGCCCGTTCGCCTCCCGGCGCTGCCTGATACCGGCCGACGGCTACTACGAGTGGGTGACCGGCGAGCAGGAGCGGCAGCTGGAGGAGGAGGGCCGCCGCAAGCGCCCCCGCAAGCAGCCGTACTTCGTCACCCCCGCCGACGGCTCGGTGATGGCCATGGCCGGGCTCTACGAGTTCTGGCGCGACCGCACCCTGCCCGACGACCACCCGAACGCCTGGTGGGTGACGTGCGCGGTGATCACCACGGCCGCCGAGACCGAGCCGTTCGCGGACGCCGGTGAGCGCCCCGGGCCCCGGTCGCTGGCCGACATCCACCCGCGCATGCCGCTGATCCTCACCGCCGACCGCTGGGACGCCTGGCTCGACCCGGCTCGCACCGACCCCGACGACGTGCGGACACTGCTCGTCCCGCCGCCCGCCGGCCTGCTGCGCGCCTACCCGGTCACGACCGGGGTGAGCGACGTGCGCAACAACGGCCCGCAGCTGGTGGAACCGCTGCCGGCCCCGGAGGAGGAGACGCTTTTCTGATGCCGGAGAAGCCGCAGAAGGCGGAGACGGTCCCCACGCCCGCGGGCGACGCCCGGATCACCTGGCATGAGGCACCCCGGGCGCGGCTGGTCCTCGCCCTGGGCCACGGCGCCGGAGGCGGGATCGAGGCGCGCGACCTCGCCGCGCTCGCCGCGGCGCTGCCGCCGCACGGGATCACCGTGGCCCTGGTCGAGCAGCCCTGGCGGGTCGCCGGGAAGAAGCTGGCGCCCGCCCCCGGGACGCTGGACGCCGCCTGGCGGGCCCTGTGGCCCGCACTGGCCGCACGCGGCCTGCCCGTGGTCGCCGGAGGGCGCAGCGCCGGGGCCCGGGTCGCCTGCCGTACGGCCGCGGAGCTCGGCGCCCGGGCCGTGCTCGCCCTGTCGTTCCCGCTGCACCCTCCGGGCCGGCCCGCCCGTCTCCCACCACCACCCTCGACCGAGACGCTTCGCGCCACCGGTCCCATCAAGAAGTCCCGGGCGGACGAGCTGCTCGGCGCCGGGGTGCCGGTCCTGGTCGTGCAGGGCGGCCGCGACCCCTTCGGGCGCCCCGAGGAGTTCCCGCCCGGCGTCGATCCGGTGGAGGTCCCGTACGGCGACCACGGGTTCGCGGTGCCGAAGAAGGCCGGTATCACCCAGGAGGAGGCGCTGGGACGGCTCACCGAGGCGGTCCGCGCATGGCTGCTCGCGTTGCGGGAATGAGCGCGGCGGCGGCTGCGTTGTGGGAGTCGTCGGCGGGCGGGACGGCTCGCCGCCCAGTTCCTGGAGGAAGGCAGCCGCATGGTTTCAGTCGCATGCCCCGTCCGTGCCGAGGCCGGCTACCTCACCTGGCCGGAGTGGCCCGCGGTGGGAGGATCCGGCGGCCGTGTGGGGTCCGGGATATTCTCCGAATCGGGCGACGCCACATCCGGTCTCGCCACGGTGTTGGAGGAGGTGGGTCCGGTCACAGGGACCGACAACGGTACGACGGACGAGCAGCCGCAACCCCGTCCCGACGCTGAGACGCCCGAGGCACGCAGCGCGCGCTTCGAGCGGGACGCGCTGTCCTTCCTCGACCAGATGTACTCGGCCGCGCTGCGCATGACGCGCAATCCGGCCGACGCCGAGGACCTGGTGCAGGAGACGTACGCCAAGGCGTACGCGTCCTTCCACCAGTTCCGTGAGGGCACCAACCTCAAGGCATGGCTCTACCGCATCCTGACGAACACCTTCATCAACTCCTACCGCAAGAAGCAGCGCGAACCCCAGCGCAGCGGCACGGAGGAGATCGAGGACTGGCAGCTCGCCCGGGCCGAGTCGCACATGTCGACGGGCCTGCGCTCCGCCGAGTCGCAGGCGCTGGACCACCTGCCCGACTCGGACGTGAAGTCGGCGCTCCAGGCGATCCCCGAGGAGTTCCGGATCGCGGTGTACCTGGCCGACGTCGAGGGCTTTGCCTACAAGGAGATCGCCGACATCATGGGGACACCCATCGGTACGGTGATGTCCCGGCTGCACCGCGGGCGGCGCCAACTGCGCGGGCTGCTGGAGGACTACGCACGTGACCGCGGGCTCGCCCCGGCGGCCGCGGGTGCCGTGTCGGGCGACGCGCACGATCGGAAAGGCTCGGACACATGAGCTGCGGCAATCCGCATGAAACGGACTGCTCCGAGGTACTGGACCACCTCTACGAGTACCTCGATCACGAAATGTCCGAGGGGGAGTACCACAAGTTCGAGGAGCACTTCGGCGAGTGCAACCCGTGCCTGGAGAAGTACGGGCTCGAACAGGCCGTGAAGAAGCTGGTGAAGCGGTGCTGCGGGCATGACGACGTCCCCGGCGACCTGCGCGCGAAGGTGCTCACCAGGATCGAGATGATCCGCTCCGGTGAGATCGCCGCCTCGGCCGGACCCGTCGTGGACGCCGCCGCGGCGGCGGAGGGCTCCTCCCGCACGCCGCCCGAGGCGCCCTGCGCGACCGCCGAGGCCGAGCCCAGCGCCGGCTAGGCACCGTTCGACCGCTCCCCCGACGGGCGCGGCCCGCCCCGCCCCCCCACCCCCCGGCAGGGGCGGACCCCGCCCGGCGCCCTACCCGGGAGGGGCGAAC
>CAYNNX010000206.1:0-12553 GCA_964398515.1 uncultured Streptantibioticus sp. | reverse complement strand
ACGTGCGGCGCGAGCTGACCGACGCGTACGTCAGGCTCGTCGGCATGAAGTCGTTTAGCGACCGCGCTGTCGACTACTTCCGCTCCGCCGGCCCCGACGACCGCCGCTACCTGCTCTTCAACCCGATGACGAAGATGAAGGTGACCACGGAGGGCGAAAAGGTCATCGACCTCATGTGGGACGTCATCGCCGCCAAGGGCTTCGAGAAGGACAACTACTTCGGCCAGGCGGCCGTGGAGATCCGCGGCCTGCCGAAGCTGGAGGGTACGGTCCACGTCAACCTGGCGCTGATCCTGAAGTTCATGCGCAGCCATCTCCTCGACCCGGCCGAGTACCCCGGCGTGCCGACCCGCCGTGACGCGGCCGACGACGACTTCCTGTTCCGGCAGGGGCCGGCCCGCGGCCTCGGCACGGTGCGGTTCCACGACTGGCGGCCCGCCTTCGACGCATACGCGCACCTGCCCAACGTGACCCGCTTCCGCGAACAGGCCGACGCGCTCTGCGAGTTCGTGGCCACGGCGGCCCCCGACGCCGAGCAGAGCCGCGACCTCGACCTCGTCCTCGCGGTCGGTCAGCTCTTCGCCCTCGTCGTGCACGGGCAGCTCGTCCTGGAGCAGGCCGCCCTGACCGGACTCGACGAGGACCTGCTCGGCGAACTCTTCGCCGTCCTCGTGCGGGACTTCTCCGCGCAGGCCGTCGAACTGCACGGCAAGGACTCGGCGACCGAACAGCAGCGGGACTGGGCGCTGGGTTCGATCCGGCGGCCGGTCGTCGACGAGGCACGTACGGAGCGGGTCTGGCAGCGGGTCGAGGCTTTGTCCGGAGCGTACGAGATGGCTCCGTAGGCGCGCCTACGCATCGCCGGTGGCCGTGCCGCGTGAGCCCGGCCACCGGTCGGTCAGGGTTCGGCTCCGTGTCCATTCCGCTGACTGGGGACAACCCGCACGCGGGGTGTGACCCGGTGGTCCTGACCGTAGAGCACACGAACGCGGCGCCCCGTCGAGGCCTACGTCCACCAAGTGTGGTCAGTGGGCGGTCCAGCCGCCGTCGAGGGTGATGGAGGCGCCCGTGATGTGCGCGGTCCGCGGTGTGCACAGCCACCGGACCGCCTCGGCGACCTCCTCCGGCTCGATCAGCCGCTTGATGGCCGGACGCTGCAGCATCACCTGTTCCACCACGTCCGCCGGATCGATGCCGTGGGCGAGGGCCTGGGTGGCGATCTGCTTCTCGACCAGTGGGGTGCGGACGTAGCCGGGGTTGACGCAGTTGCTGGTCACACCGTGCGGTGCGGCTTCCAGGGCGACGACCTTGCTGAGCCCTTCCAGGGCGTGTTTGGCGGCCACGTAAGCCGACTTGTAGGGGCTGGCGCGCAGGCCGTGGACCGAGGAGATGTTGATCACGCGGCCCCACCCTTGCGTGTACATGTACGGCAGGGTGCGGCGCAGGATCCTGAAGGGCGCCTCGACCATGACCCGTTGGATCAGGGCGAAGCGCTCCGGCGGGAACTCGTGGACCGGCGCGACGTGTTGCAGCCCCGCGCTGTTGACCACGATGTGGGCGTCGTCCGGTAGCGCGTCCACCGCGGCGGGGTCGGAGAGGTCCGCCACATGGGCCGTTCCTGCGATCTCCTGCGCCGTCTGCCTGGCCGCCTCGGCGGCCCGGTCGACCACGTACACCGCGGCGCCGGCCGCCGCGAGCGCCCGTGCGCACGCCCGTCCGATACCGCCGGCGGCGCCGGTGACCAGGGCTGTCCGCCCGGTGAGGAACCGCGTACTGTCGGTGCTCTCCATGGCCGACACGGTAGGAACGCTCCGCGACGTCGCCCACGTGACCAGGGCACATATTCCGGCCCGGGCAGGTGGCGCCCGGACACATACCGCGCGGCGCGGATACGGCTGACGACTGCTCCGGGTGCGCGGGCCGGCCTGCCGTGCTCAGCGAGCGGGGGCGGCGCGCGGCAGTCGGGCGAGCAGGAGCGCCGCGTCGTCGTGGAGTCCGTACCGGGACTCGATGGTGTGGATGACGTGGTCGGCGAGTTCCTCCGGCCCCGGGGGCCCGTCATGCACGACCGTCTGGAGCCGGACGAGGCCGTCGTCGATGTCCATGCCCTGGTGTTCCACGAGGCCGTCGGTGTACAGCAGGAGTGTGTCGGTGGCACGCAACCGCAGCGACGCGACCGGATACCGATCGCCGGTCTGCAGGCCCAGCGGTGGCCCGCCGGGCGCCTGCGGGGCGCAGCAGGTCCCGTCGGCGTCCTTCACGAGCGGCCCGAGGTGGCCGGCACGCACCACGTGAGCGTCTCCCGTGACCGGGTCCAGGTCGGCGTAGGTGCAGGTCGCGAAGCGATCGGCGTCCAGGTCGAGCAGGAAGGCGGATGCGTGGGCGATCACGGAGGCCGGTGCATGCCCTTCTGCCGCGTAGGCGCGCAGCACCGTGCGCAGCTGGCCCATCACCGCGGCGGCCTGCACGTCGTGCCCCTCGACGTCGCCGACCACGATGCCGATGTTGCCGCTGGGCAGCGGTATCGCGTCGTACCAGTCGCCTCCGATGTACCGTCCGGCGTGCGCCGGCCGGTATCGGGCGGCGATCGAGGCGCCCGCACACTCCGGGAGGCGGGCGGGCAGCATGGCGTGCTGCAGTCCGACGGCCATCTCGTGCTCGTTGTCGTAGAGCACCGAGCGCTGGAGCGACTGGGCGATGGTGGATGCCAGGGCGAGCAGCAGGTTGCACTCCTCGGGGAGGAACCCGGCGCGATCCTGGAAGGCCATCGCGAGCGCGCCGATCGGCTTCGCCTGGGCGATCAGCGGGAGGATGGCGCACCTGGTCATCGTGGCGCGCCGCAGGTACGGCCACAACCGGGGGTAGCGGTCGCGCATCGCATCGCGGGATAGGAACCGCGGGGTGCGGGTGCGGACGGCTTCGGCGAAGGGCATCGGAGCGCTCAGGCGGGAAACGGCGAGATCCCGGATGAGCGCCTTCGGCAGACCCGCCGCTCCCACCACCCGCGTGTGGCCCTGCTCGACCACTCCCAGGGACACCGAGACGGCCCCGAGCCGCTCGCGGAGGACCTCGCTGGTCACCGCCTCGGTGACGTCCTGCACGCTCAGGGCCTGGGAGAGCGCGTGCGTGAGGGTCTGGACCACGTCCGTCTGACGCCGTCGTTCGGCCTCGATGGCCTTCTGCTCGGCCTGGTGGATCAGCTCGTCGGTGGCGTCGCGCACGATCCCGGTCACGCGGCGGGCGCGCCCCGCGTCGTCGCGCAGAATGCGGCCCTGGGCGTGTTTCCAGCGGACCGTTCCGTCGGGGTGCCGTACCCGGAAGTAGGCCCCGCCCCCCGGCTGGGACGCCAGGGACCGCTCGATGAGCTCCTGGAGGCCGTCGATGTCGTCGGGCAGGATCCGCCGACCCAGCATCCGGGGGTCCCCGTCGTACTCACCGGGGCGCAGCCCCATCACCACGAGCCCGCCAGGGTCGAGGAGGAGTTCCCCGCTGTCCCGGTCCCAATGGAAACTGCCCATGCCGTTCAGGACGAGGGCCGACTGGAGGTTCTCCCCGGCACCCGTCCGCGGCTGCGCCGCCGGCCGGCTGGGGCTGTCCGGCCGATACCGGATGCTGTGACGTTTCATCCCGGCCTCCGCACAGGTGAGACCCGGTCCGGGCGCCCGAGATCTCCCAGTGACGCTCTTCACATCCTAAGCGCCGCATTGCGTGCGCTCCGATGCGCCGCCGATCGGGCTCCCGGAACGCCTCCGCGGCCGTCGGCGGTCCGTCCCGGCGGTGTCCTCGCAGGTGCTGCTCTCGATCAGGCTGCCGGTGATCCACGATCCCGGGGACGCGGCCGGGGCGTACCGGCCGAGCCGCCGAGCGCAGGCGTCCCGCGCGGCCGGGGACAGCAGTTCGCGTGAGCTCGCGAACAAGCCGTACACAGCCGCGCCGTACCGTGCGGCCGGCCCGGGATTGTGCGCCAACACGTCGAGTTCGTCGGCGGCGGTGATCTCGAAGAACGCCCGCAGGGCCGAGTCCGCCGGGGTGTGCTCCCCGCCGGTGAAGCGATCGCGGAAGACCACCGGCCGGGCACCGTCGATGCGCCGGTAGACGGTGCCGCGGTCGCAGCTCGCGGCGCCGGCCCCGAGTGCGGTCTGCTGTTCGGCGACACCAGCCGCCCCGGCCGGTGCCGCTGGTGCTCCAGTGCCGCCTGCGGCGGGAGGGAGCGCGCCGCCGCATACCGCCGCCGCAAACGTATCCGGCAAGACGCAACTCCCGTCGGGAACCCACCCTTCGACGTGGTGACAGGCGAACTCGCCAATTTCCCGGGCTCGTTGGGGTAACGGGGGGGACCTCTGTCGCCGTCCAGGACCGGCAGGCGACTTCCGGGCGTGCGGCGAGACCCGCGCAGGCGCCGCCGGGACAGCGGCGCCTGCGCGGACGCGTGTCAGCTCACGCGGAGTGTGACGGCCGCGGTGTGGAGGGTGCCCGCGGTCTGAAACTGCAGGAACAGCCGCCAGTTGCCGGACTGGGCCGGTTGGGCGTGGAAGCGCAGGCTGGGGCCTCCGTAGGCGCCGTCGACCGTGTTCTCCGGGTGGAGGTGGGCGAACGCCTGGTCGCCCTCGTGGAAGGCGGTCAGGTGTGCGTAACTGCCAAGGTACGGCTGGAGGCCGGTGACCGGCTTGCCGTCCTTGCTGACGGTCACGGTGAGGGGGTGGGCCGTGCCGGCCGTCAACTCACCCTGGATGGTGATGGTGTAGCCGTCGACCGTGGTGGTCGTGGACGCCTTCGGCAGGGCGGCGGCGGTCGCCGGGCCGGGGACGGTGACCGTGCGGCTGAGCACGAAGTCCCTGCCACCGCCCGCACCGGTGCCGGGCGTGAACTGCGCGAACAGCCGCCAGGAGCCGGGCTGGAGCGCGGCGAGGCCGGCGGTCCAGGTGCCGTCGGCCGCCATGGTGGGGTGGACGTGCTGGAAGCCGCTCAGGTCGGAGCGGATGGCGTAGAAGTGCAGGCGCTTGGTCTGGTCGACGGCGAAGTCGGTTACGCGCTCGCCGTTCGGGCCGGTGATGGCGAACCGGTAGTCGGCCGCTTTGCCGGACGGCAGTGTGGAGGCGGTCGAGGTCATCCGGTAGCCGTCCTGTTCGGCGGACAGTCCGTTCCCGGTGTTCATGGACATGCCGGGCATGGACGAGTCGTCGTGCCCGGTGGCCGACGCCGAGGCGGACGGCATGTCCATCCCGGGCATCGGGGGGTGGGTGGCGGAAGCCGAGCCGCAGGCGGCCAGGGCGAGCGCGAGGACGCCGCCGACGGAGGCGGCCGCCACGCCGCGACGATGGAACGGCAAGCGGGAAACGAGGGACATCGCGAGGATCCTTCGAGGTGGGCGCAGCGCGCTCGGGCGGTGCGCGGATGGAGACGACAACGTGCCGGGCCCGGTGCATCCCGGGTCCGGGCGGAGCCGTCACGTCCGCGCGACGCACACGCGCAGCAACACTCCTCGGCCGCCTCCGGGCGGCCCTCGCCACCGCGTCCCGCCGGCCGCGAACCGCCGGCCCGGCGGCTCACACCCGGCGAACCCCACGACGGCCGCCGCACCGACCGGCGCCGACGGCCGTTGGTGTGCCGGAGTGGCAACGCACAGCGTGCCGTTCAGGCCGGCGGCGGTCATGTGCGAGGCGTCAGCGAAGTGCCCCGCCGCTTGGGTCCCCGCGTGTGAAACCTTCACAGGCGGTGGCGACTGCGGCATCGGCGTGCGGGCGGCCATGGCCGCATGGCATCCCCCGGCGGCAGCCGTAGGCATACCGTGCATCAGGAACAGCGCGAAGACCATGGCGCACACCGCGAGCAGCCGGGCCGTCACAGGCCTGGTGGGCGATGCGGTGCGGTCCATGGTGGCAGGTCCTACGGTTCCGGTCCGTCTGACGGAGAAGCAGGTGAGGGTGACCATACCCCCGCCCGTGATCCTTACCGTCAGCGGGGTGGAAAAGGAATCAGGGCCCGTGCCTGCGACGCCGTGCGTCATGGGCGCCGGAGACCGACGTCAGCGCCAGGCCAACGTCAGTGCCAGGAGGGAGACCACGCTCACCCCCGTCACGCCGACGAGCACGACAAGCAGAACCTTGGTGGCGGACATGCTTTCTCCATCATTCCGTGACGTCCTTCCGGATCCCAAGAGAGGGTTGTCCGGAAGAGTTGTGTACCTGGGCGAGCGCGAGATGTGCATGTGTCCTCGCATCTCGCTCCCCGGCCAAAGAAGTTAGGCACGGCGTATGGCGGTGCGATATCGCCGTTCGTCGCGATCGGGTCCGACGGAAGTCGCGGGGTGATGAGGCCGGTGCGAGTGTCTTGGACACCGGCACGGCCCGACGGCGTCCCGTTGGAGGCTCCGCGGCGCTGCCACCCGGCGGTTACCGGGCCCTGCCTCGCACGCCGATGGTCGACTTCCGTCGCTGCCCGTCGAGACTTTCGGCCTCCGGACGGTCCGCGGTTTCCCCTTATGCTCGGCCGGGTGGAGGCGACAGCAAGGGCATGGCGCACGCTCCTCCGCCGGGCGCTGCCCGGTCCGTGGAACGTGCGGACGTACGTGAGCGAAGGCACCGGGATCCTCGGCATCGGTGTGGCGGCGGCGTTGCCGGAAGCCGTCGTGTCGGGCGGAACCGCCGCGGCTGTGGGGATCGGAGGGCTGGCGGCCGCGCTGTACGTCCTGCGACGCGGGCTGCCCGGTGTCGTGCTCGTCGCCTCTGCCGTGAGCACCGGCATCTGGCTCGGCTGCGTCCCGCTGCTGGTGTGCGCCGGCTGGTCGGCGGGGCGCCGTCTGGAGCGGCCCCGGTCGCTGATCGTCGTGTTCACCACGACCCTCGTCCTCATGCCGGCCGTCTCCTGGTGGAACCAGCCCGACCCGTGGGCCCTGGACGCGGTGCTCGCGCTCAACGTCACGTGTTTCTTCGCCCTGGTGCTGCTGCCCGCCCTGGTCGGGCGATACCAGGCCCAGCGCCGCACGTTGCTGGCCACGCTCCAGGAGCGCCACGACCAACTGCTGCGGGAACGGATCATGGTGGCCCGGCAGGCCCGGCTGCGGGAGCGGCACCGCATCGCCCAGGACATGCACGACAGCCTCGGCCACCAACTCACGTTGATCGCCGTGCAGACCGGTGCCCTGGAGATGGACCGCGGCCTGGCGGAACCCCATCGCGCGGCGGTCCAGGTGTTGCGTCAGGCCGCGGTTGCCGCGATGGGCGAACTTCGCCAGGTGGTCGGGGTGCTGCACGACGATTCCGTCGCCGAGAGCTCCGGCGGCGTCGACGACATCGAGGGTCTCGTCGATGCCACCCGGCAGGTCGGCACCCGGGCCGGGTTCCGCTGTACCGGCCAGGATCGCCCGCTCTCCGCCGCGACCGGCCAGGCCGCCTACCGGATCGTCCAGGAAGCGCTGACCAATGCCCACAAGCACGCACCGGGCGCCGCGGTCGAGGTCGCGCTGCACTATGAGCCCGATGCCCTGGTCGTCGAGGTCGTCAACGCCCCGCCTGCGGAGCCCTCGGCGCCTGCCGTTCCGGTCAGCGGCAGCCAGGGCCTGGCAGGGCTGCGCGAGCGGGCCCGGCTGGTCGGCGGGATGGTCCGCGCCCGGGCCACCGGCGACGGCGGGTTCCGGGTGGCCGGCGTCCTCCCCTACGAGGCGACCGGTTCCGCGGCACCCGACGACGACAGCTGGCTGCACGACATGTCGCCGGCCGGGCCCGAACCGGCGGATTCCCTCGGCCCTGTCTCGTACGCGCGTCATCGTGCGTACGGCCGGACCCTTGCCGTCACGGTGGGAGCAACGGCCGCGGTGCTGACCGCCATGGGGCTGTTCCTGGTGTGGTGAGAACTCGCACCCGGGGGTACCCCGTTGCGGATCGGACCGAGCCGGCGTGCGAGAGTAGGAGGCCTTGAAACGCGCCGCGGCCTGCCCCGCAAGGAGCCCCATCGATGATCCGAGTCCTTGTCGCGGACGACGAGCCGCTCATTCGCGCCGGTATCCGAATGATCCTCACATCCGCGGACGACATCGACGTCGTGGCCGAGGCGGCCGACGGCCGGCAGGCCGTCGACCTGGCCCGTGCCCACCAGCCTGACGTGGTGCTGCTGGACATCCAGATGCCGGGCATGGACGGTCTGACGGCGCTGGGCGAGCTACGGCGTGCCGTGCCCACGGCGCACGCGCTGATCCTTACCACCTTCGGCGAGCGGGACAACGTCCTGCGCGCGCTCGGCACGGGTGGCGCCGGCTTCCTCCTCAAGGACACCGCTCCCAGCGAGCTGATCCAGGCGGTGCGTGCCGCAGCCGGCGGCGACGCGTTCCTCTCGCCCGCCGCCGCCCGCCACGTGGTGGACACCATCGCCACCAGCCCGGCCTCCCCGCGCCGCGAGGAGGCCCAGCGCAAGCTGAAGACGCTGACGGAGCGCGAACTCGACGTGCTCACCCTGCTGGGAGAGGGGCTGTCCAACGCCGGCCTCGGCTCGCGCCTCCACATGAGCGAGGCGACGGTGAAGACCTACGTCAGCAGGATCCTGGTCAAGCTGGAATGCGATAACCGGGTACAGGCGGCTCTGCTGGCCCGCGACGCCGGCCTCGACACGCACACCCCGTGAACCCTGCCGGAGGCGGTGTTCCAGTCGGCTGGCCGTGGCTTGGTCGCGAAGGTCTTGACGTAGGCGATCGCCGAGTCCGTCGCCGTTTTGAGCGGGTGGGTGCCGCGCCGTGTCCGGGTGAGGAGGGAGCCGCCCTGGACGGCTGCCGGCAGGGCGGTGGCCAGGTCGTGGACGTCGGCGTCGGCGGAGAGCTCGCCTCGCTGCTGCATGCGCGCCAGGTCTTCGGGGAGCGGTGCCTCCCAGCGTTCGAAGGCGTTCACCGGCTCGGCGCGGGTCGCGGCGTCGCTCTCGGCCAGCTCGCCGGCGAGTGAACCGATCTCGCAGCCTCCTTCGCAGTGGCGCCGCCGCCGGCCCTCGACGGCCGCGTCGCACCAGGCCTGGAGGGATTCGAAGCTGTCCAGCTGGTCCAGGACCGGCCGCCGGCTGTTCAGGGACGCCTCGATCAGGCGGTCGATCACGGCGCTGACCAGCCCTCGCTTGGCGTCGAAGCAGTGGTGGACCTGCGAGGCGCTGACCCCGGCGGCCTCCATGACGGTCGGGGATGCTCGTCCCGGCGACACCGTTGCGGAACATCAGGTCGGCGGCGGTCTGGACGATGCGTTCGCGGGTACGGCGACCGGAGGCCGTGTGCTTGCGCGGGCTCCCGGGCGAGATGGAACCGGTCGAGGACATGGCCCACACATCAACCGTGGCTGGAATGTTCGTTCCAGCCGTGGGGTTGTGCGAGCGGAAAGGCCGTTCCAATCGGTTCTGGAGTTCTCATGTCTGTGTCCTTGAGTGGTTCGGCCGCTCTGGTCACCGGGGGGACCAGCGGTATCGGCCGTGCGATCGCGCAGCTGCTGGCCGATCGGGGCGCACACGTCGTCGTGTCCGGCCGTGACGCGGGCCGCGGGGAGCGGACCGTGCAGGAGATCCGCGCGGCGGGCGGGAAGGCCGACTTCGTCCAGGCTGACCTGGCCGGTGCAGCCGATGCGCGGCAGCTGGCTCGCGCGGCGACGCAGGTTACCGGGGGGATCGACATCCTGGTGAACAACGCGGGAATCTACCCGTTCGTCGGCACCGCCGACACCACCGAGGACGTCTTCGACCAGGTCTACAACGTCAATGTCAAAGCACCCTTCTTCCTCGTCGCAGAGCTGGCCCCGGCCATGGTCGGGAAGGGCGGCGGTGTGATCGTCAACGTCTCCACCGTGGCGGCCGAAAGGGGTCTGGTGGGTGCCACCGCCTACGGCTCGAGCAAGTCCGCGGTCAACCAGCTCACCCGTATCTGGGCAGCCGAGTACGGACCGGCGGGCGTGCGGGTCAACGCGGTCAGTCCCGGCGTCATCGAGACCGAAGGCGTCCAGGCCGCCCTCGGCGACGACCGTGAGAGCTTCCTGGCCATCACCCCCGCGGGCCGTGTCGGCCGGCCCGAGGAGGTCGCCGAAGCCGTCGCCTACCTCGCGTCCGACGCCGCCTCCTTCGTCAACGGCGCCGTCCTCGCCGTCGACGGCGGAAGCTCCGCCGCCTGAGGCCGCCACGGCTCCCCGCCCGCGGATCGCCCGCGGCGCGGCCGATGGCCTCAGCTGTCCGGCGGGCGTCCACAGTGGCGCGATCCGGTGGCCCTCGTTCCGAAGGAAAGGCTCTTCATGGACAACCGTGCGGATGCCGTCGTGGTCTTCGGCGCGACCGGAGACCTCGCCTACAAGAAGCTCTTCCCGGCCCTGTACCACCTGGCCGGCAGGGGGCGCCTGGGTGTGCCGGTGATCGGAGTCGGCAGGTCCGCCTGGGACGACCGGCAGCTCGCGGCCGCCGCCCGCAAGGCGGTCGAGGAGGCCGACGGCAAGGTGAAGTCGGCGGACTTCGACGAGTTCGCCTCGCATCTGACCATGGTGACCGGCCACTACGCCGACCCTGGACTCTACGAACGTCTCGCCCGGCGCCTGCGGGGCGCCGCGCATCCCTTGTTCCACCTGGCCGTTCCGCCGACGGTGTTCGATGACGTGACCGCGGGCCTGGCGGCGGCCGGCCTGGCGGCCCGCGGCCGGGTCGTGGTGGAAAAGCCCTTCGGCCACGACGCGCGCTCCTCCCGGGAGCTGGAGCAGCGCCTGCGGTCCGCTTTCGCGCCCGAACGCATCTTCAGGATCGACCACTACCTCGGCAAGGAGTCCGTCGAGGGCTTGCTGGCCTTCCGGTTCGCCAACGGCATCTTCGAGCCGCTGTGGAACCGCGAGCACATCGCCCGAATCGAGGTCACCCTGGCCGAGGAGTTCGGCACCCAGGGCCGGGCGGGCTTCTACGACGCCGCGGGCGCGATCCGCGACGTGCTGCAGAACCACGTGCTGCAGACCGTCGCCCTCCTGGCGATGGAACCGCCCGCCACGACCGGGGACGTCCAGCGGGAGGCGACCGAGGTGCTGCGGCGGATCCGCCCCCTGTCGCCCGAGACCACCGTGCGCGGCCAGTACGCCGGCTACCGGGACGAGCCGGGCGTGGCCCCCGACTCGACCACGGAGACCTTCGTCGCCACCCGGCTGGCCGTCGACGCGCCCCGCTGGAACGGGGTGCCGGTCCTGCTGCGCGCCGGCAAGCATCTGCCCATCACCACCACCGAGGCCGTCATCGAGCTCCGGCGCCCTGGGCGGCCGCTGTTCACCGGGCGGCATTCGGCACAGCCCGAGGCGAACCTGGTGCGGCTGCGGCTCGGCCGCGACGAAGGTGTCACGATCACCGTCCAGGCCAAGACACCGGGGCCCGAGGCGCTCAGCCACCCGGTCGACCTGTCGCTCGAACCCGACACCACAGCGGGAACGCGCCAGGAGGCCTACGAGCGCCTGCTCGACGACGCCATGGACGGCCGCCACCACCGGTTCGTACCGGCGGAGGCCATCGAGGAGCAGTGGCGGATCGTGGAGCCCGTCCTCGACATCCCCGAGCGGCCCGCCCCTTATCCCCGCGGCAGCTGGGGTCCCGCCCGAGCCGACCTGCTCGCAGGCGGCTGGCACCAGCTCCACCGCGTGCGGCACCGCGAAGCGGGCTGACCGGAGCGCGCGCGGCTTCCTTTCCTTTCAATACCCCGTGGGGGTAAGCTCTTGCCATGACATACCCCCTGGGGGTATGAGAAAAGGGTATGCGGGTCGAGGTCGAGACCGGGCCCACAGCCATGAAAGGCAGAGCCGATGCACGCCGTCCTGCACGCACTCTCCATCACCGGCGCGATGACCTGGGAGATCACCTGGGCTCTGATCCTCGGCTTCGCCCTGTCCGCCGTCGTCCAGGCGGTCGTCCGCAAGTCGGCGGTCGTCCGGGCGCTCGGTGACGACCGCCCGCGCACCCTCGCGCTCGCCGCCGGTCTCGGCGCCGCCTCCTCCTCGTGCTCCTACGCGGCCGTGGCCCTCGCCCGCTCGCTTTTCCGCAAGGGGGCGAGCTTCACCGCCGCCATGGCCTTTGAGATCGCCTCCACCAACCTCGTGATCGAACTGGGCGTCATCCTCGCGCTGTTGATGGGCTGGCAGTTCACCGTCGCGGAGTTCGTCGGCGGGCCGATCATGATCGTGACGCTGGCGATGCTCTTCCGGCTCCTGCTGCGCGACAGGCTCCTTCGTCAGGCGCGCGATCAGGCCGAACGCGGCCTCACCGGCTCCATGGAGGGCCACGCCGCGATGGACATGTCAGTCCAACGCCAGGGCTCGTTCCGGCGGCGGCTGCTGTCCCGCGAGGCGTTCACCTCGGTCTCGCACGTGTTCGTCATGGAATGGGCCGCCATCCTGCGGGACCTGGTGGTCGGCCTGCTGATCGCCGGAGCCATCGCGGCCTGGGTTCCCGGCTCCTTCTGGCGCGCCTTCTTCTTCACCGGCCACCCCCTCGCCGCGAAGCTGTGGGGGCCGCTGATCGGCCCGCTCGTGGCCATCGCCTCGTTCGTCTGCTCCATCGGCAACGTGCCGCTGGCGGTGGTGCT
>CAYNNX010000205.1:0-12680 GCA_964398515.1 uncultured Streptantibioticus sp. | reverse complement strand
TCGGCGGCAAGGCGTGGCAGGAGAGCGTCGGCGATGACGTCGTTGCACTGGAGGGTGAAGGTGCGCTCCAGCCTGGCGGGGTCTACCTCGGCGGTCGGGGTGAGGACGGCCTGGCCCCGGGTAACGAGTTGGTGGACCTCCTCGCGGATTTGCTCGGCGTAGGGCGTGGGGAGCATGGTCCGGCCGGAGCGGACCAGGATCTGGTCCCCGGTCGCTCGCCTGATCCGGCTGAGGGTGCGGCTCATTGCCGGCTGTGAGAGGTGCAGCCGGTCGGCGGCGGCGCCGACGCTGCGCTCGTCGAGCAGTGCATCCAGCGCGGTCAACAGGTTCAGATCCAGATGCATGTGAGTAATGCTAGATATCAGAACTATGCATTTGAAGTCATCTCGCTCTCGTCGTTGGCTGGAGGTGGGCGCTGCTCGGCGCCGGGAGCGGGAGGAGTGAACGATGCGTACAGTGATCGTCGGGGGCGGTCTGGTCGGGCTTACCACTGCGGCGTCTCTTCGGCTGATCGGGCATGAGGTCACAGTGTTGGAGCAGGCGTCACAGGTGCGTGCCGCCGGAGCGGGCATCGGCCTGTGGCCCAATGCGCTGCGTGAGTTCGACCGGATCGGGATCGGCACGGACGTCCGCGGCATGGGCGAAGAGATCGACGCCTGGTTCTTCGACGCCGCCGGACACCCGGTACGCGCCACGGGTTACGACGTGGCCGACCACCGGCTTCTGCTCGTGCAGCGGCCCCGGCTGAACAGCCTGCTTGCCGACACGGTCGGTCGGGACCGGATCCTCCTCGCCGCCCCGGCAACCGGGTACATCGAGCGCGAGTCGGAAGTTGTCGTCCACCTCGCCACTGGTGAGGAGTTGTGCGCGGACCTGCTGATCGGCGCGGACGGCGTGTACTCCCGCATGCGCGCCCAGCTCGTGCCCGGCAGCGATGCCACGGCGCACGCCGGACACTACGCCTGGCGCGCGGTCGTGCCCGCCGGGGACGAGCGCCCGCAGGGCACGGTGCTCACGGTCGGGCGGGAGCGCACCCGGGGCGGGTACGCGCGAGTCGCGGAAGGGCAGACCATGTGGATGGTCAACCAGTTCGAGACTGGTCCGCTCACCGGGACCAAGCGGGAGCGGGCGCTTCAGCGGGCCCGGAACCTGGCCGAGGCGGGCTGGCACGACGACCTGCTGAAGATGATCGCTGACACCCCGGAGGAGGCCATCCTGGAGAATGCGATCATGCTCGTCCCCCCGCTGCCACGCTGGACGAGCGCACGCATCGCGCTGATCGGGGACGCCGCACACGGCCTGTCCCCCCACATCTCCGCAGGCGGCACCCTCGGCATCGAGGACGCCGGTGTCCTGCGCGCCAGCCTGGCGGCCGGGCCCGACACGGCCACCGCGCTCGCCCGGTACGAACGCGCCCGCACCGCCCGGTTCGACCACGTCCGCCAGCACGCCGCAGCCGTCGAAAACGCCACCGGAGCCGCCGAGTTCGCACGACGGTACGCCGCGTTCAGCCACTGGATGCTCGCCACCGCGCCCACCGCCTGATCCAGCAGGTCGGCCGGCTTCGTCGATGAACCGCAGCAGCGTTTGGGCTGTCGGAACGAAACGCTTGCACGAAGGACAGGAAGAGATGGACCGGGGAGGGCGAATGGACCTACGGATTTCTGGCTGTGTCGCGGTGGTGACCGGCGCGTCGAAGGGCATCGGGCTGGCGGTCACACGAGCCTTTCTGCACGAAGGGGTGCGGGTGGTCGCCGCCTCCCGCAGGAGCAGCCCCGAACTGGACCAACTGGCCACTGCCGACCTGCTGCACGTACCGGTGGACCTGACGGACCCCGCGGCCCCCGGCCAGGTGGTGAAGCGGGCGGTTTCGGAGTTCGGCGGGATCGACATCCTGGTGAACAACGCGGGCGGACCGCCGCCGGGGGTCGCGATGCCACGCGGCTCGTTCCTCGACAGCACCGACGACGAGTGGCAGAGGATTATCGACTTCAACCTCTTCACGGCCGTACGGGCCATCCGCGCTGCCCTCCCGCACATGCTGGAAGAGGGGAGCGGCTCGATCGTCAACGTCTCCAGCGTTCGCGCCCGCCAGCCCTCGCCCAGCAGCATCGAGTACGGGGTCGCCAAGGCCGGCATGAACAACCTCGGCAAGGTCTTGTCGCAGGAGTACTCGGACCGGGGCATCCGGGTGAACACCGTCTCTCCCGGCGCCACCCGTACGGCATCGTGGACCGACCAGGGCGGAGTCGCCGACATCCTGGCCGCACAAACGGGACAGGACAGGGACACGATCCTGGACCGGATCGCCCCGGAAATGGTGGGCCAGAGCCGCCTGGTGGACTCCCAGGAGATCGCCGACGTGATCGCCTTCCTCGCCTCACCACGGTCCAGCAGTACGACCGGCGCCGAGTTCATCGTCGACTCCGGCTACGTCAAAGCCCCTCTGAACACCCAACTCGCTGCCAAGGCCGTCCACCTGCCGCAGCCGTTCTCAAGCGTTGCGTAAACGTCCAGAGGGCACCCACTCCTCTGCCGCCGCCAGCCGGCCTGCGAGAACAGGGGCAGAATGCACCATGTCGACCGGGGCGGCGTCCCCGCGCTCCGGGGATCATCACATCACTCATGCCCGGTGAGTGACCCGCCCTGGCGATTACAGTCCGTGACGACGAGTCCACCGGTGGGGAGCCATCATGTCCGCATCTCCATCGCTGACTGTCCATCAGTGGGCAGATCGTGATGTCCGCCTACAGTGCACGCGGCCGGCGAGGAGATGCGAAACCTCGCCGCCGAGAGGATCCTGCTCCTGGACGGCGGCCGCTTCGCCGGACTGAGCCCTGTCTGACCGCGCGGCGCTGGTGGCAGTCGGCGGCCGGGACGGCGAGCTCTGCGCCAACGGGCACGCGTTGACCGAGGCGTGGGCAGGCCGTCTGCCGGCGGATCTGCCGGACATCCCCTTGGACGTCGACTGGCGGAGCTCGCGTCCTCGGCGAGGGCATCGACTGCCCAGACATCAAGGGAGTTGGCCGCCGCCAGCATCGAGCTGGAGGCCGAGGTAGGTCCAGGCCACTCCCGGGCGTCCGTGCGGATCCTCGCGCTGGGCGTGGTGGACGACGTCCAGGCCGTGCCTGAGGGCGAGGCCGGTGGTCTCCTCGGCGGAGAGGGGGAACATGCGGCGGCCCGCCGGGACGGGGCCATGGCGTAGGGAGAGGATGACCCGGCCCCCGGTTTCGAGCAGGCCAGCCAGGCGGGCCATGGCCGAGGCCCTTTGTGGTTCGTCGAGGTGCGTCCAGACCGCGGTCAGCAAGATCACGTCGATGCGGCGGCCTGTGCTGCCGGGCCAGGCAGTGATACGTTCCGTCTTCGAAGAGTCCGGTCAACGGCCGTGGCCGGCTGGAGTGTTCACGCCGCGGAAAGCGGGGCGGGACGCGCAGCCCGGGGTCGGCACGCTTCAGCGCCGCAGGGCCTCGAAGGCATGCCGGGCGGCGGTGCCGATGGCGAGGTCGATGTCCGGAGCCAGGTTGGCCCGGCGGCCGGAGCGGGTGAGCGCTGCGATGGCCACCCGGTCGCCCGATTCGGACTCCACCATGCCGATCTCGTGCCGCAGGTGGAGGAAGGTCCCGGTCTTGCCGCTCACCCGGAGGGTGTCGGCACGGAGTTCGCTCGCCAGGCGGTGAGTGAAGACCTGCAGCCCCATCAGCCGGCGGAGTTCTGCGGTCGCGGCGGAATGGGCGATGTCGTCCCGCCATACGCGCTGCAACAGGTCGACGAGTGCGGTGGCGGTGCCGATGTCAGCGTGCGCAGGATCGAGCGTCTCGATGGTGTGCCGCCCCGCAGCGTCGTCCCGGATGGCCAGCTCCTGGGCGAGGGAGAAGTCGTTCCCGGCGGCGCCGGCGGCGCAGCGGTACATGTGGTCGAGCCGGTGGCGTACCCGTATGTCCGCGAGCCCCCACGCATGCAACTGGGCGTCGACCTCCCGCACGGGGACGATGTCGAACAGCGCGTCACCGCTGGCGTTGTCGCTCACCGAGAGCATCAGGTAAATGAGGTCGCCGACGGCCACGGTGGCCGGGTGGCGGAAGGCGGCCAGTCCGGTCGGGCCGACGCTGGTGGTGCTCGGGTCGAGTGTTACGGGGCGTGCCGCGTCGAGTGCCCCGGTCGCGATCCGGTCCAGGACGACCAGGGCGAGCGGGACTTTGACCACTGAGGCGAGGGGCACCGCGTCGTCGACGTCGAAGCCGAGTTGCTCGTCGGTGTCGATGCTGCGGGCGAGGAACGAACCGCGGATGCCCAGGGCCGCCCAGTCAGCGGCGATCGCCTCGGCGACGTCGAGGAGGGCGCCGTCGGCGGCGACGTAGGCGGGCCGGTTCGCGGGTGCCACGCTCATCCGCGGGCCGCCAGACGGAAGGGGGCGTCCTGGCCCGCGGGCCCGGACGGTGCCGTGACCGGCGCCGCGGTCGCCGCGGCGCCGACCGCGGACGCCAACAGGGCGACCAGCCAGTCCGGCACGTGCGCCACGTCGGGCTGGCGTTGTGTCGCGCAGGGGTCGTACCCCCGGTGCAGCGATGTGTCGGCGAGCGGAGCCCAACTCGCCCCGATCCGCCGCGCGAATGGCTCGGAGCACAGCAGCGTCACCCGGCCGGCAAGCGTCTCCGCCAGCGCGCCGGCGATTGCTCCGGCCGGGCGGACCAGATGTTCCGGCAGTCCGGAGCGGGCGGCCGCCCGATTCAGCCGGTCCTGAGCGTGGGGGACCTGGTCCTCCACCGTGGTGAGGATCGGCAGCGCGCTGCGTGCGCCGCGGCCGCGTCGGGGCCGCAGGTCCTCCAGGTGGACCGTGCGGGGGCAGGGCTGGCGCCAGGCCTCGGTCGGGGCGGCAGGCGCGTCGTCCGGCGTGCCGGAGGGCGGCGCGGAGGCCAGGCCGAGGGGGACGCGGAGCGCGGCGTCCTCCGGGGCGACGCGCAGCAACGCATAGGCCAGGGAACCGTCGGCCAGGCCCGACTGCCGTTTGTCCGGCGGCAGTTCGCGCACGCCGAGCGGGTTGCCGTGCTCGGCACCGGCGCGGATTATCCGCGCCAGCGCCGCGGGACCACAGTCCGCTGGCACCGCCACGGCACGTACCGCCGACCGGCGGGCCGACTCGGCGATCTGCAACAGCCGCTGTGCCCGGTCCAGTACGTCCCGGGCGTACGGGAGCAGCAGGACGCCGAACTCGGTGGTCGTGACCTGGCGCCGCGAGCGGTCGAACAGCAGCCCGCCGTAGTGCTGCTCAAGGGTCTTGATGCGTCGGCTCAGCAGTGGCTGAGCGATGCCGAGCCGGTCGGCCGCGCGCGAGAAGCTCGCCTCGTCGACGGCCGCGACGTACGCCTCAAGGTGCGCGAGGAGGTCCATCCGCGATTCATATCATTAAGTTATGACGCGTTCAATATTAACTCTTGGACATGAGAGGTCTCCGACTGTTTCGCTGTCCCCCGTCGAGGGCCCGCGACAGACACCGACGACGACTACCTGGGAGACCTGTGTCCATGACCAGTGCCACCCCTCTGCCGCGGCGCGGCGTGTTCAAGGCTGGCCTCGCCCTGTCAACCGCCGTGCTCGTTCCAGCCGTTGCGGCCCCAGGCGCCTTGGCGGCTGCGGGAACCCCCGGGCCGCGCGGCGCCGATACCGCCTTGCGTGACCTGGAGCGGCGGTACGGCGCGCGCCTCGGCGTGTTCGCCCACAACGTCCGCAGCGGCCGGGTCGTGGCCCACCGGGCCGAGGAGCGATTCGCAATGTGCTCGGCGTTCAAGGCGTTCGCCGCCGCAGCCGTCCTCCGCGACCACGGCCGCTGCGCGCCGCTGGACAAGCTGATCCACTACCCGGCCCGGGACATCCTGCCCAACTCGCCGATCACCGAACAGAACGTCGACACCGGCATGACGGTGGGCGACCTGTGCGCGGCCGCGATCCGGTACAGCGACAACGCGGCGGGCAACCTCCTGCTGCGGGAGATCGGCGGACCCGGCGGCCTCACCGGCTTCTTCCGGTCGATCGGCGACCCGGTGAGTCGACTCGACCGCTGGGAGACCGATTTGAACGCCGCCGTCCCCGGCGACCTGCGTGACACGACCACCCCCCAGGCCATCGGTCGGAGCCTGGAACGGTTGACGCTGGGCCGAGCCCTGGACGCCGCCGGCCGGGAGCACCTCATCACCTGGCTGAAGGGCAACACCACCAGCGGCGAACGGTTCCGTGCCGGGCTTCCGGACGACTGGATCGTCGCGGACAAGACGGGCACCGGCGACTACGCCAGCGCCAACGACATCGGCGTCGCCTGGACGACCAAGAAGACACCGATCGTCCTGGTCGTGCTGTCGTCCAAGCCCGCACAGCACGCGGCCGTGGACAACGCACTGATCGCCGATGCGGCCCGGGTACTCGCCCGCGCCCTGGCCCCCGGAGAATGACTTCCCCCGGTACTCCAGCCTGTTCGCCGCCGGACAGCGACCGGCGGGCGACGGGCGGAGCACGTGACCGCCGCATGCCCGGTGAGCGGTCCGGGCCCTCCCGCCGTGCTCTGCTGGCGGCCGCGGTCTTCCTGCCCCCGACGGCCGGATGCGCCGGAGACGACCACGCAGTGCCCGGACCTTCCCCGGCACCGAGCCGCCGCACCGCCACGCCCCCCGCGGACGCCGGGCGCTTCGCGGAGCTGGAGCGCGCGCACGGTGCCCATCTGGGCGTGTACGCCCTGGCCACCGGCACCGGCGTCACGGTGGCCTACCGCGCCGACGAGCGCTTCGCCTTCTGCTCCACCTTCAAGGCCCTCGCCGCCGCGGCGGTCCTATCCCGCCACCCCCTCAGCCACCTGGACA
Source organism: uncultured Streptantibioticus sp. (assembly GCA_964398515.1). GTDB lineage: Bacteria > Actinomycetota > Actinomycetes > Streptomycetales > Streptomycetaceae > CAYNNX01. The sequence continues at coordinate 5,832 of CAYNNX010000205.1, read as the reverse complement.
AGCACATCACCTACACCCGCGCCGACGTCAACTCCATCTCGCCGATCACCGAGAACCACATCGCGACCGGGATGACCGTCCGGCAACTCTGCGATGCCGCCATCCGCTACAGCGACGGCACGGCCGGAAACCCGCTGATGCGGAACCTCGGCGGCCCGGCACAGTTGACCGGCTACCTGCGCGAATCAGGGGACTCCGTCAGCCGCATGGACGACTACGAACCCGAATTGAACCGCGTCCGCCCACAGGACCCGCGCGACACCACCACCCCCCCCGGGCGATCGCCGCCGACTACCGCACGCTCATCCTCGACGATGCCCTGAGCCCAGGGAAGCGCACCCTGCTCACAGGCTGGCTGGAGCACAACACCACCGGCGCCCGGCGCATCCGGGGCGCCCTTCCCAAGGGATGGCGGGTGGCCAACAAGACCGGAACCGGCGACTACGGCCGCGCCAACGACATCGCCGTCGTCTGGCCGCCCCGTACCGCCCCGCTCGTCATGGCCATCATGTCCGACCGGTCCGGATACACCACCGCGCCCACGAAAGCCTTGCTCGCCGAAGAAGCCGCTAGGAGGTCGTCTCCGTTCTCACCTGACGCGTCCCGAACCCGCGCGACGCCTGGCGGCAGCCGAGGAGGGAGTCCGCGAAAGAAGACCAGACGTTCTGTGCCCGGCGGCGAGGCCGTGGGTGACTGAGGAACGGCAGAGCGCCGACGTCGAACGGGTGCGCACGCGCACTGCACCTGGTGCGCCTGGTGAGGTGCAGTGCGGTCGGTGCGGTGCGCGTGGTGAGTTGGTGCGCAACCGCGGGCGGCGTTGCGCACCAACGCACCACGATGCGCAAGCTTCCCGCGGTCCGGTCCGCGGCTGCTACCGCACCCCCTACCGAAACCACTACCGTCACCCGGCGACGCCCGGAGCACGTTTCCCCTGGACAACGGGGGCTTTCGCGGGCCCGGGAAACGTCGACAACCCTCTTCTCCCCCTGGGTTCGTCATTGGTGAGTGGTGGAGTGGAGATCATCGGGTTCCGAGCGGGGCGCTGCGCGCGGCTGCCTCGGCCCGGCAGGCAGCGGCCGCAGAGTCGGCCGCGTCGGAGGGAAGGGGCGGGAGCGTGAGCGGGGCGAGGAAGTTGTACCCGCGCGGGTCGACCGGGCCGCTGCGCGCGGACGTACTGCGGAGTTTGGGTGTGCTGAAGATCGTGACCGCGGATCAGGTCCAGCACTTGGCGCTGCCGCACCTGTCGTTCAAGCACACGCAGTTGCCGGAGCCGAAGCCCAAGTCCGCGCGGAACAAATCCCACCGCAATGCGGCCGGCGACCTGGCCGAGCACCGGCAGGTGGTTCAGACCGGATTCACCGAAGGCGGGGACAAGCTATGGCAGCTGACCACGGCTGGGCTGGAGGCTGTCGTAGATCGGCCCCAGCGTGGCCGAGCGGGCCAGCAGGTCTCGTGCCCCACCCCCCAGCCGCGGGTCTGCCGAGGCATGGGAGGCGTCCGCACCTCGGTTTACTGCGAGCCAGTGAAGGAAGCGCTCGGGCTCGACGGAAACGAAAGGAGCGGCGATGAGTGCCTCGCCGATTGACCGCGTCCTGGCCCGGGCGCGATTCGAGTACCGCACGTACAGCAGTGAGGACATCGGCGCAGCCGAGCAGCGCATCGCCGCCCGCCTCGCTCGACCGGCTCCTGCGCGGCGCCCTGTCCGTGGACAACGCCATGATCTTCGCAGACTTGTTCCTATTTTGTGGCGATCACCCCACGTCGCTGGCGGGGGCCTGCTCGGCCGCGTAGGGCCGAGCAGGCTGGAGGCGTTTCCGCTCCCGGCGCTATAGGCGCCTGGTGGCGGTGGTTTGTCCGAGGTCAGGTCGTGCAAGCGGAGACGAGGATTCCGGGTGTGCCGGGCGTGATCCTTTCCGTGACGGGGCCCAGCGGAATGTTCACCGGGCCGCTGGAGGAGGTACCGGACACCGATCCGCTGACGGTGACGGTCGTGGGTTTGAGGCTGGAGACGCTGATGGCGACTCCTTGCCCGCCGTTGGGGCAAGGCACCGGGATGAGGATGGGGAGTGCGAGGCCATCCACGGTTGCCGTCGTGGTGAGTGTCACGCTGTTGAGTGACGGGGTTGACACGCAGGTCGTGTCGATGCAGGCGGAGAGCGGGACCTGGGGGACCGGTACCGGTCCAACGGTCAGGCTGACCGAGTGCGAGGCGGCGAAGGCCGGGGTGGGAGCCGCGAGCGGAAGAGCACCGAGCGCGACGGCAGCGGTGGTCATCGCCATGCGCTTGCCCAGTCGGGAGAGGCTCATTTCTTCTTTCCCCCTTTCGAACGTGTTCTCTCAGTTGGGGGCGGTGGTTGACGAAAGTCAGAGGCTGGCGTCGCTGCGCGGGCCGCGATCCAGGTGCTTGGCGGTGCCGATGGCGAGAACCGCCGATGCGGTATCTCGCGACGAGTCGCCGGCGAGTTGGGCATCGCCACACCTCCCGCCTTGAACCACGAGGAGTCACCCTCACGCCCAAGGTAGGCAGCGTTCTGACCGTGCTCAGAGCACCCGAATGAGTGACGCCGTATCGCGCAATCCGCCCGCCAACCAGGTGCGTTCACCACCCCGTACCACCGTCAACGACGCTCGCTGCACCCGCCAACAGCGGTGGTCCCGCAACGTGGAGGCGCTTATGCAGGCAGCTTGGGGGCATCGACGGATGCAGTGCGCACGGCGATTGCGCACCGCCGGTGCACTCCTGGCCAGACCGCTATGGAGAACGGTGCTCCGTGGCCGAACAGCCGCGGGCGGAGGGGAGAGACGAATGACGGTTACCGCGCTGCGCATTGACCTGGAAAGCATCGCCGAGCGGATCGAACTGCCAGACGACTGTGCCGGTCAACGTCAGGCGCTGCGGGATCTGGTGGGCGGCAGTATCGACCGCGGCGTGTACCACCGGCGGGCGCTTATGCACGTTCACGGTGAAGGAGCGGTATCCGGGTAGCCTTTGAGGAAACCCCGGGGCTTGGGTGCTGGCCTGCGCATGGGGTGGCCTCGGAACTCAACTACGGCTTGCACGGCACCATCGCGGTCACCGGCCCGGACAGCGGCGATGCAAGCGTGGAGGCCCTGGACGACGCCTTGCCCGCGCAAGCAGAAGCGGTCTGCGCATCGCTACGCCACATCAGGGACCAGTGGCGAACACGCCGACCGGCGTGCGAACAGGCGGCGCGCCGTGAGCTGCTGGCGGCTGCGCAGCATCACGTAGCCAAGGTCACCCCAGTAGCCGCCGAGGGCCACCGGCTGCAGCTGCCCCGCCCGGCTGACCGGCGCGGGACACACCGGGCCCAGCATGCCCGTGATCGTGACCTTCCAGCGCCGGTCGCAGACGGGACAGCGGCGTGATGATCCGTAATCCGGTCACCAGGCCCGGATGCGGAGCGTGTCATGAACCACCGATCCGTCAGCGGCACTCGAACGCTCGCCTGCGTCGTACGCGCCGGAGAAACGACCACGCTGATCGCGATCCCCGCCTGGTATGGCGGTGTCGTCCTGGTGCCAGTCCGGACCGCTGTCCTCACTCGCGTCACCGGTAGGGCCCGCGAGCAGCTTCCCGGGACACAGCTCGTCGTCACCGCTCACCTGGATGCGGCGACGGAGGACAGGCTCGGTTGGTGAGGCTTCGTGAGAACGGCCAAGGCTACTCGCGGTCCCCATTGGGTCGAGCTTTCGACCAAGTGGGGAGCTTCAGCGAGCAGGCCCGGTCTCTACTGGGCGGGATTCGTCGCGGCTGTAGGCGGACCAGCCGCCGACGAAGAGTCGGCCGTGGCCGAGACCTGTGTACTCAAGGGTCAGCAGATTGTGGCAGGCCGTCACTCCTGAGCCGCAGTAGGAAACGACCTTCGAAGCGGTGTCCTGGTCCACCCCCGCAGCGGCGAAGTTGTCCCGGATCCTCTCCACCGACAGGAGGCGTCCCTGGCCGTCCAGGTTCTCCCGGCACGGGACGTTCACCGCACCGGGGACATGGCCCGGACGCGGGTCGACCGGGTCCAGCTCTCCGACGAAGCGGTCGCGATTGCGGGCGTCGACCGTGAGGGCGTGCGGTCCCACTACCTCGTCGACCTCCACCAGGATTTCCGCCGGCCATGGGCGGGCCGAGAAGTCGCCATCGGCGAGCACCGGTTCGTCCGCCACCAGGGAGTCGGGGTACGCCTTGAGGTAGGCGGTGACTCCGCCGTCGAGGATCGCCGCGCGACGGCCGGTGGTCCGGATCATCCATACCAGCCGGGCCGCGATGACCCCGCCCTGGTCGTCGTAGGCCACGACGATGTCGCTGTCGTTGATCCCCAGTGCCCGCATGCCCTGGGCGAACACCTCAGGCGACGGCAAGGGGTTCCGGCCGCCCGCCAGCGTGGCGGGTCCCGTCAGCCAGCGGTCGAGGTCCACGAACACCGCTCCCGGCAGGTGCCCCCTTTCGTACGCGGCTCGCCCGGAACGGCCGTCCAGGTACCACCTCATGTCCGCCAGAACCACCCGCCCAGGCAGGTCGTCCAGCTCTTCAACCTGCACGAATGGCGGGACATCCACAAGTTCACTCATGGCGTGACCTTAGCCAGCCGTCCAGGATACGAGCAAAGCCATTTCGCATATTGAGACCATGCGCGTGTGCGAGCGGCTGCTCAGACCGAGCGCCAGCACTTCAGTGCTCGGCGTGGGACAGCCCAGAATCGCCAACCTCTGCCCCGCCGAACGCCCCGCGTCCCGCTGGGCGTTGCCCGGGGCAATTCGAGCGCGGCTGCTAACGTCCCGGCACCGTCCCGCGAGTCAGAAGGCGCACAGGTGGGGAGATCCACCGAGCAGCTCTGAGGGATGCCGGAGCGAGAGTGGCCATTTTTTCAAAGAGACTCATCAACACTCACTCGGAGTATGGGAGCGACAGATCCCCTCGGGCGTTCTTCCCTTCGGTGGGGGCAGCTCCAGCCAGCGACCAGGCCGGGGCTCGTGAAGGGGCGCGGTGGGCGTAGGGCTTGTCCGGGCATGGCAAGGAGTCGGAACCGTGCCCGGGCAGGTAGTTCATGACCTAGAACGTAACAAGCCGTCCGCCGAGGCCATCATCGAGCCCGCCAGCCTCCCGGCTTCCGGTGAACAAGGCTGTGCGGCAGCCTCGTTCCTGATCTGGGCGGACGGCTGACTTTCCTCCTCGGCGGGCACACACCGTGGACGCGGCGCGGTCTGTAGGCGATCATATACTCTTAGTGACGCGCGGTGGTCGGGGGTGGTCCTCGTCCGCGCCCACGAGGCTGATCGGGCTTCGTGCGCACACACATCTGGAGAACACACTGCTCACCTCGTCCGTGGGCGAGCGCAGCCACGAGGAAAGAGGAAGGTGATCACCGTGTTTGGTGGACTGGGGAAGTGGGTTGGTGGTGGTAGCGGTCGTCGCTTACTCGCGCTGATCGCCGTCCTGGCCCTGGCCGTGCCTTTGCTGTCCACTACCCAGGCGAGACCGGCTGCTGCTGCGTCGGTCGGTCATAGGGCGCTGGGCTGGCCGTTTCCGGGGACGGTCAGCGGGGACACGTACGTGCACGACCCCTCGATGGTGAAGGTCGGGGGCAAGTACCTGGTCGCCTCCACTCATGATCAGGTCCAACTCCGCATGTCCGACGACCGGATCAACTTCCGGCGGCTGGGACCCGCCTTCGATCGCATCCCTGCCTGGTGGAGCCGGTTCAACTCCTCCAACGACGTGTGGGCACCGGATGTCTCGTTTCACAACGGCAAGTACTGGATGTACTACTCGGTGTCCAGTTTCGGTTCCAACAATTCCGGAATCGGCCTCGCCACGAGTGA
>CAYNNX010000204.1:0-12688 GCA_964398515.1 uncultured Streptantibioticus sp. | reverse complement strand
CATGACGACGTCGGCGTCCTGCTCGATGGAGCCGGACTCGCGCAGGTCGGAGAGCATCGGCTTCTTGTCGGTGCGCTGCTCGGGGCCGCGGTTGAGCTGGGAGAGCGCGATGACGGGGACTTCGAGCTCCTTGGCGAGGAGCTTGAGGTTGCGGGACATCTCGGAGATCTCCTGCTGCCGGCTCTCGGGGCGCCGGGAGCCGCCGGTCTGCATCAGCTGGAGGTAGTCGATGACGACCAGCCGGAGGTCGTTGCGCTGCTTCAGACGGCGGCACTTGGCCCGGATCTCCATCATCGACATGTTCGGCGAGTCGTCGATGTAGAGGGGACCGGCCGACACCTCCGGCATGCGGCGGGCGAGCCGCGTCCAGTCGTCGTCCGTCATGTTGCCGGAGCGCATGTGGTGGAGCGCGACCCGGGCCTCGGCGGAGAGCAGGCGCATCGCGATCTCGTTGCGGCCCATTTCGAGCGAGAAGAAGACGCTGGGCAGGCCGTGGCCGATCGAGGCGGATCGCGCGAAGTCCAGCGCGAGCGTGGAGTTGTGGACGATCATGTCCTCGGCGACGAAGCTGTGCGTGCCGTCGACGGTCAGGTCGTAGACCGCGTCTTCGCCGTCCGGCACGTTGGCCGCCACGGCGTCCCAGCTCACGTCGGACTCGGCGAGGTCAACGAGTCGGCGCGAGTCGAGCGCCTTGGCCAGCTCCAGCAGCCGCTCGCGGCCGACGGGCCGGCCGGAGTCCCAGTCGTGGTCGGGTGCCAGGCCGCAGCGTTCGTTGATCTCGGCCCAGGCCACGCCGGCCTGCTCCGCCTCGACGAGGTCCCAGATCCCCGCCGGGAGCGGGTCGTCGGCGCGCTCGGGATCGCGGGGGACGGCGATGGGCTCGCCCGGCCGCAGATCCTTGAGCGGCACCCAGCCGCGCAGTGTGAGCAGCGGATGCTCGGCGGTCGCGCGCAACTCCCGTCCGCCCGCGGTGGTGAGCTTCCGGACCGGCTTCACGCCGTTGTGGTGGTAGGCGGACGGGCGGGCGGTGCGCAGCTTCCAGTCGCCGCCGAGGGTGAGGACGGCCAGGTCCTCGCCGGCCGTACCGCGGCGGACGAACTCCTCGGCGGTGATCCACTCGCCCGAGCGGGCCTCCAGGACGCGCGTGGTGGCGACCACGCACTTGCCCATGGCGGGACGGGCGGCGATCACGATCATCTGGCCGGGGTGGAGGCCGTTGGTGAGCGCGTCGAGGTCGGTGAAGCCCGTGGGGACACCGGTCATCTGCCCGCTGCGGGAGCCGATCGCCTCGATCTCGTCGAGGGCGCCCTCCATGATCTCGCTGAGCGGCAGGTAGTCCTCGGAGGTGCGCTGCTCGGTGACCGCGTAGATCTCCGCCTGCGCCGAGTTGACGATCTCGTCGACGTCTCCATCGGCCGCATACCCCATCTGTGTGATGCGGGTACCGGCTTCGACCAGCCGTCGCAGGACCGCCCGTTCGTGGACGATCTCGGCGTAGTACTCGGCGTTGGCGGCGGTCGGCACCGCGTTGACGAGGGTGTGCAGATACGAGGCGCCGCCGACGCGGGTGAGCTCGCCGCGCTTGGTGAGCTCGGCGGCGACCGTGATGGGGTCGGCGGGCTCGCCCTTGGCGTACAGGTCGAGGATCGCGGTGTAGATCGTCTCGTGCGCCGGGCGGTAGAAGTCGGCGCCCTTGAGGACCTCCACCACGTCCGCGATGGCGTCCTTGGAGAGCAGCATGCCGCCGAGTACCGACTGCTCGGCGTCGATGTCCTGCGGGGGTACGCGCTCGAAGCCGCCGTCGGCCCAGCCACCGCGGTCACCGCGGTCACCGCCGCGGTCGCCGCCGTCGCGGCCCCGGTCCCGGTCACCGGACCGGCGGATGCGGCTGACCGGCAGGCGGTCGCCCGGCCCCTCCGGGAACGGCGGCTCGCTCGGCGCCGCCTCGTCCCAGGGGGTCCCCCCGCGCAGCAGGGGGAGGTCGTCCGCGGGCTCGGGATGGCTCACCCCGCACCTCCTCCCGGTCCTTCGGACCCCCTGTCGTGCCCCTCTTTCTACGGCACGGGTCTGACACATGAGGCACCCGACTCGACTTCCGCCACATCGAGTTAACGGACCGGGCGACGGGGGTCCCACGCCGGACGCCGACAGGGTTCCCCATGCTGCGGGCCAGCGGTGGGTGCCGGACCACGGTAGGGGTGCCGGCGCCGTCAGCCAAGATGGTTATCCACAGGCCATGTGGATGAACGGCGCAAGCCTGTGGAGAAGCCCGCCAAACCTGTGCACAGTGCGGGGGAAAGCGCTGTGGACAAGGCCACAACACAGCCGTTGCACCCACTCTGACCTGCAACTTCACCATCCACCGGCTGTGCAGGAGAAAAACTTTTCCGGCTGGCGCAAGATCGCGACAAACGGCGCGGAGGTGATCACTCAGCGCCACGATGTGTAATGGGTGTAGCCGCATTGCATGGCTTACCTGTGGACGATTATCCTAAGCCTGTGAAATCGGCCCCCGCGAACTCGGCGAACGCCCCGGCACCGCGTTCCGCACCGCTCCCCAAGGAGGTGCGCAGACGCCACGACCGCGAGATCCTCGCCCTCGCCCTCCCCGCCTTCGGAGCCCTGGTCGCGGAGCCCCTCTTCGTCATGGCCGACAGCGCCATCGTCGGTCACCTCGGCACCCCGCAACTGGCGGGGCTCGGCGTGGCCGCGGCGCTGCTGACGACCGCCGTCAACGTCTTCGTCTTCCTGGCCTACGCCACCACCGCCGCCGTCGCACGCCGCGTCGGTGGTGGCGACCTTCAGGGGGCCATCCGGCAGGGCATGGACGGCATCTGGCTCGCCCTGCTGCTCGGTGCGGCCGTTGTGGCCGTGGCCGTCACGGCTGCGCCGGCCCTGACCGAGGTCTTCGGCGCCTCGGGCCGCACCACGGCGTACGCGGTGACCTATCTGCGCATCAGCGCCCTCGGCATCCCGGCAATGCTGGTGGTGCTGGCCGCCACCGGTGTGCTGCGCGGCCTCCAGGACACCAGGACGCCGCTCGCCGTCGCCGTCGCGGGGTTCGCCGCCAACACCGCGCTCAACGCCGCACTGGTCTTCGGCGCCGGACTCGGCATCGCCGGCTCCGCCTGGGGAACGGTGCTGGCACAGACGGGCATGGCGGCGGCCTATCTCACCGTGGTCGTCCGGGGCGCACGGCGGCACGGCGCACGCCTGCGGCCCGATCTCGCCGGGATCCGGGCCTGCGCGACAGCGGGGGTCCCGCTGCTGGTCCGCACCCTCAGCCTGCGCGTGATCCTCATGATCGCCACGGCTGTGGCCGCCCGGCTCGGGGACGCAGACGTCGCCGCCCATCAGATCCTGCTCACCCTGTGGAGCCTGCTCGCCTTCGCGCTCGACGCGATAGCCATCGCAGGCCAGGCGATCATCGGACGCCATCTGGGCGCGGGCGACGCCGCCAGGGCCCGCGCCGCATGCCGCCGCATGGTGCAGTGGGGGGTGGCCTCGGGCGTCGTCCTGGGGGTCGCCGTGGCCGCGGCACGCCCGCTGCTCATCCCCCTGTTCACCGACGACCCGGCCGTTCGCGGGCACCTTCTGACCGCCCTGCTGGTGGTCGCGGTCACCCAGCCGGTCTCCGGCGTGGTCTTCATCCTGGACGGCGTTCTCATGGGCGCCGGAGACGGCCCTTATCTCGCCTGGGCCATGCTGGCCACGCTGGCCGTCTTCATCCCGGCCGCGCTGGGCGTGCCGGCCCTCGGCGGCGGCCTGACGATGCTGTGGTGGGCCATGGCGCTCTTCATGGCCACACGCATGGCGCTCCTGTGGACCCGGGCCCGCTCCGGGCGCTGGGTCGTCACAGGAGCGGTGCGCGTCTGAGCGTTTCACGTGAAACGCCCGGACCGCCCCGGGGAGCCGGGGCGAACCGCGTGCGACCTGGGCTCCGTTTCACGTGAAACACCCGCAAGCCGAAGGGCCGGCACCCCGCACGGGATGCCGGCCCTTCGTCAGCTGTACGCACGAGCGCGTCAGGCAGCCACGACCTCGAGGTCGAGCTTGACCGAGACCTCCGGGTGGAGGCTGACGGTCACCTGGTGCGAGCCCACCGTCTTGATCGGCGCGACGAGCGCGACACGGCGCTTGTCGACGGCCGGGCCGCCCGCGTCCTTGATCGCCGAGGCGATGTCGGCCGGGGTGACCGAACCGAAGAGGCGTCCCGCCTCGCCGGCGCGGGTCGCCAGCTTGATCTTGACGGCCTCCAGCTGGGCCTTGACCTCGTTGGCCTGCTCCAGCGTGGCGATCTCGCGGATCCGGCGCGCACGGCGGATCTGCTCGACGTCCTTCTCGCCACCCTTGGTCCAGCGGATGGCGAAGCCACGCGGGATCAGGTAGTTGCGGGCGTAGCCGTCCTTGACCTCGACGACCTCGCCGGCGGCACCGAGGCCGCTGACCTCGTTGGTGAGGATGATCTTCATGCTCTTGTCACCCTCCTCAGCGAGCAGTCGAGGTGTAGGGCAGCAGCGCCATCTCGCGGCTGTTCTTCACGGCCGTGGCGACGTCACGCTGGTGCTGCGTGCAGTTGCCGGTGACCCGGCGGGCACGGATCTTGCCGCGGTCGGAGATGAACTTCCGCAGCAGGTTCGTGTCCTTGTAGTCAACGTAGGTGACCTTGTCCTTGCAGAACGCGCAGACCTTCTTCTTCGGCTTGCGCGGGGGCGGCTTCGCCATGGTTGTACTCCAGTGTGATCAAGAAGTTTTCGCTTGCCGCCCTTAGAAGGGCGGCTCGTCCGAGTAGCCGCCGCCGGAGCTCCCGCCCCAGTTGCCGCCGCCACCCTGGCCGCCCGCCGGGGCGCTGGTCGCCCACGGGTCGTCGGCCGGAGCGTTGCCGCCGGGAGCGCCCTGCTGGCCGCCCCAGCCGCCACCGCCCTGGCCGCCGCCGTAGCCGCCCTGGGCGCCTCGGCCGCCGCTGGTCTTGGTGATCTTGGCCGTCGCACTCCGCAGGGAGGCGCCGACCTCGTCAACGTCCAGCTCGTAGACCGTCCGCTTGACGCCCTCGCGGTCCTCGTAGGACCGCTGCTTCAGCCGGCCCTGCACGATGACGCGCATGCCGCGTTGCAGCGACTCGGCCACGTTCTCCGCCGCCTGACGCCAGACCGAGCAGGTGAGGAAGAGGCTCTCGCCGTCCTTCCACTCGTTGGTCTGCCGGTCGAAGGTGCGGGGGGTCGAAGCGACGCGAAACTTCGCGACCGCCGCACCGGACGGGGTGAAGCGCAGCTCGGGGTCGTCGACAAGGTTGCCGACGACCGTGATGACGGTCTCGCCTGCCATGGTGGGTGACCTCTCGGCGGGGGTGCTGTGCTGCTGGCTGCTCGGTAGCCGTACTCAGCTCTGGGCGCTCAGGCGCTCAGTGCGTTTCCGGACGAAGGACCTTGGTCCGAAGAACCGACTCGTTCAGGTTGAGCTGACGGTCGAGCTCCTTGACGACATCGGGCGTGGCGTTGATGTCGATGACCGAGTAGATGCCCTCGGGCTTCTTGTTGATCTCGTAGGAGAGACGACGACGGCCCCAGGTGTCGACCTTCTCGACCTTCCCGCCGCCGTTACGGACCACGGCGAGGAAGCTCTCGATCAGGGGGGAGACTGCGCGCTCCTCCAGATCGGGGTCGAGGATGACCATCACCTCGTAGTGACGCATTGTGGAACCCACCTCCTTTGGACTCAGCGGCCACGGCGTTTCCGTGGCAGGAGGGTTTGCGTTGCGTCGCAACGGTAGCGCGGGCCACTGACAGCCGACCGGGAAAGCCGGTCGGAAAGGCCAGGGGGTGCGCAGACACCGGTACAGACGGTACAGAGTACCCGCACATGTCCTTCCGCTTGAAATCCGGTGCGGAACCCGGACAATCTGAGCCAAGGGTGTGCAGGGCGCTACTCAGCGCCACCGTCGGCTCACGGAGGTGCCCCATGGCACAGACAATCCGACAGCTCCGCCAGCGCCACGTTCTGACGCTCAACACGGATGGCAAGCCTCATCCCCTGGAGAACTCCCTGACGGCGGCGACCTGCCTGCTCGGCGCCATCGCGGCGATCACCTCCATCTTCAGCAATCTGCACCTGATCAGCTCGTGGACCGGCCTGGCCGGCATCCTGTCGGGCTGCTACGGGCAGTTCATCTCGGCAACCACGGCCGAGCGATTCCTGCTGGTCATCGGGCTCGGCGCCGCCGCGGTCGGCTTCTTCATCGGCATGGCCCACGGCGGGCTGTTCGGCGGGGTCTTCTGACACCCGGGCGGACTGCGTTCCCCAGGGCTTCAGACCGGGGTGTTGCCCGGTCGCAGTAGAGTTCGCCGGGAAGCCCGGTAGAACCCGCAAGCGTGGGGAGCGCCCCTAATGAGCCTGACCCTGAGGACCATCAGCCGAGAGCAGCACCTGGCGTACATCCAGAGCCTGCCCGCGGCGAGCCACATGCAGGTTCCCGCCTGGGCCGACGTCAAGGCGGAGTGGCGCTCCGAGAACCTCGGCTGGTTCGACAAGAACGGTGAGCTGGTCGGCGTCGGCCTCGTGCTGTACCGGCAGCTGCCCAAGATCAAGCGGTATCTGGCGTACCTGCCCGAAGGCCCGGTGATCAACTGGTTCGCGCCCAACCTGGAAGAGTGGCTCCAGCCGATGCTCGCCCACCTCAAGCAGCAGGGCGCCTTCTCGGTGAAGATGGGCCCGCCGGTGATCATCCGGCGCTGGGACACGGCCGCGGTCAAGGCGGGTATCTCCGACCCGGACGTCAAGCGGCTGCGCGATGTCGAGGCCACCCACATCGAGCCGCGCGCCTTCGAGGTCGCCGACCGGCTGCGCCGCATGGGCTGGCAGCAGGGCGAGGACGGCGGCGCGGGCTTCGGCGACGTCCAGCCGCGGTACGTCTTCCAGGTGCCGCTGGAGGGCCGCAGCCTGGAGGACGTCCACAAGGGCTTCAACCAGCTGTGGCGCCGCAACATCAAGAAGGCCGAGAAGGCCGGCGTCGAGGTCGTCCAGGGCGGCTACGACCAGCTCCCCGTCTGGCAGCAGCTGTACGAGGTGACCGCCGAGCGCGACCACTTCCGCCCCCGCCCGCTGTCGTACTTCCAGCGCATGTGGACGGCGCTCAACTCCGAGGACCCCAACCGCATGCGGCTGTACTTCGCCATGCACGAGGGCGAGGCGGTGGCGGCCGCGACCATGCTGATCGTCGGGGGCCACGTCTGGTACTCCTACGGCGCCTCGGCCAACCACAAGCGCGAGGTGCGCCCCAGCAACGCCATGCAGTGGCGGATGCTGCGGGACGCCTACGCGCTCGGCGCCACCGTCTACGACCTGCGCGGCATCAGCGACTCGCTGGACGAGAACGACCACCTCTTCGGCCTGATCCAGTTCAAGGTGGGCACGGGCGGCCAGGCCGCGGAGTACCTGGGCGAGTGGGACTTCCCGCTCAACAAGCTGCTGCACAAGGCGCTCGACATCTACATGTCGCGCCGCTGACCCCACCCCGATCCCCGACCCACCGACGCCGACGACCAGAAAGGTCCTGAGCACGCATGGCCCTCACGCTGTACGTCGACTCCGCGCGCTGGCGTGCGCACCACAAGTCCGTGGTCGACCAGTTCCCCGGGATCATCCCGGTCTGCAAGGGGAACGGCTACGGCTTCGGCCATGAGCGGCTCGCCGAGGAGACCACGCGGCTGGGCGCGGACATGCTGGCGGTCGGCACCACGTACGAGGCCGCGCGGATGAAGGACTGGTTCGGCGGTGATCTGCTGGTCCTCACCCCCTACCGGGTGGGCGAGGAGCCGGTGCCGCTGCCGGACCGGGCGATCCGCTCGGTCTCCTCGGTCGAGGGGATCCGGGGCCTGGTCGGGGCGCGGGTGGCCGTCGAGGTGATGAGCTCGATGCGCCGGCACGGGATCCGCGAGGACGACCTGGCCAAGCTGCACAGCGCGATCGACGACGTGCGGCTCGAGGGGTTCGCGATCCACCTGCCGCTGGACCGCACCGACGGCTCCGACGGGGTCGAGGAGATCTTCACCTGGATGGAGCGGCTGCGGGCCGCCCGGCTGCCGCTGCACACGATGTTCGTCAGCCATCTGAAGGCGGGCGAACTGGCGCAGCTGCAGCAGCAGTTCCCCCAGACCCGCTTCCGGGCCCGCATCGGCACCCGGCTGTGGCTGGGCGACCACCAGGCGACCGAGTACCGCGGCGCGGTGCTCGACGTCACCCGGGTCGGCAAGGGCGAGCGCTACGGGTACCGGCAGCAGAAGGCGGCCGGTGACGGCCATCTGATCGTCGTGGCGGGCGGCACCTCGCACGGCGTGGGCCTGGAGGCCCCCAAGGCGGTGCACGGCGTCATGCCCCGGGCGAAGGGCGTCGCGCGGGCCGGTCTGGCGACGGTCAACCGGAACCTGTCGCCGTTCGTCTGGGCCGGCAAGCAGCGCTGGTTCGCCGAGCCGCCGCACATGCAGGTCTCCATCCTCTTCCTGCCCGGTGACGTGGCCCCACCGGCCGTGGGCGACGAACTCGTCGCCCACCTGCGCCACACCACGACCATGGTCGACCGCGTCGTGGACCGCTGAGCGGCCGGCCCGGTCGACCTCGTCACGTGCCGCGGCTGGTGCCCCACTGCACCACTGCGCCGGTGAAGTGCGCCGCGTGCCGGGGCTCGCGCGCCCGGCGCAGGACGAAGACGTCGGGCGCCCCGTCGAGCACGCCGCCGCCGGGGTCGTCGGAGCCGTCCTGCCGTACGGGGTCGCGTTCGGCCTTGAGCACGTCCCGGACGACGACGGCGCACAGATACGCCGTGCCCAGCAGGTGGAGCGCGATCGCCAGGTCGTAACCGCCCTGAGGGAGGCCCTTGTTGTTGCCGCCCGTGGTGTAGGCCAGGTACATCCAGATGCCGAGGAAGTACATGACCTCGCAGGCCTGCCACACCAGGAAGTCTCGCCACCGCGGCCGGGCCAGCCCCGCGAGCGGGATCAGCCACAGGACGTACTGCGGCGAGTAGACCTTGTTCGTCAGCACGAACGCGGCGATCACCAGAAAGGCGACCTGGGCGAAGCGCGGGCGGCGCGGCGCGTAGAGGATCAGCGCCGCCACCCCGGCGCACAGCAGCAGCATCAGCGCGATGGCGTACGCGTTGGCGCTGGTGAGCGGGTCGCCGGTCTGCTGTGAGATCAGCAGCCACAGCGAGCCGAAGTCCACGGGCCGGGTCTGGCTGTAGGTGTAGAACTGCGCCCAGCCCTCGCGGATGTGCCAGCCGCCCGCGTCGTGCGTGAGCATGACCGGCACGTCGACGAGGAGCCAGGCGACGGCCGCACCGGCGAACGCCTTGGCGAAGGCGCGCATCCGCCCGGCCCGCAGGCACAGCAGCAGCAGGGGCCCGAGCAGCAGCACCGGGTAGAGCTTGGCAGCGGTGGCCAGGCCGATCAGCACGCCCGCCGCCAGCGGCCGCTTCCGGGCCCACAGCAGCATGCCGACGGCTGTGAGGGCGATCGCCAGCAGGTCCCAGTTGATGGTGGCGTTGAGTGCCAGCGCGGGGGCCAGCGCGACGAGCAGCGCGTCCCAGGGCCGCCGGCGGTGCGTGCGGGCCACCGCGACGACGGTCACGACCGTGCAGACCAGCAGCATCGCCGAGTTGACCAGCCAGTAGATCTGCTCGCGCTGGACCAGGTCCGAGCCGTGCGGGGTGAACCAGGAGGCGATCTCCATGAACAGACCGGTCAGCACCGGGTACTCCAGGTACGGCATGCCGCCGGAGACCTTGTCGGGGATGCGGTCGAAGTAGGGCACCACGTCGTCGGCGAAGCCCCGGGCGTAGAACAGGTGCGGGATGTCGGAGTAACAGGCGTGCGAGTACTGGGCGTTGGCCCCGAAGAACCAGCCGCTGTCGTAGCACGGCAGCTTCTGCACCATGCCCAGGGCGAACATCCCGATCGCGACGAGTACGACGACCCGCAGGGGGCTCCACCAGCCGGTCCGGGCACCGCCGGTGTGCCGGCCCGCGGGCCCGCCGATCAGTTCGCTGCCCGCCCCGGCGACCGGATCCTCCCGGCTCGGCTGCACGCTCACGGGCTGCACGGCTGCGTTCTCGCCGTTCTCGCGCACGGTCGTCATGCGGGACATCCTGCCGTACCCGGCGCCGCGACGGCCGGACAAGGTCGCCATACGGCCGCGGCCGTGGTGAGGGGTGCTGCGCCGGCCGGCGCGTCAGCCGCCGGGGCCGCCGAACAGACCGCCGTTGCCGTTGCCCTTGGTGCTGCCGCCGGGGCCGGTGGTGGGCGGACCGGAGGTTCCGCCGGCGCCGCCCGGGCCGCCGGTCGTGCCGCCGGCGGGGTTGCACGGCCGGGTGCCGAAGATGCCGCAGGTGTCAGAGGGCGACGGGCCCGCCGTGGGGGACTGCGACGGCGACGGCTTCGAGGACGGGGTCGTGCTCGGGGCGGTCGACGGCTTCGACGACGGGGTGGGCGTCGGGGAGGGGCTGGCACCGGCGCCGAAGACCGCCGTGCCCGTGTCCACCGCCGGGTCGAAGTTCATCGTCGGCTTGTCCTTCAGCGCCGCCTCCATGTACTTCGTCCAGATCTCCGTCGGGAACGACGCACCGTAGATCTTCGTCAGACCGCCCACGCCGTACATCTTGAGGAATGTGGGGTTCTTGGCCTGGTCGTCCATCCGGTACATGCCGATCGACGTGGACAGCTGCGGGGTGTAGCCGGTGAACCACGCCGACTTGTTGTCGTCCGTCGTACCGGTCTTGCCCGCCGCCGGGCGGCCGAGATCCTTGGCCGCGGTACCGGTGCCGTCCTGGATGACGCCCTGGAGGGCGTCGGTGATGTTGTTGGCGACTTCGGGGGCGAACGCCTTGTGGGTCTTGGGCTGGTGCACGTAGGCCACCCCCTTGGAGTCCTCCACCTTGCTGACGGCGTACGGCTCGGCCGCCAGGCCGCCCTTGGCGAAGGTGGCGTAGGCACCCGCCATCCGGATCGCGCTGGGCGAGGAGGTACCGATGGAGAAGGAGGGGCCGTTGGTGCTTGCCAGGCTGTTGTCGTCCTGAAGGCCGGCGTCGATGGCCGCCTGCTTGACCTTGTCCAAGCCGACGTCCATGCCGAGTTGCACGTAGGTGGAGTTGACCGACTTCTCCATCGCCGTCTTCAGGTCGATGGAGGGGAAGCTGTCGTTGTCGTCGTTCTGCTGCAACCACTCGTTGCCGTCCTTGTCCTGCCAGACGGTCCGGTCGTAGTTGAGCACCTTCCACTTGTTGACACCGGTGTACTTGCTCTTCAGCGACACCCTCGTGCGCATCGACGCGTCCTGCTGCGCCGGCCCGTTGGGGTTGCGGATGCCGTCGCTCATCGCGGCCGCCAGCACGAACGGCTTGAACGTGGAGCCGACCTGGGCGCCGGTGTAGTCCGCGTTGTCGGTGAAGTGCTTGAGGTAGTCCTCACCGCCGTAGATCGCGACGATCGCGCCGTCACCCGGCACCACGGAGGCGCCACCGAACTGCACGAACTTGTCGGCCTCGCGGACGTTGGGCTTGAGGTTCTTGCTCCGCACCTCCTCGACGGCCGACTTCAGCGCGTCCACGTCCTTACGGACGAACGTGGTGTGGATCTGGTAGCCGCCCTGGTCGAGTTGGTGCTGGGTGATGCTGGTGTTGTTGAGGATGTACTTGTTGGCCAGGTCCGTCAGGTAGCCGATCTGGCCCGCCTTGTCCGTCGACCGCTTGGGCTTCAGCGGCATCGGGAAGACCTGGTACTTGTTC
Organism: uncultured Streptantibioticus sp.; assembly: GCA_964398515.1. Lineage (GTDB taxonomy): Bacteria > Actinomycetota > Actinomycetes > Streptomycetales > Streptomycetaceae > CAYNNX01. The sequence goes on along the minus strand of CAYNNX010000204.1, from coordinate 915 downwards.
CGCTCCTGCTGGCTCATGTTGTGGGTCGCCACCTCGCGGTCGAGCGTCCACGACCAGCGGGCCTTCGCCCGGGCGAGGTTCGCCTGCGGCGTGGCGTTGTCGCCGACACCGCCGGCCGGGTCGTACAGGTTGGGGCCGTTGAGCAGCGACGACAGGAAGGCGCACTGGTCCGGCTTGAGCCTGTCGGAGTCGACGCCGTAGTACGCCTGGGCCGCCGCCTGGATGCCGTATGCGCCCCGGCCGTAGTAGCCGGTGTTGAGGTAGCCGGCGAGGATCTCGCCCTTGCCCATCGTCGCGCCGACCTTCACCGAGATGAGAAGTTCCTTGAACTTACGGGTGATGGTCTGCGACTGGTCCAGGTAGTTGTTCTTCACGAACTGCTGGGTGATCGTCGAACCGCTCTGCGTCTCGCCGCCCTGCGCCATCCGCACGATCGCGCGCAGGATGCCCTGCGGGTCCACACCGGCGTCCTGGTAGAACGAGGCGTTCTCCGCGGAGATCACCGCGTTCTGCATGGGCTTCGGGATCTTCGACAGCGGCACGATCTGCCGGTTCAGGTCGCCGCCGCCGGAGACCACCATGCGCGTGCCGTCGGCCCAGTAGTAGACGTTCTTCTGCTGCCTCGCCGCGGCGTTCTGGTCGGGAACGGTGACCATGGCGTACGCGATGCCGACCAGTCCGACCAGGGTGCCCACGAAGGCGATGCAGATCGCGCTGACCTGCTTCCACGACGGCATCCAGCGGCGCCATCCGGTCTTGCCCCAGCGCGGGTAGTCGATGAAGCGCTTCGGGCGGTTGTTGTCGTTCGGCGGGGTGTTCCCGCCGCCTCCGCCGCCGGTACCGCGCCGGCCGCCGCCTCCGTGGCCGCCTGCTCCGGCCGCCGCCCGGCGCCCGCCGCCCCTGGCCGCGCGCCGC
>CAYNNX010000203.1:3766-12711 GCA_964398515.1 uncultured Streptantibioticus sp. | reverse complement strand
ACCGGCTCGGCGGTGGCGATGGCCGCCGCCGGATGTGGCGGGTTCCGGGGATGCGCCTACGCGCCGAAGCGTCCCCCCGGTGGCCACCCGGTGCGCGCCACGATGGGTGATCACGGTCAGATCGGCGCTTCTGGCTGGGGCGGTCTGGCGCTGGAAGCGGCAGGCTGGCCGCACACGCAACTCCCAGCGGCTACATGTGACCCTGGCACAGGGACCAGACGTCCTGCAGGAGTGTCCGGTGGTTCTCGCCGTAGGTGGCCACGGCTGCGTACACCGCATCGAGCGCCGCCTGGAGCGGATCGGCTTCGGCCGCGCCGAGCAGCGCGGGGATGGCCATGTGCGGTTGAGAGATGTGCAGGGACGGGTCCGGCGCACCGATCGTGACCGTCAACGTGTACGGCGTGGCTGCGGCAGGCTGCGGCGTCTGCGGTCCAGGCGGGCTCAGCGATTTCATCATGGCGGCCGCGGGCCCCACGATCTGGGGGGTCTGCTCGGGGTGGGGCCACGGAGTGTGCGCGCCGTCATGGGCGGGCGGTTGGAAGGGGGGCTGCTCGGGCGGGATGGCCCGGCCGATGGTCTTGTCGGGGACGCGCGGGTCGGATTCCAGGGCTCGCCATACGTGGGCCGGGTCGTGGAGGGGCGGCGGGAGCGGGCGCCCCTGGGCCAGGGCGGTGAGTCCCGCGGCGATCCAGTCGAGCTCTGTGAGACCGGCCGCCTCGCACGCGTGGCGCGCCGCCAGCAGGGCCACGGCACGCTGGACCTCGGGGCCGGCGGCGTCGATGGCGTGGACGAGGGCAGGGTCGAAGTCGAGCAGGCCGCGCACGTTGCCACCGACGTTGCGCAGGGCCTGGCTTGGCAGCTGCCCGCCCCATTCCCATCGTTCGTAGGCGAGCTGGTGTTCTGTTTCTGCTTGTTCCTGTGCGAGGCGGGCGAGGCGTTCGGCTTCGGCTCGTTCGGCGGGTGTGGGAGGGGGTGGCTGCTGGCGGGCGTAGTCGTGCCAGTAGGCGGCGATCGCCGAAGACTGCTTCAGGACGCGGTCGGGGGCGGGCGGGGCAGGCCAGAACTGCAGGAGATAGCAGTCGAGTTGGGGCTCGTCGTCCAGTCGGGTGTCCTGCCGGTTGGCCTCGTCCATGCCCTTGGCGCAGTAGCGCACCCGGTAGTCAGTCTCGTCGAGGTCCAGTTCCCAGGAGGCCTCGCCTGCCCATTGCACGAGCGCACTGCTGCCGGAGACGGGGCGGAAGGACACCTCCACGACGTCCTCCCATCCCGTATCCAGCGGCGGGGCCTGGTCGTGGACTTCGACGGTGAAGCCGACGTCGCCCGTGTGCAGCCCGGTCGACAGCCACAGTGCGCCGGGTATCGCCGCTCCGCACAGCCCGGCGCTCTGCCCGGCGAACGCTTCCGCGAGGTCCGGTCCGAAGCTGTCCGGATCGCTCTCAACGTAGAGCTGGCCGTAGTGAACAAAGACTTCGCCCTCGATCGGCCTGCGCACCCTTACCCCCTCGTTTTGAGGAACGGGCCATGCCCGGCAGCCTACGGGGAGGGACTGACAGTGCGGCGCGTACGAGGGGGCGGTCGTTCGCAGGGAGATGGGGCGGTGTGCCGCGGTGCCGTCAAAGAACACTTTCCACCTGGGCAAGTATTTGCCTGAGCATCGAAGCCCGCAGCCGGGAAGCCGCCGGGACCCCCGACCCCGCCCCTTTCAGCCCGAACTCCACGCCGACCGGTGAGCCCAGGTGACGGCGGCCTCGGCGCGGCACCGTCGTTTCGAGTGCAGCCGGGATGAGCCGCGTGAGCCCGTCGGCGGCCGACCAGGCGGCCTGTGGAACCCGGAGTCGTCAGTGCCGATCCAGCTGCACCTGCACCAGTGGGATCCCTGGACCATCGACCGTGGCCAGGATCCCGTGACGGGATCCTGGCCGGGTCCGCAGGGAGACCTGAACCGCTGGGTGACCGCGCAGCCCCCCGGCATGCCGGCGAAGCCCTCGCCGCCGGCGTAGCATCTTTCGGCCAGCTCACCCCGGTCGGGACATCCTCGTTAACCCCGTTACACCGTTTCGCCCCCTCCCGCCCGCTCACCCCTGCTCTGGGCGGATGTGGCCGCGGTGAGGCCGGCTTTGGCATAGTGACGACAGCTACCGCCCACTGGGGGCGGACAGGCGCCGGGAGGGGCCGCTGAGCGCCGGAGGCTACGACATGACCATCGCGGTCAGCCCTGACGACGCTGCGGGGAGAGCGGTGAGCAAGAGCGGACAGATACCGCTGCTGGCCGAGCGCTTCACCGCAAACCTGAACCTTCCGATGCCCTCGCTGCTCCAGGAGCTGCCCTGTCGGCGTCCCGATCCAGCCGCCGGCCACGTGGTGGCAACTGCCGCAGGACCGCCTCGCCCCGCACCAAACCGCCATCCATGACGCGTTCCCTGTCGTCAGCGGGGGTACGGATCCCCCGGGGACGGATCAGGCGGCGCAGCGCTCGCCGGTCTGGCGGCGGCGCAGCGCGGTCTGCTGGATGGCGGGTGTGTTGTAGGCCATGTCGAGTGTCCCGACGTCGGTGCCGGGAGGCACGATGGCGTCGATCCGGTCGAGGACCTCGTCACTCAGGGCGGTCTCGGCGCCCGCGAGCAGGTCGTCGAGGTGTTTCATGGTGCGCGGGCCGGTGATCGCGGAGGTGACGCCGGGGTGGGAGATCGCGAAGGCCATCGCCAGGTGTGTCAGCGACATCCCGGCCTCTTCGGCGACGGGGATGAGCTGCTCGACAGCATCAAGCCGGCGCTCGTCGCTCAGGTGCTTGAAGCCGAAGCCGGCCCGATGAGTGTCGGCCTGCCGGCCCTTGCGGTAGCGGCCGGTGAGCAGGCCCCCGCCCAGCGGGCTGTAGACCAGTGTGCCCATCCCGTAGCGCTCGCAGACGGGCAGCACCTCGCGCTCGATGCCGCGGTTGAGGATCGAGTACGGCGGCTGCTCGGTACGGAACCGCTCCAGACCGCGTCGCTCGGCGACCCACTGCGCCTCGACGATGTCCGATGCGGGGAAGGAGGAGGCGCCGATGGCCCGGACCTTGCCCGCGCGCACCAGGTCGGTGAGGGCGGAGAGGGTCTCTTCCACGTCGGTGTCCGGAGCGGGCCGGTGGATCTGGAACAGATCGACGTGGTCGGTCTGCAGCCGGCGCAGCGAGTCGTCGAGTGCGCGGACGATCCAGCGCCGCGAGTTGCCCTGCTGGTTGGGGTCGTCCCCCATGGGGTGGTGCGCCTTGGTGGCGAGCACGACGTTGTGGCGGCGGCCCTTGAGGGCCTTGCCGACGATCTCCTCGGACTCGCCGCGTGAGTAGGCGTCGGCGGTGTCGACGAAGTTGATGCCGGCGTCCAGCGCCTTGTGAATGATGCGTATGGAGTCGTCGTGGTCGGGATTGCCTATGGCGCCGAACATCATCGCGCCCAGGCAGTACGGGCTGACCTTGATGCCGGTTCGGCCCAGCGTGCGGTACTTCATGGTCCTCCTCGTGCGTTGGCCGGTGCCCGCTGCAGCGCGATACGCTTAGGTAAGCGGAACGGCGTTCCACTACAACGATACGGAACGCTGTTCCGGATAGCAAGAGGAGTACACCGTGAACGATGACCCGACGGACGGGGGGCGTCCCCGCCAGCGCCTACGCGCCGACGCGCAGCGCAGCATCGACACCCTGCTCACTGCGGCTGCCGAAGTGTTCGCCGCCTCCGGCGTGGACGCCCCCGTGCGACAGATCACCGCCAAGGCGGGCGTGGGAGCGGGCACCCTCTACCGGCACTTCCCGCAGCGCTCCGACCTCATCGCCGCCGTCTTCCGCCACGAAGTCGACGCCTGCGCCGACGCCGCTCCCTTCCTCGCAGCCCAGCACGAACCAGTCGAAGCGCTCGCCCAGTGGCTGCAGCGCTTCGCAGGCTTCATCGCCACGAAACGCGGACTCAGCGCCGCCCTGCACTCAGGAGACCCGGCCTACGACAGCCTGCCCGCCTACTTCCAGCAGCGCTTCATGCCCGTCCTCGGCACGCTCCTCGACACCGCAGCGAAAGCCGGCCAAATCCGCTCCGACATCGATCCCGAAGACCTGCTGCGCGCCGTAGGCAACCTGACCCTGCCCGCCCAGGAAGACGACAACGGCCACACGCAGCGCATGATCGCCCTGCTCGTCGACGGACTCCGCTACGGCGCCCACGCCGGGTCTGTGTGAGTAACCAACTCCATCACCGGTGAGACAAAGCAGTAGAACGTGCTGTGGTGTTCGGCCGCGAGGGCAGGCCGAAGCAGTCGTTCGCGAAGTACGGGTGGATCGCCGACCCTGCGAACCCGCTGGCGATGGCCGACCCGGTCGACGATACCTACCGCCGCCAGATGTACCTTCGGCTGACCGGCCATCACCCGCCCGGCAACGGCCGAATGGCGGCTCCCACGGTCAACCAGGATCAGGAGGAACCGCCTTCCGCGCCGTTGCGGTACCGCCGGGAGAGGGGACCGCATCCACATCGCTGCCCGTCCGACCGGCCCATACTCCGTCGGCACCGACGTGCTGCATCTGGTCGACGAGGACCGTCCCGACCCCTGGGTACCGACGGCCGGGCCGCGCCAGTTGATGGTGTCGATGTACTACCCGGCCCGGCGCGGTACCAGCGAGACCGGGACGCCCGCCCCCTACTTGACCACCGAGGAGGCCCGGCTGCTGTTGCAGGCGAAGGCCCCCGGGACCGACGTTCCGCCGGAGGCGATCAGCGGCGCCCGGACCTGGACGTACAGCGATGGCTGGCAGATGAAGCCGAAGCCCTTCCTGCTGATCGCAGCAGTGGCAGCGATCCGACACAGTGCCACTGTCCACGAAGTACCGGCCCAGTGAGAACGGGGCACACGCGGGTGCACGTCAGGGTGTGCCTGACCGGGCACGGTGCTGGACAACTGTCTTCTCGACGGCTTCGGCGAGGTTCGACCTTCCCTGCACTACGGATCCGGATCGGAAGAGTTCACCGCTGTTCCCGTTCGGGAGCGGGAAGTGGCTGGTGGGCCGTGGGCAGGTGCGGCAGCGCGCAACTGCTCACCGCCGCCGGGCAGGCCGCCGAACGCATCGAGCCCGACCACGACAGCAACGCGTCGGACCCCCTCCACGAGGCATCCGCCCTGGTCACCGACAACGGCGGGCCGCGCCTCTACTACGCCACCCGTGCCCTTGACCCGCAAGGAGAACGCAGCCCATGACGCTCACCCTCGCTCCCGGGACGCTGGTCGTCCTGGTCGGCGTCTCCGGCTCCGGCTCCGGCTCCGGCAAGACGACCTTCCCCGCCCGGTACCCGTCCAGCTGCGTCATCTGCCTGGACGCGTACCGGCAGATGGCCACGGACTCCCTCTCTGCCAAGTTCAGCGTGTTGGCCTTCTGGCGCCGCTGAAGGCGCCGGAGCGCACGCGGTACTCGTACCTGGAGCAGCCGCACCGGACCGCCGACGCGGACGATCAGCCCGGTGCCGAGCCCGGACGGCGCAGATAGCCCGCTCGGCGGCCCAGCGGACAGACGCACCGACCTCTGCTGCCGATCAAAAGCGAGGGTTATCTGGGATGAGGCGTACGGAGGGGGAGAGCCGGCGTGTGCCGAGGGCCACGCCTGTCCCCCGGTCACCGTCCGTCGATCCAGCCACGACGATCGCGGACGCGGCGGCGTTCAGCGCGGAATCACCCAGCTCGGCGCCCAGGTCCCGGCGGCGTCGTGGCCGGCCGCTGTGGCGGCGAGGTGGGCGCGGAGGCTGGCCAGCGCTGGGTGGGGGTTGTCGCGGTGCCAGAGGAGCGAGTGCGGGTAGACGGGCGTGGGGTCGGTCACCGGGATGCGGCGCAGGCCGTGGTCGGCGGGCCAGACGAGGCGGGTCTGCTCGCCCATGAAGGTGGCCAGGGTCGGGGTGTCGGCGACGGTGTCGAGGAGCGCGTCGGAGCCGAAGTTGGGGCCGGTCGCCTCGATGGTGAGGCCGAACTCGGCGACGAGGTCGTCGTAGTAGGCGGCCCACTCGGTTCCGGGGACGATGCCGGGCATCCAGATCCGGTGCCCGGCCAGCTGAGCGACGGTCACCGAACGGGCCGAGGCCAGCGCATGGCCGGGGCCGGTGAGGAGCTGGAGCGGCTCGTCGAGCACCCGGACGGACTCGATGTCCTCGGGAAGGGGCCGGCCCGGCGCGGCGACGGCGCGGAAGGACGCGTCGATCGCACCGGACCGGATGGCGGTGACGGCCGTCTCGATGTCGAACAGCATCAGCACGTCGAGGTCGATCTCGGGGTGCGCGCGGTGGAAGCCGCGCATCAGGCCCGACGCCGCGCCGCGCGAGGCGATCACATCGACGCGCAGCGGACGGCGGCCGGTGCGCACGGACGCGACCGCGCGCTCGGCGGCGCGCAGCAGCTCGCGCGCGTGGGGCAGGAACGCCTGCCCGTCGATAGTGAGCTCGGCGCCGCGCGCGGTGCGGGTGAACAGCCTCACGCCGAGGTTGCGCTCCAGTGCGGCGATGCGCTTGGAGACGGCCTGCTGGGTGACCCCCAGCTCGGCGGCGGCCTCCTGGAACTGCCCCGCGTCGGCGGCGGCGACGAAGGTCCGGACGGTATCGAGGTCCATGCCGACACCCTATAGGCACAACCATTGGTTGTGGCCAGCGGCCCTGCTGTTGTTTGACCTCTGGTCATGATGCTCGCTTTGCTGCTTCCGATCGCGGATCGGTTGTGCAGAGTGAGTAGCGAGGGGCGTCGGTCATGAGGAGCGGGCACCGGCTGGGACATCTGCTCGGACATCGGCTGGGGCGGCGGTTCGGGTGGCTCTGGGGAGCGTATGGGACCAGCGCGCTCGGCACGTGGCTCGCCTTCGGCGCGTTCCCGCTGATCGCCATCCGGGTGCTGCACGCCGGACCGGCCGAGGTCGCCGCGCTCTCCTCCGTGGGGGCTGCGGTGGGCGCGGCCGTGGCGGTGCCGCTCGGCCCGTGGGTGGAGTTCCGCCGCAAGCGGCCCGTGCTGATCGCGATGGACCTGGTGCGGTTCGCGGCGCTGCTGACGATCCCCACCGCGTTCGCGCTCGGCATGCTCACCTTCCTCCAGCTCCTGCTGGTCTCGGTCGTCGTCGCGGCGGCCGACATCACCTTCCGCGCCGCCTCCGGCGCGTACCTGAAGACGCTGCTGCCGGCCGAGGACCTGCTCGTCGCCAACGCCCGATTCGAGTCCACGGCCTGGACGACCACCATCATCGGACCGCCGCTGGGCGGCGCGGCGATCGGGCTCCTCGGCCCGGTGGCGACGGTCGTGGCCGACGCGGTCAGCTACCTGCTCTCGGCCCTGGGCATCCGCGCGACGGGCGGGCACGAGCCGCGGCCCGAGCGCCGGGAGGCCGCGCGCATGGGGGCCCGGGACCTGCTCGACGGTTGGCGGTACATCCTCGCCGACCCGACGCTGCGTCCGCTGTTCTTCAACACGGCCTTCTTCAACGGCCTGGTGATGGCCGCCCAGCCGCTGCTGGCCGTCCTGATACTGGGCCGACTCGGGTTCGCACCGTGGCAGTACGGCCTCGCCTTCGCCGCGCCCTCGATCGGCGGGCTGCTCGGTTCGCGACTGGCCCGACCGCTCGTCACCCGGTTCGGACAGCACCAGGTCCTGGTCGTGGTCGGGGCCTTGCGCGCGCTCTGGCCCGTCGGCCTGGCCTTCCTGGGGCCGGGCACCGGCGGGCTGCTGCTGGTGATGGGCGTCGAGCTCGGGCTCATCTTCTGCTGCGGGGTCTTCAACCCCGTCTACACCACCTACCGCCTCGAGCGCACCGCGACCGACCGGGTCACCCGCACACTGTCCGCCTGGGCGGTGACGACCAAGGCCTCGACCGCGCTCCTGACGGCCGTCTGGGGCGTGCTGGGCGGCCTACTCGGCCCGCGTACAGCCATCGGCCTGGCCGGCGTGCTCCTGCTGGCGACCCCGCTGCTGCTCCCCCGCCGCGCGGCAGCGCATCTCCCCGAGCCGGAGCCGACACCGAGCCGCACCTGACGGGCCGCCACGGCCAATTTGCCGCAGTGGGACTTCACCGATGTGATCGGACTGCCGGTCCAGATGCCGCTGAGCGCCCGGCGCTTCGACTTCACCACCATCGAGTCCCCGGACTGGCGCCTGGTCGCCAAAGAACTCGTGATGGCCATTCTGGCGCCGCGGCATCCGGTGGTCGCACCGCTGCCTCGCGCCTACCGCACCGCGCTGCAAGTGTGGACGTGCGCGGGGCACCTCACCGAGCTCAGCCGTTTCTTCCGCAGGCTCGACGCACGGGGTGTCAGGCTCGCTGAGCCAGGTGAACACGGGGTGCTGCGAGGCCTATCTGCGGCACCGGCGCCACGTGCTCGACGAGAACGGCACCGTGGTCGGCAGCCAGAGCCCGGCAACCCGGCCGGGCTGCCGCCATGGTTCCGGTCGATCCGGTCAACTACCGCGAACTGTTCACCGCCGACCAGCCGACCGCCGACCTGATTCCGTGGGGAGGTGCCACCCCTTCCGCCGTCGTCGAGATGCCCAACGGAAGGGACGAGAACAAGACCCAGCCCATCGAGGACAGCGTGCTGCAGCCGATGCTCGCCGCCGCGCGGTCGCGGTCACGGTGGCCACCGGGGACACCGCCGTGCCGTGGACGTCGCCGCTGCACCGGCAACAGGCCGTCGCGCTGGTCGGTATCGTCCGCACCGCCGCAGTCATCGTCCTGGCAGCGGCCTCCGGGATGCGTTCCGGCGAGCTGATGGAACTGGAAGTCGGCTGCCGCCGGTCGGAGGAACCCGCCCCGGCCTGATCCGCTACCGGCTGGTCAGCAAGGTAGTCAAAGGCCACGGACTCGGCGGCGTCGTCGACGAATGGGTGGTCATCGAACGCGCCTACCGCGCCGAGGAACTCATCGAACGCCTGCACCTCGCCCCTGCCGAAGGAGCCTCCCTACTGGG
>CAYNNX010000203.1:0-3666 GCA_964398515.1 uncultured Streptantibioticus sp. | reverse complement strand
CGCCCACCACCATCAACGGCAACACGGTCGCGAACAACTTCGGGGCGGCGTTCCTCATGCCGATCCTTGCCAGCGACTGCCCCCGCAAGCTGTCCACGAAGGTCGTCGTTCTACTGGCTCCGGCTTGGACGTCCAGCCCGAGTCCGTGAGGGTGAGGGCACGGTCGGCTACTCGATGTCTTCGGCTGCGGCTTCGTGCAGGCTGGCTTCCCTGCGTCGCAGATAGGGGCCCGGCTCCTTCGCGACCGAGCCGTTCTCTGAGGGCGCGATCGACACGCAGGCCGGTACTGCGGCGTCCGGATGGTCACCCTTTCGTAAATGTCACTGTCCCGGCCGGCTGCGAAGGCCAGGATCGGCGGCGTGCAGATGACTGAGCCGTTCGCGACGACGACTTCCGCTGTAGCTCCCGTGATTCTCATCGCGGCGGCACTGGAGGTCACTGCCTACCAGAAGGCGATCCAGGAGGGGGCGGCCCGCTTACTGCAGGAACTCGAACCGGAACTCCTACCGTTGCTGGATCTCTCCCCCGACGATCGTCGAGCGAGGGTAACGAGGCTGCTGGAGGATCACGCGGAAAGTCTCGGGGCTGGCATGTTGAAAGCAACTGTCCGGTACGTGCTTGGCTTCCTCTGGGCGGCAATCATGTTTGGACAGGCGGTGGTCACGATCGTCTGTTTGGCATGGCTTGGGGATCCTAAGCACTCGGCGGATCCGCAAGGTGCAGGACTCTTCCTGTTCGTCGTCGGGTCGGGTGCTATGGCTGTCGCTTTCTTCCCCATGTACCGGCTGGTGAGCGCGCCTTTGTTGCCGCTAGGGGGGCGGATGATCGAGATCGGACTGCATTTGCGCCTTGCCGAGGTCCGGCGGAATCGAGTTCAGCAGGCTGACGCGACCACGGCTGGAGGCGACAAGTCGGCGGAAGCGGCTGCGGGGACGTAGCGTCAGCGCATGGACTTCCGTATCACCGCCCAGGAGGAGCGCTCGTCTTCCGGCTCGCCGAACTCTTGGACGCCGGTACGCGCCGGCGGGAGCGCAGCTCGTCGACGAGCTGGGCCCGGACGTCCGGCAGCCGCTCGAGGGGCTCGAGGCGAAGGGCTGGATCGTCGTCCGCGAGGCCGCCGACGGGATGACGGTTGTCGATCTCACAGGGCCGGCGTGGAAGGCCGTCCGCAGCCGCCGCGACGTCGGCCGCTAGCAGGCAGAAGGAAGGCCCCGCCCGGCGCCTCGGGGGATGGCGCACAGGCGGGGCCGGTCTCTACAGGGTCACTGTCCAGCCGCCGCGGGAGAGCGTGGTCTCGCCGTCCGGAGTAACGGTGACTTTCGCCCCGTACACCTGCAGGTAGCCGTCGGACGCCCAGTCATGGCGGATGCCGTCGAGGACGTCCCACAGGCGCCGCGGGCCGCCCTGGTGCACGGTGGGGGCCTCGCCGCGGCGCCCCGTGGCGCGCGCCCACGAGCCGTCCGCGTGAACCATGGCGGCGGTGCGCATCCCGTCGGGGTCCTCGTCGTAGGCATGGCGGATGCCGGGCGCGGCCAGTGCGAGCGCCGACATGACTTCCCACGCCTCGCCGACCTCGATCACGGGATAGCGGCCGGTGGTGACCTCCTCGCCATCGGCCGTCCACGCCTCGCCGACCGTGGGCGCCGGCGGGTAGTCCTCGCCGTGCCGGGTGGCCATGAATCCCGCCCGGTCCCAGGTGACACGCCCAGTGGCGCCCCCGTCCGCAGTCTTGTCGGCCGTGACGAGCAGCCCAGTGCCCGCGATCGTCGTCACCAATCGCCCGCCCGGCCGGAGTGCGGCCAACCACGACGCGGGGATCGAGGGCACCGAGACGGTGGACACGATGCGGTCGAACTGGCCCGGCAGCGGCCCGGTGATATCACAGACGACCATCCGCGGGCGCAGTCCAACGGCCTCGAGCCGCGCGGCCGCCGCGTGCACCAGGTACCCGTCGACATCCACGCTCGTGACCTGTTCGTCGCCCAGACGCCGCGCCAACAGGGCGGTGCCGTACCCCGATCCGGTCACGCACAGCGCGTCAACGTCGTCGGTGAGCATCGCGTGCCGGTACATCGTCACCACCAGCGACGGCAGCGTGGACGATGACGTCGGTTTGCCGGTCGGGTGGTCGTCGGGCTTGGCGTGGTCGGCGTGGAGGCCGGCCACGCGGGTGACGAGGCTGCGGTCGCTGTAGGCGGCGCGCATCCACCGCTCCGGTTCGGCCACGCCGTCGCGGAGCGTCCACCCGTCTTCGCCCGCGTACTGCCACCAGCGGGGCGTGAACAGGTGCCGGGGCACCTCGGCCACTGGCTCGTGCCAGCGTGAGGCGGGGTGAACGGCACTGTCCGCGAGGGCCTTTGCGTGAGACTCCCAGTCCATGGCACCCATCATTCGCCGTAGGCGGGGCCGCAGGCCTCGGTTTCGGCAGGCGCGCAGTCTGATCCGTCGCTGTCGGGGTTGCACGCCGTGACCCGGTACGGCGCGATCGGCTCGCAGGAGTCCTGGTCCGGGCCGCACGGGGAGCCTTCCGGATTGCAGTCCGCGCCGCGGCGGGGGGCCGGGACGACGGCGGCGATCTGCTGCCACTCCGGGCTGTCGACGATCTCGGCGAGCGGCGATGTGAGGACGTTGCCCGCGGTCATCCAGCGGGACATCACGCAGCCGGAGACATCCCCGGTCGGTAGGACGGCGGCGCGGCCGCGGGTGCACTGGCCGCACAGCTGCGCCGGGTCGTGGCCGTCGCCGTTGCCCTCGGCGCCGCGGCCGAGGTGGCGTAGCCGGTCGACGCGGATCTGCTTGACGCCGAGGTCCTGCAGCTCGGCGATGGCCTGCAGGACGCGCTGCCCGTCGAGGACGTCCACGATCGCGGCCCGGATGCCGATGCCGCGGCGGACCGCCTCGGCGATGTTCGCCTTGGTGCGGGCGTAGGAGCCGCGGTGCCGGGTGATCTTCTCGTGCTCGGCGGCCTGGTCGCTGTAGTACGAGGTGGCAAGGTTCACGCCCTGGCGCTCGTAGATGGGCCACAGGTGCGGACGGACGTGGATGAGGTTGGTGAACACCTCCACGCTCATCCCGTAGGTGAGGGCGTGCTCGACGAGCGTGCCGAGGTCGGGGTGGAGCGAGGGTTCGCCGGCGATGAACTGCAGGCGCTGCACGCCGACGGTGGCGGCCTGGTCGTTGACCGAGCACCAGTGTTCACGGGTCATGGCTCCGGCGGTGCCTTGGGGGCCGGAGTGGTTGTAGCAGTGGGCGCAGCTGGCCTGGCAGGCGCCGGTGATCTCCAGTGCGATCGAGCGCAGCAGCGGCCGGGTGGCTGCCGGACGTTCGACGAGTACGGTCATGAGCTTTCCCCTCCTGGGATGTTGGGCCCGTCCCGGCCGCAGGAGTTGGGATCGCGGCCGGGGCGGGGGCTTATGGGTGGCGGCGCAGCCACACGTACATCGGGACGCCGACGAGTAGGGCGGTGGCGAGGTAGACGCCGATGACAGCGATGCAGCCGCCGCGGCGCTCCACGAGGGTGGTTAACGCGCCCTTCATGCCGTGACCGGCCCGGTTGTCAGGCTGCCGCGGCGCCGGTAGCAGCCGTCCGGGGTGCGCTGCTCCCCGGCGCAGGTCTCCACCCAGCCGCCGAGGTGCAGCACCTTGCGGGTGAGGAGGCCGCGGGCC
>CAYNNX010000202.1:0-12749 GCA_964398515.1 uncultured Streptantibioticus sp. | reverse complement strand
CCAGGCAGGCGCCGTGCCGCCAGGCCAGCCACATCTCCTCGCACGAGGCGTCGAACGCCACCGACAGCCCGGCGAGCACCCGGTCACCCGGGCCGAGCGGGGCGTCCCGCAGGAAGAGCCGGGCCTCGGCGTCGACGAACGCGGCGGCGGAACGGTGGCTCACCGCAACGCCCTTGGGGCGACCGGTGGTGCCGGAGGTGAAGATGATCCAGGCGTCGTCGCAGGGCGCGGGCCGCCCCGGGCGCCCGCAGGGTGCGACGTGCTGCGCCCCGGGCCGTGGCCGCGGATCGAGCCCGGGGCCGAGGACCGCGCACACCCCGGCCTCCGCCCAGGCCGACTCGGCACGCTCGACGGGGTCGTCGGCGTCGGCCGGAACGTATGCGGCCCCGGCCAGCAGTACGCCGAGCACCGCCAGGTACAACTCGGCGGTTCCGGAGGCCACCCGCACCCCGACCCGGTCGCCGACCCCGATCCCCTGGGCGTGCAGGCCCCGGGCGACCCGGCCCGCGCGGTCCAGCAGGGCGCGGTAGTCCAGCGTCGCCGTCCCGCTCTCCAGGGCCGGGGCGGTCGGCCACCGGCGTGCCGTGGCGGTCAGGATGTCGGCCAGGGTACGCGGCGGGGCCGGAGACGTGGCGGGCCAGATCGCCGCTGCTCCACGAGCAGCCCTGCCATCGAGAAAAAAGTCCCTCTGGGTGGCGAATTGCGAAAACATCGTTTGACAGCTCGCAACGGATCAGGAAAACGTCCGGCGGCGGAACTCGTTTCAACGATACGCCGCCACGGTGACCGGACAACGGAAAAGTGCATCATGCAAGCGGTTCCGCACCCCCTGCGGCGCCGTTCGCCGCGCCCGGTACGGTGAGGCCCCACAGGTGCCAACGGGCCGCCGCGCGGCCCTGCGTTCGGGGGAGGACCGGTGACGATCGTTCCGCTGCTGTTCACCAGCGGCTGGGCGAGCGGGATCAACGCGTACGCCGTCGTGATGCTGCTCGGACTGTTCGGGCGGTTCGGCGGCGCGGGGGAGGTCCCGCCCGTCCTGGAGCGCACGGACGTGCTCGTCGCCGCGAGCGCGCTCTTCCTGTGCGAGGCGGTCGCCGACAAGATCCCGTACGTGGACACGCTCTGGGACGCCGTCCACACCGTGATCCGCCCGATCGCCGGTGCGACGGTGGCGGCACTGCTGGCGGCCCATCACCCCGGCTCGCTCGGCGCGGCGGCGGCCTCGGCGGTCGGCGGCGCGACCGCGCTGGTCAGCCATGGCATCAAGGCCTCGCTGCGGATGGCCGTCAACACCTCCCCCGAGCCCGCCAGCAACATCGTGCTCAGCCTGCTGGAGGACGTCCTCGTCGCCGCACTCGTCGTCCTGGCGCTCTTCCACCCCTGGCTCGCCGCCTCGGCCGCCCTGCTGCTGCTCGCCGCGGGCGTGGTGCTGGTCCTCCTCGCCGTCTCCCGGATCCGCCGCTTCCTGCGCAGCCGACGCGACCGCCGGGCCGCCGCGGAACATCCGAGGGCTATGGCGGGTTCTTTCTCAGCGAAGTGATACCAACCGGACGGTATGGGAGGGGAACACGATGGGTGACTTCGGCATCGAGGCCGAGCCCGGCGAACTCGGCTTAGACCCGCAGCGACTGACCAGGATCGACGCCTACCTGCGCGCCTACGTCGACGACGGGCGGCTGCCCGGCTGGCTGGTCGCCGTCAGCCGCGCGGGGAGGATCGTGCACCTGACGGCCTACGGCCACCGCGATGTGGAGGCCGGGCTGCCGGTGGAGACGGACACCGTCTTCCGCTGGTACTCGATGACCAAGCCGGTCACCTCGGTGGCGGCGATGATGCTGTACGAGGAAGGGGCGTTCCAGCTCACCGACCCCGTCAGCGACTTCATACCGTCCTTCGCCGACGTGCGCGTCTACCGCGGCGGAAACGAGCTCAAGCCGGTCACCGCCCCGGCCGCCGGACCGGTCACCGTCTGGCATCTGCTCACCCACACCGCCGGGCTCACCTACGGCTTCATGCGCGCCCACCCGGTGGACGCCATCTACCGCGCCCGGGGGTTCGAGTGGGGGCAGCCCAAGGGTGCCACCCTGGCGGACTGCTGCGACGCCTGGGCGCAGATCCCGCTGATGTTCGAACCGGGCACGGCGTGGAACTACTCGGTCGCCACCGACGTGCTCGGCCGGGTCGTGGAAGTCGCCTCCGGCATGAGCCTCGACGCGTTCTTCCGCACCCGGATCTTCGAGCCGCTGGGCATGACGGACACCGCCTTCCACGTCGACCCCGGACGCCGGGAGCGGCTGGCGGCGCTGTACGTGCCCGGGCCCGGCCGTACCGCGGTCCGCAGCTCCATGCCGGACCCCGCGAGCAGCCCCCCGGTCTACCAGTCGGGCGGAGGCGGCCTGATCGGCACCGCCGCGGACTACCACCGCTTCACCCGGATGCTGCTGGGCCGCGGCGCGGTCGACGGGGTGCGCCTGCTCGGCTCGCGCACGGTGGACTACATGACGCGCAACCACCTGCCCGGCGGTGCCGATCTGGAGGCGTTCGCGCGGCGGATGTTCAGCGAGACCCCCTTCGAGGGCACCGGCTTCGGCCTGGGCTTCTCGGTGGTCCAGGACCCGGTGGCGCTGCGCGGTCTGGTCTCCCGCGGCCAGTACGCCTGGGGCGGTGCGGCCGGCACCGCGTTCTGGGTGGACCCGGCCGAGGAGATCACGGCCATGTTCTTCACCCAGTTGCTGCCCTCCGGTACGTACCCGCTGCGCACCGTCCTGCGCGGGCTGGTGCAGCAGGCCCTGGTCGACTGAGGCCGATCAGGCGGTGGTTGAATGCCCGCATGGCTGATGATCTTGTGGTCCTGAGGGTTTTCACCGGGCCGGGCGGCCGCGGGGGCAATCTGCTCGGCATCGTCCCCGACGGCGCCGCGGTGCCGGACCGCGCGCAGCGGCAGCGCAGGGCCGCCGAACTCGGCTTCAGCGAGACCGTGTTCGTCGACGACGCGGCTCGGGGCCTTGTGGACATCTACACCCCGAGCACCCGGCTGCCGTTCGCCGGCCACCCGTTGGTCGGCACCTCCTGGCTGCTGCGCCGCCGCGGCCTGGCCCCGGCGATTCTGCGTCCACCGGCCGGGGAGGTGCCGACCTGGGAGGAGGTGGAGTTCACCTGGATCAGCGGCCGTGCCGAGTGGGCCGGCGGCCGGCGCACCCGGCGGTTCGGCTCTGCGGCCGAAGTCGACGCGCTGCCCGCTCCGCCGCCCGTCGAGCCGGATTCGGACGAGGGCTGGCTGTACGCCTGGGCGTGGCAGGACGAGGCAGCGGGCGTCGTGCGGGCCCGGGGCTTTCCGCGGCGGGGCGACGGCATCGTCGAGGACGAGGCGACAGGCGCGGCCGCGGTCGTGCTCACCGCCGAACTGGGGCGCCCGCTCGACATCCGGCAGGGCGCCGCCTCGCAGATCCTCACCCGCATCCGGGGCGGCGGGTGGATCGACGTCGGAGGCCGGGTCGCCGCGGCGGCCGAGCGGCACCACTGAGCGCTGTCAGTCGGGGGGAAGCACCCGCCCGAGGAGGCGCAGGTTCACCGGAGGCAGGTACTCGCGCACCAGGGAGCGCCGCCACCACGCACCGGTCTCGCGCAACTGACGCCAGTCGGTGAACCGGTAGGTGTACAGCAGGGCCCGCACATGCGTGGGCGGCGCGTCGGGGAACGGGTTGGACCTCAGCAGCTTCAGCGTCGCGCGGTCGTTCTCCAGCAGCTTCGCGGCGAAGGCGATCAGCCACGGCTCCGCGTAGACGGAGGAGAGTGCGGCGAACCACATCAGCCAGTCGAGCCGCAGGTGGTAGGGGGCGTACTGGCGCGGCAGGCGCTTCGGGTCGCCCGGCTTTCCCTTGAAGCCGTACTCCCGCCACTGCGTGTCGCTGCCCGGTTCGGGGTCGTCGGTGCCCTCGATGACGACCTCGGTCCGGATCCGGCTGATGGAGCCGAAGGCGCCGTAGGCGTTGACCAGGTGGAGCCGGTTGAAGGAGTAGTTCATGAGCTGGCCGCGGGAGAGCAGGTTGCGGGCGGGCCAGTAGCTGAGGACGGCGACGAGCGCGGTGAAGGCGATGACCACGGCCTCGTACCACACGGGGGCGGCGGGCAGCGCCGGCGGGCGGGGCAGGCCCAGGACGCCGGCGGCCCGCACGCCGTCCACTGCGGCGAAGGCCGGCACGATGGTAAGCCAGTTGAGCCAGGCGAAGTTGCCCGAAGCGACCAGCCACAGCTGCGTGACGATGACGATCCCCGCGGCGACGCTCGCCACCGGCTGCGGGGTGAACAGGGCGAAAGGGACGGCCAGTTGGGCCACGTGGTTGGCGGCCACCTCCATCCGGTGCAGCGGCTTGGGCAGGTGGTGGAAGAACCAGCTGAGCGGCCCGGGCATCGGCTGGGTCTCGTGGTGGTAGTAAAGGCAGGTCAGATCGCGCCAGCAGCGGTCGCCGCGGATCTTGATCAGTCCGGCGCCGAACTCGACGCGGAACAGCAGCCACCGCACCAGCCACAGCACGAGCACCGGCGGCGCGGTCCGCGCGTTGCCCAGGAAGAGCCCGAGCAGCCCCGCCTCCAGCAGCAGTGACTCCCAGCCGAAGCCGTACCAGATCTGGCCGACGTTGACGATGGACAGGTACACCGCCCACATCACCGCCCACATCAGCATCGACGCCCACAGGGGCACCAGGTCGGCCGCTCCGGCGGTGACGGCGGCCGACAGCGCCGCCCCGCCCCAGGCGAGGGTGGCGAAGAACCGGTCGGAGTAGTGCCAGTGGAACAGGCTGGGGGAGCCCTTGAACGGCACCCGGGCGGTGAACCGCGGCACCGGCAGCATTCCGTGCGCGCCCAGCAGCGCCCGGAACTGGTTGGCCGCCACCAAGAACGCGACGACGTAGAGCGCCGCCAGAGCCCGCTGGAAGACCAGGCGACTGAGCCAGTACCCGGACGCCGTGAACCACTGCATGCCGTTACCGCCCCTTACGACGTCGTCCCTCGCGGGCATTTGTACCACTTCGCCGCCGTTCGATCGGGCATAAGAGATGGCATGAGGGCGGTAGGGACTCCCGGTAAGGGACCCGGCAGGAAATTCCGATAGGGGAGTCCGACAGGGATTCGTCAGCGCCGCGTCCGCACCACCGGAGGTGACCGGCCCATGCACACGATCACCCAGTGGCTCGCCGGGCTGTCGGGCCCCGTGGTCTACGGCGTCGTCGGCGCCCTGGTGTTCTGCGAGGACGCCGTCTTCGTCGGCTTCGTCGTACCGGGGGAGACGGCGGCGGTGGTCGGCGGTGTCCTCGCCAACGAGGGCAGGGTCGCGATCGGCTGGCTCTGCCTCGTCGTGGTTCTTGCGGCGATCGTGGGCGACTCGGTCGGCTACGAGGTCGGCCGCCGTGTCGGGCCGAGGATCCTCACCACCCGCCCGCTGCGCCGCCACCGCGGGCGCGTCGCCAAGGTCCAGGAGCTCATCCTTCGCCGCGGCCCGGCCGCCGTCTTCCTCGGGCGGTTCGTCGCGTTCTTCCGCGCGATGACCCCCGCCCTCGTCGGGGTCTCGCGCATGCCCTACCCCCGCTTCCTGCTCTTCAACGCCCTCGGCGGGCTGATCTGGGGGACCGGCTTCACCCTGCTGGGCTACTTCGCCGGACAGGCGTACGCGCGGGTCGAGGCGCTCGCGGGACGGCTGGTCGCCCTGGTGGTGGCCGCCGTCGTGATCGCGGCGCTCGTCGCGTGGCACCTGCGCCGACGGCGGCGCGCCGAAGCCGAGGACCCGGACGGCGAGCCGTGAGCGGCCGCGCCCGTCAGTCCTGGGGCACGATCGCGACCGGGCAGCTCGTATGGTGCACCGCCGCCTGCGCCACCGCCCCGACCCGCGGCACGCCCATCGCGCGGTGCCGGGCGCGTCCGACCACCAGGAGCCCGGCGTCCGCCGCCTCCGCCAGGACCGCGCGGGCCGGGCTCTCCAGCCGTACGACGGACTCGACCGCGACGTCGGGGAACCGCTGCCGCCACTGCCGAAGGGCATCCTCCAGCCGGCCGTGGGCCGCCTCCTTCACCTCCGCCGCCACGTCGGGGTCCACCCCCCACGGCGCGAACGCCTGCACCGGCAGGCTCCGGCCGTGTACGGCACGCAGCGGCACGCCCCGCCGGGCGGCCTCGTCGAAGGCGAACTCCACCAGCCGGGCATCGGGCCTGTGCAGCCCGAGCGCCACCACCACGTCGCCGTCCTGCGCCACCGGGCGTGCGGCGGCCTGCGCGGCGTCGGCGCGGACCAGGACCACCGGGCGCTCGGCCCGGGACGCGACGTGCAGGGCGGTGTCGCCGAGGAAGAACCCCTCGACCGCGCTGAGGCTGCGCGAGCCGAGCACCAGCATCGTCGATTCCTGCGCGGCCGCCAGCAGCGCGTCCACGGGCTCCTCGGCGACCAGGTCCTGCACCACCGACAGCTCAGGGAAGCGCGCGTGAACGGTGGCGCCCGCGTCGGAGACGATGCGCTTCGGCCAGTAGTTGGGGTCGTCCGCCGCGGTCTTGCCGCCCGCGGGCTCGGGGGAGAGCAGCACCCAGGCGTGCATCAGCCGCAGCGACAGACCGCGCAGATTCGCCTCGCGCGCCGCCCAGTAGGCAGCCGCCAGACTCTCCGGTGAGCCGTCCAGACCCACGGTGATGACCGGCTCCATGCAGCTGCCCTCCGTCTCACGGGGTCTCTTCGGCGAGCGCAGCCACTGTGCCAAAGCCGTGCCCGGTCGGCCGGACGCCTCGCATGGCGCCCAGTCGGTTCCAGCCCATTGGGCGACGCACGAGCACCTGCGCGGTCGGTGCGGCGGTCAGCGCGATCGGCAGGCCCCCGCGGAGGCCGCCGCCACCGCCATCACCCCGGCCCACTGCCAGGCGGCCGGCCGCTGGCCGAGCAGCAGCAGGCCGAGCAGCGCGCCGACGGCCGGCTCCAGGCTGGTGAGCACGCCGAAGGCGCGCGCGGACAGCCTGCGCAGCGCCTCCAGTTGCAGGGTGTAGGGCAGGACACTGGAGAGCACGGCGACGGCCGCCCCCAGCGCCAGCGTGCCCGGAGCCAGCAGGCGGGAGCCGCCCTGCAGCACGCCGTAGGGCAGGCTGAGCAGGAAGGCCCAGGCGACCGCAAGCGCCAGGCCGCGACCGTCGGGGACGCGGGCGGCCAGGCGCCGGGCGGCCAGTATGTATCCGCCCCAGCAGCAGCCGGCGCACGCGGCGGCCGCCAGACCGGTGGTGTCGAGGGCCGGGCCGCAGCCGCTCAGCAGCACCACGCCCGCCGCCGCCAGGCAGGCCCACAGCAGGTCGGCGGCGCGCCGGGAGCCGAGGACCGCGACGGCGAACGGGCCGAGGAACTCCACCGTGGTGGCCGCCCCCAGCGGGATCCGCTCGACCGCCTCGTAGTAGGCGAGGTGGTGGACGGCGAGCAGCGAGCCGGCCGCGAGGGCGGCGGCGAGGGTCGCGCGGTCCCAGCGCGGTCCCGGCCGCCACAGCGCGAGCAGGACGGCGGCGGCGACCCCCAATCGCAGGGTCACCACTCCGCCCGGCCCGACGGCCGGATACAACCGGGTGGTCAGTGCGGCCCCGGCCTGCAGGCCCACCATGCCGCCGACCACCAGGCCGGGGGCGGGCGCGGTCGCGAGCCGTCGGCCGAGCGCTGCCGGGACCCTGCGGCGGCCGGCGTCGAGCTCACTGATGGCTGCCTCCTCGATCCCGCGGTCCGGACCGGTGAGCGTGGCACGGCACGGCCGTCGCCACAACCTGCGATCGGGCACGGAAAGCGCAGCCCGGACCGCCCGAGGCGGTGCGGGGACCGGCCGGGATCCGCTGCCGCGGCGACGGCGGCCGGGAGACGGTTTCCGTGGCCGCCGGGCCCGCCCGTCACCCGGAAATTGCCTGCTCTTTGCCCCGGTGGGGTCGCGGGGCGGTCCCGCGGTGCGGCCGGCGCCGACCCGCTTCGGCCCCAACGGGCTAGTCTGGCGCGGGGGTTGACCGCCCCCGGCCAGTCACCCGGCAGGTGACGGGAGGTCGTGCGGAGAGGAGCGTGGGGGATGGCGGGCGATGCGGAGTGGATGCGGGCCGGTCCGAAGCCACCGGTCGAGCTGCACACCGACCGCCCGCACGCGGCGCGGGTCTACGACGTCCTGCTGGGCGGCAAGACCAACTACGCGGCCGACCGCGCCGCCGCCGAGCAGGCGCTGGCCGCGCTGCCGAGCGCCGCGCTGGCGGCCCGCCACAACCGGGCGTTCATGCACCGCGCCGCCCGCTACCTGGTGCGCGAGGCGGGGATACGGCAGTTCCTCGACATCGGCACCGGCATTCCCACCTCACCCAACCTGCACGAGGTGGTCCAGTCCGTGGCGCCGGAATCGCGGATCGTCTACGTCGACAACGACCCGATCGTGCTGACCCATTCACGTGCCCTGCACATCAGCCACCCCCGCGGCCGCACCGCCTACCTCCACGGCGACCTGTGCCACCCCGAGCGCATCATGGGCGATCCCGGGCTGCGCGAGACACTCGACCTGGGCCGGCCGGTCGCGCTGACGCTCGTCGCGGTGCTGCACTGGCTGCCGGCCGACCAGGACGCCTACGCGATCGTGGGACGGCTGCTGGCGGCGCTCCCTGCGGGCAGCTTCTTAGCGCTCACATACGTCACCGACGACGTCGAGCATGCGGCGATCGGCGAGATCGCCCGCAACTTCCGGCGCGCGGGCTCGGATGTGACCGTGCGCAGCAGGGACCAAGTGCTCCGCTTCTTCGACGGCCTGGACCTCGTGGACCCCGGCGTGGTGCTGGTGGACCACTGGCGCCCCGAGGAGGGCGGCCTTCCGCTCGGGAGCCCCGGCGACGTCCGGATCCCGTTGTACGCGGGTGTGGCCCGCAAGCCCTGAGGCGCCGCCGCCCGTTCACCCTCGGCCGTCGGAGACCGTGGCCCAGACGGCCTTGCCGGAGTGGTCCGGGGTGGTCCACCCCCACGAGTCGCTGAGCGCGTCGATGACGTGCAGCCCGCGACCGGACTCGGCGCACCAGTCGGGCTCCTTCAGCACGGGCACGCTGGTGCCGGGGTCGCTGACCGCGCACAGCACGCTGCGGTCGCGCCGCAGCAGCCCCAGCCAGACCGGCCGGGGCGAGAGCGGGCGGGTGCGCGACCCGACGAGGCCGTAGCGCAGGGCGTTGCTGAGCAACTCGGAGACCACGACCGCGACGTCGTCCACGAGCGGTTGCAGGTGCCAGCCGGTCAGCGTCGTGCGGGTGAACTCGCGTGCCGCACCGGCCGTTTGCGGGTCGGGGCCGAGCGCACACGCCGCGAAGCCCGACATGCCGGGTCCGCCGTCCGGTGGAAAGGCCTCGTCCGCGGCGAGGGCCAGCCAGTGCCTGCCCGACCCGTTGGCGAGAGCGTCAGCTGCTGAACCGGCCGGGTGTGCAGTCATCGAGAACTCCGGGATGCCGCTGGGGCGATCGTCTGGGACGGGCTGCCGTCACCCACTATCCCCGGACCACACCTGGTGCTGCAAGCACATCTGCAATTACAGTCGTAAGCACATCGGTAAGCACATCAGTAAGCACATCCGCATGCGCAGATGCACGTGCACGAAGGAGAGTTGACGTGACGTCGGCTCGGCACGGGTGCGGTGTGCGCGGCAGCGGTGAGGGAGCAGTGACGATGCGGATCGAGAACGGTGTCGGGGCGGGCAGCATCCAGGGCGTCGTCTGGCGCAAGAGCCGCCGCAGCAACCCGAGTGGCAACTGCGTGGAGGTCGCAGCGCTGCCCGGCGGCGGATTCGCGGTGCGCAACTCCCGGCACCCCGAGGGGCCCGCGCTGATCTACACCCGAGAGGAGATGGCGGCGTTCATCGGCGGCGCCAAGGACGGCGACTTCGACACGATGGTGGCCGGCGGCAACTGAACACGCCGCGCGGCGCGGCGGTACACGTGTGCGGGTGACTGTACCGACCCGGGTTCCGGATGCCAGACTGGGTACTCGCCCAGTCACTCACAGGAGTTGGAATGCCCGCCATGCCGCGGCCAAGCAGTGAGCCGTCGATAAGGCGCTACTTGGAGCACCCCCGTGGTGGTCCGACGGTGCTGCGCATCGTCCTGGGCACCCAGCTGCGCAAGCTGCGCGAATCCCGCGGAATCACGCGCGAGGCCGCCGGAGACGCCATCCGCGGATCGCACGCCAAGATCAGCCGCCTCGAACTGGGCCGCGTGAGCTACAAGGAGCGCGACGTCGCCGACCTGCTCACCCTCTACGGGGTGGTCGACGAGGAGGAGCGCGCCGAGTACCTCGCGCTGGCCCGGCACGCCAGCACGCCCGGCTGGTGGTACCAGTACAACGACGTGCTGCCCAGCTGGTTCGAGACCCACATCGGCCTGGAGGAGGCGGCGAGCCTCATCCGGACCTACGAAGTCCAGTTCGTGCCCGGCCTGTTGCAGACGGAGAGCTACGCCCGGGCCGTCACCCGGCTCGGCCACCCCGACGCATCGGTCAAGGAGATCGAGCGCCGGGTCGATCTGCGGATGGCCCGGCAGAAGATGCTGACGAGCCCCGGCGCGCCCAGGCTGTGGGCCGTGGTCGACGAGGCCGCGCTGCGCCGCCCGCTCGGCGGCGAACAGGCCATGCGCGAGCAGCTGGAACACCTCGCCCGCATGACCGAGCTGCCCAACATCACCGTGCAGGTGGCGCCGTTCAGCATGGGCGGGATCGCCGCGGCGGGCGGACCCATCACCATCCTGCGCTTCCAGGAGCCCGACCTGCCCGACATCGTCTACCTCGAGCAGCTCACCAGCGCGCTCTACCTGGACAAGCAGGACGACGTCGACCGCTACCTGACGGTCATGGACCGCCTGTGCGCGGGAGCCGAGGAGCCCGGCGGCACCGTGCGCTTCCTCCACGAGCTGCTCCGGTAGCGCGCGGGCCCGCGGCCGCGAACAGGCGGCCCGGTGCGCGAGGCGGCCGCCGGGCACGGCACTCTGGGGAGGTGCCCACACTTCCCCAGCAGTCCCAACAGCCCCCGCTCGCACGGCACATGGTCGTCTGCGGCGACGACGCTCTCGCCCGGCGGCTCGCCGCGGAGCTCTCCGGTCTGTACGGCGAGCAGGTGGCCGCCGTCCTCCCGCCCGCCCGGGACGGCCGCCGTACCGCCTCGGCGGTCACCGGCCAGGCGGCGGCGCTGCTAGGCCGGATGGCCGCGGCCATGGGCCGCGCCCGGGGCGTGGCGGCGGGGGCGGTACGGGTCGTCGAGGCGGTCGCCGCGGACGACGAGGCGCTGACCGAGGCGGGGGTGGCCCAGGCCGCCGCACTCGCCCTGGTCTTCGACGACGACGAGGCCAACATCAACGCCGCGTTGCGGGCCCGGCGGCTCAACCCCCGCCTGCGGCTGGTCATCCGGCTCTACAACCGGCGGCTCGGCCAGTACCTGGCGGAACTGCTCGACCAGGCCGCCCCCGACGGCCACGGCTTCGACGCCACCACCACCGTCCTCTCCGACGCCGACACCGCGGCCCCCGCGCTGGCCGCCGCTGCGGTGGCCGGCACCAGCAAGGTCCTCCAGGCCGACGGGCTGCTGCTGCGCGCCGCCGAACGGCCGCCGGGCCGCACGGGCGAGCAGGCACGGACGGCGGTGTGCACGCTCGCCGTGCTCTCCGGCACGCGCGGCAGGGACGCCGCGGACGGCAACGGCGCCGAGGCTCCCCTGCTGCTCCCCTCCGACGAGGAGGTGGCGGGCGCCCCGGCGGGCCGGGGCACGGTGGTGCTGGAGAAGGTCTCGCACAACGGGCCGCCGCTGAAGCCCGCCCGGCTCGGCGCCGGTTCCCTGCCGCTGGGCTCGCTGTTCTCCCGCCGGCTGCGCTGGTCGCTGGCGGGACTGGTCGGCGCGGTCGTCGCACTGGCCGTCGCCTCCTGGCTGGTCACCGGCGAACAGCCCGTGCACGCCGCGTACCTGTCGCTGCTCGACCTGCTCGCCATCGACAACCCGGCGATCGGGGAGACCACCGGCCGCAAGATCCTCCAACTGCTGTCCGGGCTGACCGGACTGCTCCTGCTGCCGGTACTCGTGGCCGCCGTGCTGGAAGGCCTGGGCACCCTCCGGGACGCCACCACCTTGCGCCGCCCGCCGCGCGGGCTGTCCGGGCACGTCGTGCTGCTGGGCCTGGGCAAGATCGGCTCCCGGGTGCTCACCCGGCTGCGCGAGCTGGACATCCCGGTGGTCTGCGTCGAACGGGACCCCGAGGCACGCGGCGTCGCCCTCGCCCGCAGCCTGCGGGTGCCCACCGTGATCGGCGACATCACCCAGGAGGGTGTCCTGGAGGCCGCCCACATCGGCCGCAGCCACGCTCTGCTCGCGCTGACCAGCAGCGACAGCACCAATCTGGAGGCCGTGCTCTACGCGCGCGCCTGCAAGCCCGACGTGAGCGCGGTGATGCGCCTGCACGACGACGAGTTCGCCCTGGCGGTCTACCGCACGCTGCGCGACTCGCATCCGCAGGCGATCACCCGAAGCCGCAGCGTCTCCGCCGTGGCCGCGCCCGCATTCGCCGCCGCGATGATGGGGCGTCAGATCCTGGGGGCGATACCGGTCGAGCGCAAGGTGCTGCTCTTCGTCGCGGTGGAGGTGAGCGGCCACGGCGAGTTGGAGGGCCGCACCGTCGCCGAGGCGTTCCGGCCCGGGGCCTGGCGCGTGCTCGCCGTCGAGCTCGCCGCCCCCGGCGACCGGCCGCCCGGCCCGCGG
>CAYNNX010000201.1:0-12766 GCA_964398515.1 uncultured Streptantibioticus sp. | reverse complement strand
AGACGATTACGTCCCTTTCAGCGGAGTTCCCGGGCCTGCCCTTGATGACCCAGTCGCCTAATATCACTCGATAGGAGTATTTGTCGATCCGTAGCCACGGCGACGATTGCCGCCTGCCTCCACCCGGAATCGGATACCGTCCCCCGGAACGATTCGGCCGGTAGCTCGCCCGCAATACGGAGTGACGGGATTGCCTACTTTCGCCGGAGGAACTCGGGCGACTGTGGCGGGTGATGTGGCCCGGCCGAGCGGAAGTTTCGAACGTGGGAGTCGAAGGGATCGCCCGTTGCGACTCTCCGCTTCAGCCGTCGCTGTTGGAGTCGCCGTCGCGACAAATGTCCGCGACGCCTGATTCTCAATCCGGTTGTCAAGCGGCGAGGGCGCTGAGCGGTGGTCGTTCCTCGTAGAGCTGCCCATCGCGGAGCATGGCCCAGAGGACGTTGACTCGCCGGCGGGCGAGGGCGAGCACGGCTTGGCTGTGGCGTTTGCCTTCGGCCCGCTTGCGGTCGTAGAAGGCCTTTGAGGCGGGGCTGCGCTGGATGCTGATCAAGGCGGAGGTGTAGAAGGCGCGTTGCAGTTGGCGGCTGTAGCGCTTCGGACGGTGCAGGTTGGCGGTCCGGCGGCCGGAGTCGCGTGGGGTGGGTGCGAGTCCGGCGTAGCCGGCGAGGTGGTTGGCCGAGGCGAAGCCGGACAGGCTGCCGCCGGTGGCTGCCAGGAACTCCGCGCCGAGGAGGTCGCCGATGCCGACCATGCTGCTGATGATCGCTGCGTGCCGATGCTTGTGAAACCGGTCGGAGATCATCTTGTCGAGCTCGGCGAGTTGCCGGTCCAGCTCGATCACGGTGGCGGCGAGACGTGCGACGACGTGGGCGGCGATGGCCTGGCCGGGCAGCGTGACGGTTTGGCCGCGTGCCGCCGTGATGGCTGCGGTGGCGAGCTTGTCGGGGTGGCGCACCTTGTGCTCGCGAAGCCAGCGCTCGAGCCCGTGCTCACCGATGGCGGCAAGCGCGGCCGGGGTCTGGAACTGGCTGATGAGCACCAACGGGCCGCGGTTGGTGAAGTCCAGCGCTCGCTCCAGCGCGGGAAAGACGCCGAGCAGCTGCCCGCGTAGCCGGTTGATCGTGCGCGTCCGCTCGGCCGCGACGTCGGCGCGGTGGGCGGTGAGGACGCGCAGTTCGACGATCGTGCTGTCTTCATGGCGCAGCTCGCGCAGGTCGCGGCGCATGCGAGCTTGGTCGGCGATGAGGGCGGCGTCCTTGGCGTCGGTCTTGCCTTCGCCGCGGTAGGCACCGGCGATGCGGTTGACCGCCAGGCCGGGCAGGTAGAGCAGCCGCTGATCCCGCTCGAGGAGCAGCGTGATGGCCAGTGCCGCCGGGCCGTCGGCCAGGTCGATCGCCCAGGTGACCTGCTTGGCCCGCTGGAGCACCGCGACGATCGCCGCAGTGAGTTCGGGTTCGTCGTTGGCCACCCGGCGAGACACGAGCTGGTGCCCGTCGCCGTCGATGACGACGAGATGGTGGTGGCCCTTCCCGGCGTCGATCCCGGCCCACGCCTGGTCGACCTGCTGCATGCGCTGCTCCCTCGCTCGGTGATCGTGGTCGCCGTCGACGTGCTCGCCGTCCGTTCCCTACGCAGCGATCGATGTCGCAGATCTCAATCAGCGGTCAAGACGTCGTGGCAGCACCGGGTGGCCAATCAGGCGAAGCCATCGCCGGCAGAAAACTGAGAGCCATGCCCGGCGCTCCCTGGCTGCCCGGACCCTATGACAGGCCGGACGATCAAGAAGTTAGGGAAAACTGATGACCCCTCTCGCCGGCCCGCCCGGCGCGCCAGGGGGTCAAACTTCGACCGGCTTGACACGCGGCGCATGCCAGCGGGCACGGCCGGCACTCACTCGGCCCAGCCGGACGCCCACAAGCTCCTCAGCGATGGGCACGGCCACCCGGCCCCTCGAACTGGGAGGGGGCCGGCACCGCACCGCGCAGGTGCACCGCAGCAGGGCTGCGTCAGAGCGCCACGGGGTCAGGGGTATCGGCGAGGTCGCAGCGGCTTCGTCGCGTTTGCCTTGGCCGATAGCGCTTCGTTCCAGCCCGCCACCGCCCGCAGCCGCGGTGAGCTGCATCAACGTCGTGGCAGGCGCATACCTCCCGCCGGAACATCAGGGTTTCGTTAAAGGCCCGTGCTCCCGCGGTCGGCGGTCGGCCACCGGCTACTCTCCGTCCGTACTGGGGGCCGCTCCCCCATAGGGGTACCCGCACCGTGCCTGACCTGCCAGATCGGCGGGGCAGGTCAACGACCGGAGGGCTCGGGTTCAGTGTGTGACGTGGTGGGGTGCACTCGTCGGGCCACGGCCGTCTATCTGCATGCGCTGGACATGAGGGTGGTGGAGTTCAGGATCTGCGACGGCCACTATCGCGAGAAAAAGCTCGGGAAACGTCCGGTTGTTGTGAATGATGCTGCCGACAGGAGCGCACGCCTCGCCTTGACCCTCGAGTGGCCGTCGGGACTGCTGCACGAGTAGGTGACATCTGATCTGTGGTGCCGAGAGGTGCCGCTGGAAGGATGTTGATCGTGCCCAAGCCGTACCCCAAGGAGTTCCGCGACGACGTCGTGAACGTCGCCCGCAACCGTGAGCCGGGCCAGCACATCAAGCAGATCGCGGCCGATTTCGGCATCAGCGAGTCGTGCCTGACGAACTGGATGAAGGCCGCCGACGTCGAGGACGGGGTCAAGCCCGGGACTACGGCGGCGGAGAACGCCGACCTGCGTGAGGCCCGTAAGCGGATCCGGTTGCTCGAGCAGGAGAACGAGGTCCTGCGCCGGGCGGCTGCCTACCTGTCGCAGGCGAACCTGCCGGGAAAATGATCTACCCGCTCGTCCGTGAGCTCGCCGAAGACGGGATCCCCGTCGCGGTGACGTGCCGGGTCCTCAAGCTCGCCCGCCAGCCCTACTACCGGTGGCTGGCCGCCCCGGTCACCGCCGGCGAACTGGTGAGGGCCTACCGGGCTCACGCCTTGTTTGACGCTCACCGCGACGACCCCGAGTTCGGCTACCGACTGCTCGTCGACGAGGCCGCCGCCAACGGGCAGCCGATGGCGACTCGGACAGCGTGGGCGATCTGCGCGGCCAACCGCTGGTGGAGCGCGTTCGGCAAGCCCCGCCGCGGCAAGGGCGGCCGTCCCGGCCCCCCGGTGCACGACGACCGAGTCAACCGCGTGTTCACCGCCGAGGAGCCCAACGCCTTGTGGCTGACCGACATCACCGAGCACCGCACGAGCGAGGGCAAGCTCTACCTGTGCGCGATCAAGGACGTGCACTCCAACCGGATCGTCGGCTACTCCATCGACTCCCGGATGAAGTCCCGGCTCGCGGTCACCGCCCTGGACAACGCCGTCGCCCGGCGCCATGCCGACGGCGCCAACGTGGCCGGCTGCATCGTGCACTCGGACCGCGGATCCCAGTTCCGCAGCCGGAAATTCGTCCACGCCCTCAACCGTCACCAGCTCTCCGGGTCAATGGGCAGGGTCGGCGCGGCCGGCGACAACGCCGCCATGGAGTCCTTTTTCGCCCTGCTGCAGAAGAACGTGCTCGACCGCCGGCACTGGAACACGCGACAGGAGCTGCGGATCGCGATCGTCACCTGGATCGAACGGACCTACCACCGGCGGCGCCGACAAGACGCCCTCGGCCGACTCACGCCCATCGAGTACGAGACAATCACCCCCGCAATGGCAGCTCAGGCCGCCTGACCCAACCTGTCACCTACTCGTGCATCAGTCCCTCTGGCACTTCAGAGTCCCGAGGGGCAGGCGTGGACCCCTCAGCCCGCCGTGCCTGAATCGCCGCACCCCATCTGCCTTCTGTCCGCTCGCTGACGCCGGCGTGCAGACCCCGCGGTGACGCCGGATGTGTCCAGCGCCGCGTGTGTTGTGCCTGCGAGAATTGGCGTGGTCTCGTTGACCGTCACACGGTGGTCCCCCGCACTGTGACCACCCACGCGGTCGTGACGGGGCAGTACACCACCTGACTCGAAGCCAAGTGTTCGGATCGTGGTGGCGGCCGGGCAGGCTCACCCGCCCCGGTGCGGGCCCTGGCCCGACGACAGCGACATGTGCCGTGCGTCGGCTTCGAGCGATCGGGCGGGACGTTGCCACCAGCTGTTGTAGGGCGTCAGTTTGCCCTGGAGGGTCCAACCGCGGTCCTGCAGCCAGGCGATGATGGAGGCGTCGACGAAGTCCTCGACTAGGAGGGTGGTGTCGGCGCGGAGCAGCAGATCGTCCGCGCCCTCGAGTACCTGCCGCTCCGCTCCTTCTACGTCGATCTTCATCAGCACGGCGTCGAACTCGGCGGTCGAACCAAGGATCGAGTCGAGTCGCCTGGTCGTCACCGTCTGTTTCACCACGTCGGCACGACCCGGGTCCGGTCCGCTGCCGCTGCTGCCGGGTGACCGTGTCGAGTACTCGAAGGAGAGATGCTGGTCATCTTCGTTCCAGAGGGCCACCTCGTGGACGCTCACGTGGCCGTCCAGACCGTTCGCGTCCACGTTCCTGCGGAGCAGGGCTGCTGATGCCGCGGTCGGCTCGAAGGCCGCGATGCGGAAGTCCACGTGCTGTCGCTTCAGCGAGTTTCCGATGGCGACGGTGTAGGTGCCGAAGTCTGCGCCGACGTCGAGGAACAGCAGCCGTCGCCCGGGGCCGCCGAGCCGGGCGGCGGTCCGGATCATGTGTCTGAGGTCGGTCCTCTCGAAGGCGGGGGAGACGCACAGCATGTCGGCCGTGTTGGGGCGGATGTGGAAGTGGCCGTACACGGTCGAGACCTCGGTCGCCCGAAAGATCCTCGGCAGATCGGGGAGCGGGGCCCGCCGGAGCCGGCCGATCGAATAGAGCATTTCGTACAGGAAGAGCTGGCCGCGCGGCCGATTGACCTCGCGCCAGAGCAATATGGTCTTGGCCAGCAGGTAGCTCAGGTAGAAGCGAGCGGCTGCGCTGGGCGACACGGCGGAACTCCTCAGGACGGGGGACACGGCGAGCCCGAGGATGATGTCCGTTCCGGGATCGGGTCCGGGCCTGCCTTTCCAGTCGTCGGTGAGGCTAACGACCGATCCGTATTGGGTGCTTGACCTGCTCGGTGGCGTGTCGGGCGCCGCCCGCCGACGCGCACGGATCCAGGCGCCTTAGCACGACGAATCGGCGTTCACCGACCGACTCGCCGTGGACGGTTATGGCAATGTTCGCTGTTTCGCGAACCCCTCTCTCGCGCTCGCGGACAATTGGCGCGGGCAAACGTTACGATTTGGCTAACGGCTGGAAAATAGCGAGCCCCGGGTTCAGATAGGCGCGGCGAGGCCCGATATTCGCGGCGTAGGCGGCGACCCCTCGTCGCCGCGAGTCATCGGGAGAGGCGAGACCTGTGCGCGTCAAGCAGACCACTCTGTCCGGCAAGGCCGCTCGGCTGCTGGTCGTCGGTGTCGCTCTGGGCTGGCCCCTTGCGGTCGCGGGTCCCGCGCTCGCGGACAACTATCCCGTGACCACGGGATCGCTGACCAGCTCGGTCGGTGGCAGCACCGCGACCGCGCTCTCGGCGGGGTCGTCGGTGCACATCTCCGGCGGTGGCTTCGCTCCCGGAGCGACGGTCACGATCACCCTGCACTCGACGCCGGTCACGCTCGGCACGGTGACCGCGTCCGGTGCCGGGACGATCAGCGCGGACGTCGTGCTGCCCGCCGGCACGGTCAACGGCAGCCACACCCTGCAGGCGGACGGTGCGGCGCCCGGGGGTGGCACCAACACCCTCACGGAGCAGGTGACCGTCAGCGGTGGCGTCACCGCAGACCGCGGCGGCCTGGCCTTCACCGGCGCCGACGTCGGCGTGATCGGTGCGATCGGTGGCGGCGCGATCGTCGCCGGCATCGGCACGATCATGGTGACGCGCCGGGCCCGCGCCCGGGCCTGAGTGCCCAAGCTTGCCCCGGTGCCGGTCATGTTCCGTTCTCGTCGTCCAGCGGCGTCCGTCCTGGCGTCGGGGCAAGCGGTTCTCTTCGCCGGGCTGACCCTCGCCAACGTCGGCGGGTTCGGCTTCCACGCGCTCGCCAGCCACAGTCTGGGGGCCGCCTCGTACGGCACCCTCAGCTCGCTGCTCTGTCTGCTGACGGCGGCGACCGTGCCCGTCGCGGCGTACCAGGCGGTGCTTACCGCTCAGGTCCGACGGATGCACGACGACGGGTACCGGGTTCTCGTTCGGCCGGCCCTCCTGCGCCTCCTCGCGGTCGGGCTGATGGGGGCGCTCGGGTTGTCGGCAGTCGCCCCGATCCTGGCCGGCTTCCTGCACCTGGACTCGGTCCTGCCCCTCCTGCTGGCCGGCGGATATCTGGTGCCGGTGACGGCGGGCGCGATCGGCTGGGCGGTGCTCACGGGCAGCGGGCGCTACGGCACCGCGGCCGCGGCGGTGGTGGCGGGCGTCGCCACGCGGCTGCTGACCGGACTGCTGCTGATCCCCGTCGGCGCGGTCGACGGCGCCGTCGCGGCGGCCGTGCTGTCGGAGACGGTGCTCGCGACCTGCCTGATCATCCCGGCGTTCCGCGGCTGGAGAATCCCGCGGCCGTTGACGATGACCTGGAGCAGCGGCGGGTACTCCGCCGGGAGCGCCAGCGGGCTGTGGCTGCTCATGGGCGCCGGTGTCCTGCTGGCCCGGCACCTGTTCCCCGGGGTCTCCGCCGGGCAGTATGCCGCCGCCGCGACCATCGCCAGCATCGCCCTGTACCTGCCGCAGAGCATCGCCGCCGTCTGCCTGCCGGCGTTCGCCGACCGGAACGGCGCGGACGCCCTGGACGCCCTGCGGCGGGCCCTTCTCCTCGCGCTCGCTCTGGGCGGCGCGGCCGCGCTGGTCTTGACCGTCTGCTCCAGGGTCGTCGTGGCCGTGCTGTTCGGTGAATCGTTCATCGTGCCGGTGCGGTTGGTCGCCGTGCTGAGCGTGACGTCGGTGCTCCTGGCCGCCGTCTACGTCGTCGTCCAGTACCACCTCGCGCGCACCAGCCGGCGCGCGCTCGCCCCGTGGGCCGGAGTGCTCACCCTGGTCGCGGCGGCGGCCTGGCTGCACCCGGGTGCCCTGGCGTTGGGCGGCCTGCTGCTGGTCAGCACCCTGTTCGCGCTGGTACTCGCCCTCAACGGGGTGGCGCTGGAGGCGTTGCCCACGCGGCCGGGGATGAATCCGGTCAACGAGCACCAGGTCGACCTGACGGTCGTCATCCCGTACTTCAATCCCGGGAACCTGCTGCGTCCGCACGTCGACCGGTTGATCGTGGCGCTCGACGAGGCCGGGGTGTCCTTCGAGATCATCGCCGTGTCCGACGGTTCGACCGACGGCAGTCCCGGTTCCCTGGACGACCTGGACGACGGCGTTGTGCACCGGTTGATGCTGCAGGTCAACGTCGGCAAGGGGGAGGCGTTGTGCGCCGGCCTGCGGGTGGCGCGGGGGCGCTACGTCGGGTTCATCGACGCCGACGGAGACCTCGATCCGCAGCTCTGGCGGCCACTGCTGGAGCTCCTGCGGCTGTACCGGCCGGACGCGATCGTGGGCTCCAAGCGGCATCCGCTCTCCGACGTCACCACCACCCCGGTGCGCCGGTTCTACTCCTGGGGATTCCAGACGCTGACCTGGCTGCTGTTCCGACTCCCCGTCCGGGACACGCAGGTCGGCCTGAAGGTCTTCCGCCGCGAGCTCCTGGTCGACGCCCTGCCGCTTACCCGGGAACGACGGTTCACCTTCGACCTCGAGCTGCTGGTCATCGCTCGTCGGCTCGGCTACCGCCGCCTGATGGAGGCGCCGGTGCGACTGGCCGCGCAGGGGCGGTCCACGGTCCGGCCGGCGACCGTGCTCCGGATGCTCGTCGATACCCTGCGGCTCGCGTGGCGACTGCAGACCCTGTCACCGCCCGCCGCACCGACTCCGGCGACGATCATCCCCGTTCCGCGGCGCGACGTCGTCGCACCGGCCGCGCTGGCCGAGGTGACGGCCTGATGCGCATCTGCGTCTTCAACTGGCGGGACCTCCGCCATCCGCGGGCCGGCGGCGCCGAGGTCTACACCCATGAGCTGCTGCGCCGCTGGGCGCACGCGCATGAGGTCACGCTCTTCACGGCCGCCGTTCCGGGCGCGCCGAGCGAGGAGCACGTCGATGGGGTGAGGATTCTGCGGCGCGGTTCCCGCGTCGGGGTGTACCCCGCCGCGCGACGGTTCTGGGACGAGCGCGGCCGGCAACGCTTCGACCTCGTTATCGACGAGGTCAACACGCGGCCCTTCGGCTGCGTCCGGTGGGTCCGCGATGCGCCGGTGGTGCCCCTGATCCACCAGGTGGCCGCGGAGGTGTGGCACTTCGAGACCCCGCTGCCGGTCGCGCTGCTCGGCCGGTACCTGCTCGAGCCGCGCTGGCTGCGCTGGTACGAGCGCAGCCCAGCGCTCGCGGTGTCGGAGTCCACCAGGCGGTCCCTGTACGCCTACGGTCTGCGGGACGTCCGCGTGGTGCCCGAGGGGCTGGCGCCGGTCGAGCGACCGGACGTGGGACGCGAGCCGGTGCCGACCATCGTGTTCGTCGGCCGGCTCGCCGCTAACAAGCGACCGCTGGACGCCATCCGGGCGCATGCACTCGTGCGGGCCGCCCATCCGGAGGCGCAGCTGTGGATCATCGGCGACGGGCCGGAGAGCGGTCGCTGCGAGCGCGCCGCCGGGCCGGGCGTGACCCTGTTCGGCCGGGTGTCCGACGCCGAGAAGCAGCGGCTCGTGGCGAGGGCGCACGTCCTGATGTGCACGTCCGTGCGGGAGGGATGGGGTCTCGTGGTGGACGAGGCCGCGGCCCTGGGGACCCCCACGGTCGGTTACGACGTGCCCGGGCTGCGGGATTCGGTGCCCGCGGCCCGCGGCGTACTCGTTCCACCGTCGCCCGCGGCGGCGGCGGCGGCGCTCATCGAGCACCTGGGGCGATGGACGCGCGAGCCGGCGACGGCGGGATGGCCGGGGGGCGCCCTCCCGTGGGACGACGTCGCCGAGGCCGTCCTGCAGGCCGCCTGCGAGGCCGGCTCCATTCCGGCGTTGCGGTGCCCATGACCGCCGGGCCGTCGGTGGCCGTTGTCGTGCCGACCAAGAACTCCGGCCGGACCCTGGCCGCCTGCCTGCGCAGCGTGGTCGACCAGACCGCGCCGGCGTCGGAGATCGTGGTCGTGGACAACGGCTCCGAGGACGACACCGTGGCGATCGCCCGCGCGTCGGGGGCGCGCATCGCGGTGGCGGGGCCGGAGCGCAGTGCGCAGCGCAATCACGGGTGGCGCCACACGAGCGCGGACGCCGTCTTCTTCGTCGACAGCGACATGGTGTTGGAACCGACCGTCCTGGCCGAGGCCAGGAGCATCCTCGGGCGGGACGATGCCGTCGGGGCGCTCGTGGTGCCTGAGCGGGCGTTCGGGACCGGCTTCCTCTCCCGCTGTCGGGCGCTCGAGAAGGAGATGTATCTCGCTAACCCCGCGGTCGAGGCCGCCCGGATCTTCCGCCGCGACGCGCTGACGGCGGTCGGGGGATACGACGAGGCCCTCACCGCCTGCGAGGACTGGGACCTCGCCGACCGCGTGACGGCCGCCGGCTGGGGAACAGCCCGGACCTCCGCCCAGGTCTGGCACGACGAGGGCCGGGTCCGGCTGCGGGCCTGCTTCGCCAAGAAGCGCTACTACGGCGCCTGGTACCGGCACTACCTGGCGACGCGGACCGGGCTCGTGCCGGCCCGGATGACCCGCGGCCGGGTCGGTGCCGCCCAGGTCGCGCTCGCCGGACGTGCCCCTCTCCGCGCCGCCGGGCTGCTCGCGCTCAAGGCGACGGAGGTGGCCGGCTTCGCGGTGGGCGCCGTCGAACGCCGGGCCGCCCCACCGACGTGACGACGGTCCTGATCCGCGAACTGCCGCCCGTTCCCTCCCCCAGGATCCGCCCGGACGGCGCTCCCGCGCCCCCGCCCCCCGCCGGCGGGCTCCGCCGGTTGCTCCAGGTTCACCGGTCGGCCCTGATCGGCTACGCCATTCCCGTGCTGGCGACGGCCCTGGCCGTGGCCGGCTGGTTCCGGTCCGGGCGCTTCGTGGCGTCCGGCGACGTGGCGCCCTTCGTACGGGAGAATCTGAGCCGGGAGTGGTGGTCCCTGTGGTCCCACCAGGCGTCCGGCAGCGGGTCGACGTCGTACGAGTCGGGCCGCGGCGCCGAGGTCTTGCTGCTGACGATGACTCACGCCCTGCACCTGTCGGACGTCGTAGCCCAGTGGGCCCTGTTCACAGCCTGCTGCGGTCTGGCGGCGTTCGGCAGCGCCTTCTTCGCCGCGTCCTGGGTGCGGCGACCGGGGGTCACCGCCGTCGTCGGGGGTATCGGCGCCTTCAACGCCTTCCAGCTGGTCAGCCTCCCCAACCTCCTGCCGGCGGTCGCCATCGGGGTCGCGGGGATCTTCGGCGGTCTCCTGCTGCGCAGCGCCCAGGGCAGGCGCGTGCCCGCGGCCCGCTTCGTGCTCGCCGCGCTGCCACTGAGCTACCTCTCGCTGAATCCGCCGCTGCTGGTCGTCGTCCTCGCCTGGGGCCTCGTGGTGGCGGGCGCGGCGGGGGTGCTGGTCGGTCCGGGCGGGGTGCGGCAGGCGTTCCGCTCGGGGCAGCGCGCCGTCCCCCTGGTCCTGCTCACCAGCGCCTGGTGGCTGGTTCCCTTCGTCGTCGCCAGCCTGGACCCGGTCGGCGTCGCGTTCACCGCGCAGACGGACGTGCAGGCGTGGGCGTGGTCGCAGGCCCGCAACAGCATCCCCAACGTGTTGACGCTCAACGCGCACTGGGGATGGAACCAGGCCGAGTACTTTCCGTACGCGCCCAGCATGGACGGCGCCCCCGTGTCCTGGGGACGCTGGCTCCTGCCCGCACTGGCCGCCGCCGGAGTGGTCCGCTCGGGCGCGGCCCGGCGGCGCGCGGCCCTGACCCTCGGGGCTTCCCTGCTCCTCCTGGTCTTCGTGGCCAAGGGACTGCATCCACCGATGGCGGGCGTCAACGACTGGCTCTTCCGGCACGTCCCGGGCATGTGGCTGCTGCGCGAGCCGATGAGCAAGGTCGGGCCGCTGCTGGTCCTGGTGGAGGGTGTGCTCGCGGCGTTCGCTATCGAGGCAGTCCTCGACCATCCGCCGCTGGGCGGGCGAGGTCGGCGGGCGGTCGTCATCGCGCTCTCGGTCTGCACGGCGGGCGCGCTGGCGTATCCCTGGCCCCTGTGGACCGGGGCGGTCGTTTCCGACGGCGGTGCGGCCCTGCCGGGCGCGCACGTCGCCGTTCCCGGCGCCTGGCGCACCACGGCCGACCAGGTGAATCGGCTCGGCGGCCCGGGCGCAGTGCTCGTTCTCCCCCTCGATCCCTACTACCAGGTCACCACCTCCTGGGGCTACCACGGGGTGGACGCCGTTCCGCAGCAGCTGTTCCAGCGGCCAGTGTTGCAACTGCTCCCCGGTGGCTACTTCGCGCCGACCGCCGGAGTGCAGGCGCTGATGTCCGGTGCCGCCGCCGCGCTGCTCGACGGCGACGCCACGGGTGCCCGACGGCGCCTGGAGGCCCTCGGCGTCTCCACGGTCGTCGTCCGGCGCGACCTCGTGCGGGGAGGTTCGGATCTCCCGTTCGCGGATCCGGCGGCGTTGATGCGCGGGGCGGCGAGCCTGGCCGACGCCCAGGTCATCACCGACACGGCGGTCGCGCGGGCGTGGCGACTGGAGCACTCGGGCTCCCCGGTGAGGGCCAGCGGCAGCCTGCTCGCGGCGCCGCCGGGCACGGACGGCCGGGTCGCCGCTGCGGTGGCCAGCCTGCCGGAGAACGCCGCGCTCAGCGTGACCGCATCAGGCACGGACGGACTCTCCGGGCAGACGGACGGCAGCCAAGACAGCGCCGACGTGCCGTTGGCCCAGGCCGGTTCCTACCGGCTGGCGACGAGTGCGGCCGACGGGAGCTACTACCGGGTGCACCTTGAAAAGCGGTCGCCCACCCGCTACGACCTCACGCTCACCCCCACGGCGACGCTGTCCCTCGACGGCCGTCCGCTCGCCACCCAGCCGGCGATCACGCTGCCGCCGCTGCCGGCGCAGCCGACCGTGCTCGTCAGCGACGGAGTGACGCACAACCTGACCGACGGCATGGTCGTGCGACTCTCCGGCATCGCCCACCTGTCCGCGCTCACCGACGGCGGGCCGGGTGACCCGGGCGGCCCACCGGCCGGACACGGGGACTGTGCCAACACGCCGACCACCCCGGCGCAGGGGCTGTCGATGATCGTGCTCCCCGACGGCCGCGTACGGCTCGCCAGCGAAACCCATTCGGCCTGCGCCTGGTGGACCGTGGGCAGCGCTCGCTCGGCTGGGCCGCTGCTGGTCTCGGTGACCGCACAGTTGGTCCAGGGTGCGCCCCCGAGAGCCTGCCTATTGCGTCCGGCCGAGAACAGGTGCCTGGCGCCCTCGCAGACGGCACGCGATGCGAACGGCACCACGTGGAGCTTCATCGACGCATCCCCCGACACCGCGGCGGATCAGCTGTTCGTGTACGCCGACGGCGCCCCCGGGGGCAGTTCGATCGTCTTCACCCCGCCCACCACCCGGCACCTGCGGGTCCTGGCCGCCGCCGACGCCCGGACAGGCGCCACCGACGTCGTGCTGAACGGACTCACCGCCGGCCCGCACCGGCTGCAGTACGCGGACGACATCCCGGACGAGCAGCTGCGGCCGCTGTCGGCCGTCG
>CAYNNX010000200.1:0-12767 GCA_964398515.1 uncultured Streptantibioticus sp. | reverse complement strand
GAGCACGGGCGCGAGCAGGGCCGCCGCGACCGCCAGGGCGACCCTCGGGGCCCGGCGGCGCCCGCGGTCACCCGCCTGCTGCTGCACTGCCGTCACGGAGCCGACGATACGTCACCGTAAGCGGCTCCCTGGTCACTCTCCGCCGTTGTGCACCTCGAAGGCGGCTCGCCGTACGGCCTTTGCCAGCGCGGGGTCGGGGTGGGCGGCGGCGAGGGCGACGAGCACCTGCACGGTGCGCGGGTGGCCGGTGCCCCTCACCTCGTCCAGCAGGCGCGGCACCGACTCCTGGACGGCCGTCTCCAGGTGCGCCACCAGCAGATGGCTCTCGCCGTGCTCGGCGACGGCGGCCGCGGTGTCCACCCACAGCCAGGTGGCCTCCTCCCGGGTGAGCAGCTCCGCCTGCTCCTCCGGGGGGCAGCCCTGCTGTTCGGCGAGCCACAGCAGGGCGTAGGGGCGCAGCCGGGGCTCGTCCACGACCGCGCCCACCGCGGGCTCGGCGGGGGCGCCGACGGTCCGCAGCGCCTCGAAGGCGAGCCCGCGCAGCAGCGCGTCGTCCCCGCGGGCGACGTCGAGCAGCTCGGCGACGGCCTGGGCGACCGGGCGGGCGGCGAGCCAGGCGCGGTACTCCACCCGGGCGGGCCCGGGCGAATACTGCGAGCAGGCGCGCAGCAGATCCTCGGCGGACTGCTCGATGTGCCCGGCCGGGCCCTGTGCGGCCACGCAGATCTGCTCCAGCTTCACCCACACCGCCCAGCTGCCGAGCGGCGTGAGCGCCACCTCCCCGTCGCCGGTGCGGGGGCGCAGCGCTCCGACGGCGACCAGCCCGTCCAGGGTCCAGTCGAGCAGCGCCGGCAGCGGGTCGGCGCCGCCGTCGGCGGGCGGCTCGTGGCGCTCGGTGCGCAGCTCGGCCACCCGCTGCCGCAGCAGGTCCAGCAGGGCCGGCACGGCGACCGGGCCCGACGACAGGTGGAGCAGCGACAGCAGTTGCGGGGCGGCCTCGATGACCTCGGCGACGAGCGAGAGGTCGGAGCCGACCGGCGCCGGATGGCACAGCGACCAGGCGTCGAAGAGCGCCACCCAGCCGCGCAGCGCGGCGGTGTCGTCCCGGTCCCAGGCGCGCAGCCGCCATCCCGGGTGCGCTCGGCCCTCCCGCAGCTCGACCAGCCCCGCCAGCCTGGCCCGGTCCCATGCGCCGGTCAGCTGATGGCTCGTCAACTCAAGTGCTGCGGCGGCGCGTTGCAGGTCGGGGTCGGGCAGTATCCCGTTCGGCGCGGGCCGCAGCGGGGCGGTGCCGACGGCCTGCGCGTCGGCCCAGCGGGCGAGGCGGACCGCGTCGGCCAGCACCCGGCGCGCCTGGGCGGCGAGTTCGTCCGTGGCCGGAGTTCCCTCCGGCGGGCGGGGCGGCCCGGTACGGTGGGCCGCGGTGGCCCTTCGCGCCTGCTCGACGGGCCTGCTGGTCACAAGCCGGAGCCTGTTGTCACGCTGGGAACGGGACGTCACGGGAGCAGTCTTACGGGTGAGCCGCCCGAAACCCAAACGAGCGTGCGTGGCGCCTTCGCGGCGGGCACGGCTCCCCCGGGCCGGGCGTCACACCAGCGGCGTGAGGAAGCGCCGCAGCGCCTCCTCGTACCCGTGCGGGTCGGCGTTCCACATCGCCTGGTGCCCGGCATCGCGGACGGCGCGCAAGGTGACGAGGTCCGGGCGGCGGGCGGCGAAGTCGCGCGATGCCTGCCAGGGCGCGACGTTGTCGTCCGGGCCGTGGA
Organism: uncultured Streptantibioticus sp.; assembly: GCA_964398515.1. GTDB lineage: Bacteria > Actinomycetota > Actinomycetes > Streptomycetales > Streptomycetaceae > CAYNNX01. The sequence continues at coordinate 11,004 of CAYNNX010000200.1, read as the reverse complement.
CCAGGAGCGCGGGCACCATGAGGCGGTCGGGCTTGGCGGAGTCCGCGAGGCGCTCCGCGTGCAGCCCGGTGCGGCCCTCGGCGGCGCGGACCGCGAGCGGCAGCAGCGCCGCCGGCACCCGGTGGCTGCGGGCCACCGCGCGGATCACCGCCTGCCACTCGAGCACCGGCGAGTCCAGCAGCAGCCCGACGACCCGGCCCCGCAGCGGCGAGTGGTCGGCGACCCGCAGCGCCATGGTGGCGCCGGTGGACCAGCCGAGCAGGACGACCCGCCGGGCCCCGTGCCGTGCGGCGTAGCGCAGGGCGGCGTCCACGTCGCGCCATTCGGTGTCGCCGAGGTGCCCGATGCCGTCGGCGGACCGGGGGGCGCCGGGGTCGTTGCGGTAGGCCACGTTGAGCACGGGGAACCGCATGCGGTGGAGGAACGGCAGGAGGTTGAGGGGGTGTTCGCGGGTGGTGCCCAGGCCGTGCACGGTGATGGCCCAGGTGTCCCGCGGGCCGGGGGTCAACCAGGCGGGCATCGGGCCGAGTTCCCCGTCGACCTCAACCTCCTCGAACTTCAGGCCGTGGGCGCTGCCGGGGTCGCCGGTGTACAGCTGCGGGGTCATCCACACCCGCGCTCCGGGGCGCGGCGGCCCCTGCTGGACCCGCTCCAGGCGGCGGGTGACGGTGTCGGGGGTGGTGGAGAGCACCGGGCCGGCGACGGCGTGGCAGCCGGGGCCGCGCAGGCCGTAGGTGCCCGGGCGGGCGGAGACCAGGCTTCTGCTGAGGGTGACCCGGTCGGGCTCGGCGGCGTGGACGGTGAGCGGCTCGCCCTCGTGTGCCGCGGGTCCCGGGAAGCCGTCCTCGTACCGGGGCCGCAGGGCGAGGTCGGAGACGTACCGGCCGGCCGCCACGGCCGCCGCTCCGGCACCTGCACAGGTTGCGGCGAGGGCCGCCGCGATACGCATCCGCATCCCTCCCAGTGTCGGCGGGGTCCGCGGCGCGGGCCACCGGAGGGGACCGCCCGGGTGGCGGCCTGCCGCTACCGCTTCGGCTGCCCGTAACCGCGCAGTGCACGCGCCACCCGGTCGATCTCCTCGGGCGGCAGCAGCACGGGGTCGCCGGCCGAGCGGGCGGCGATCCAGACCCGGCACATCCACTCCAGCTGGGCGGTGTTGTCGAAGGCGGCCTCGAGGCTGTCGCCGTACACGACCGTGCCGTGGTTGCGCAGCAGGCAGCCGGTGCGGTCGCGCAGCGCGTCGATCATGGCGTCGGCGAGTTCCGCGGTGCCGTAGGTGGCGTAGCGGGCGACGCGGACCGGGCCGCCGAGGGCGGCGCACATGTAGTGGACGGCCGGGAGCTCGTCGACGAGGGTGGAGGCGGCGGTGGCGTGCACCGCGTGGGTGTGGACCACCGCCCGGGCTGCCGTGCTGCGGTACACGGCCAGGTGCATGGGGAGTTCGCTGGTCGGGCGGAGCGTTCCGATCCGCTGGGCGCCGCCGAGGTCGACGGCGGTCAGCTCGTCCGGGCCGAGCCGGTCGTAGCGCACGCCGGTCGGGGTGACCAGGACGAGGTCGCCGACGCGTACGGAGACGTTGCCGGAGGTGCCCACGACCAGTCCGTCGGCCACCGTGCGGCGTGCGGTGTCCACCAGGTCCCGCCACGCCTCGTCGAGGCTCCGGTACTCCGTCATCGGGCTGCACCTCCGCCGCTCCCGCCGCCCCATCCTGACACGTTGTCCGTTGCCCCGGCCGCGGGACCCCCAGTAACGTCCCCCCGCACCACCACGACCAGCAGCGATCGGAACGCAGGGGCTCCCATGACGACCGTCAACGGCGGTATCTCCTTCTGGTACGCGACCACCGGCCTGCCGGCCCCCCGGGAGCCGCTGGCCGGCAGCGAGACGGCCGACGTGTGCATCGTCGGGGGCGGCTACACCGGGCTGTGGACCGCGTACTACCTGAAGAAGGCGGTGCCGTTCCTGCGCATCACGGTGCTGGAGCGGAAGTTCTGCGGCTACGGCGCCTCGGGGCGCAACGGCGGCTGGCTCTACAACGGCATGGCCGGGCGGGACCGCTATGCCAGGCTGCACGGGCATGACGCGGCGGTGCGGCTGCAGCAGGCGATGAACGACACCGTGGACGAGGTGATCCGGGTCGCCGGCGAGGAGGGCATCGACGCCGACATCCACAAGGGCGGGGTGCTGGAAGTCGCCTACACCCCGGCGCAGTTGGCACGGCTGAAGGCGTTCCACGAGGCGGAGGCGGCCTTCGGGGAGAAGGACCGGCTGCTGCTGGGCGCCCGGGAGACGGCCGAGCGGATCCGGGTGGCCGGCGTCGTCGGCGGCACCTGGACCCCGCACGGCGCCCGGATCCACCCGGTGAAGCTGGTGCAGGGCCTGGCCAGGGCGGTCGAGGAGCTGGGCGTGGTGATCCACGAGTCGACCCCGGTGACCGAGATCCGCCCCAAGCACGCGATCACCCCTTACGGCGCCGTGCGCGCCCCTTATGTACTGCGCTGCACGGAGGGGTTCACGGCCGCGATCAAGGGCTGCAAGCGGTCGTGGCTGCCGATGAACTCCTCGATGATCGCCACCGAGCCGCTGCCGCGGGAGCTGTGGGAGACGATCGGCTGGGAGGGCCGCGAGACGCTCGGCGACATGGCGCACGCCTACATGTACGCCCAGCGCACCGCCGACGACCGCATCGCGCTGGGCGGACGCGGGGTGCCGTACCGGTTCGGCTCCCGCACCGACGACGACGGGCGGACGCAGGGCCCGACGGTCGAGGCGCTGCGGGAGATCCTGGTGCGCTTCTTCCCGGCGACCGCCGGGGTGGCGATCGACCACGCCTGGTCGGGGGTGCTGGGCGTGCCGCGGGACTGGTGCGCGAGCGTGGAGCTGGACCGCTCCAGCGGTCTGGGCTGGGCGGGCGGCTACGTGGGCAGCGGTGTCGCCACGGCCAACCTGGCGGCGCGTACGCTGTGCGACCTGGTGCGGCTCGACTCCGGACAGGGCGGCGCGACGGAGCTGACGGGGTTGCCGTGGGTCGGCCACCGGGTGCGCCGCTGGGAGCCCGAACCGCTGCGCTGGCTCGGCGTGCACGGCCTGTACGCCGCCTACCGGGCCGCCGACCGCCGTGAGCTGCGGGCCCGCTCCGCGACTACGGATCGTATCGCGCGGGTCGCGGACCGTATCTCCGGGAGGTAACGTCGTGCGGGTCACATCCCGCGACCGCACGGCGCACCTGGAAGATGGCAGAAGTTCACCTTCCGTTCATTAAGAGTCCGTACGGTCGCCGCGTCTCTACCCGCTCGAACGATTGCCTGGGTGAATGGAACACCTAACGCTGCTCGTCGGAGTCGTGATCGTCACCGCTCTCGTGTTCGACTTCACGAACGGCTTCCACGACACCGCCAACGCCATGGCGACCACGATCTCCACCGGCGCACTGACGCCCAGGGTGGCCGTGATCATGTCCGCGGTGCTGAACCTCGTCGGTGCCTTCCTCTCGGTGCAGGTCGCCAAGACCATCTCGGGCGGGATCATCGACGAGAAGGCCGGGGTCCGGCCCGAGGTGATCTTCGCGGGTCTGGTCGGGGCGATCGTCTGGAATCTGGTGACCTGGCTCGCGGGGCTGCCGTCGAGCTCGTCGCACGCCCTGTTCGGCGGCCTGATCGGGGCGACGCTGGCCTCGGTGGGCACCCGCGGGGTGCATGCCGACGCCGTCGTGATGAAGGTGCTGATCCCCGCGGTCGCCTCGCCGATCGTGGCCGGACTCGCCGCGATGCTCGCCACCCGGCTGTCGTACCGGGTGGCCCGGGACGCCGACCCCGAGGCGACCTCGAAGGGGTACCGGGCCGGGCAGATCGCCTCGGCGGGCCTGGTCTCCCTCGCGCACGGCACCAGTGACGGCCAGAAGACGATGGGTGTGATCACCCTGGCGCTGGTCACCGGCGGCCTCGTCGCGCCGCACTCCGACCCGCCGCTGTGGGTGGTGGTCGCCGCCGGTCTGGCGATGGCGCTCGGCACGTACGTCGGCGGCTGGCGGATCATCCGCACGATGGGCCGCAAGCTCACCGACATCCGGGCGCCGCAGGGCTTCGCCGCGCAGACCGGTGCCGCAACGGTCATCCTCGCCTCCTCGCACCTGGGCTTCGCGCTCTCCACCACCCATGTGTGCTCCGGCGCGATCATGGGCAGCGGCCTGGGCCGCAAGGGCTCGGTCGTGCGCTGGAGCACCGCGGGCCGCATGGTCGCCTCCTGGGCGGTCACCCTCCCGGCCGCCGCTCTGGTGGCCGCGGGCGCCGCACTCCTGGCCGACCAGGGTTCCTGGGGTGTCGGCCTGGTCGGTGCGCTCGGTGTCGGGATCTGCCTGGCCGCCTGGTTCGTCTCGCTGCGCAAGCCGGTCGACCACACCAACGTCAACGACATCGAGCCGCTGGCCACCGCGCAGGCCGCCGTCGTGCCCGCGGGCGAGTTCGACGCCTTCTCGTCCGACGCCGCCCTGCCCGCCACCCAGAAGAAGGAAGCAGTGCTGTGAAGATCGACTGGGCGGCTCTCGGCTCCGTCGCCGCCGTCAGCGTCATCGCCACCGTCGCGCTCGTCGGCCTGTTCACCCTCGGCATCGTCGGCCTGAGCCGGCAGGAGGCCGCGGGTTCCCGGGGCGGCTCGGCCCCGCAGGGGCGCGTTGGAGCGTACGCGTGCTTCGGGTTGTGCGCGGTGGCGATCGCGTACGGCATCTACCTCATCGTCAACCGCTGAGCCTCGGTTGCATCGAGTGTGGGCAGGCCCTTTGTGGGCCTGCCCCCACACTTTAGGGGCGGGTCCGGCCCGGTTGTAGGCCCATCGCGGGGCCAGGTGGACGTCCGGTGCCATAAGGCTTCATGCCGAACGGCGACAGGAGAGGAAGCCGGTGCGAATCCGGCGCGGTCCCGCCACTGTCACCGGGGAGTGCACCCCCACCCGAGCGTCACGGCCGACGAGACGGCTGGAAGGCCGGGGGTGTGCCGATCCGGGAGCCAGGAGACTCTCGTCGCCGATCACGTCGAACCAGGGCGCGGACCCTGAGTGAGGACTCCTGCCATGCGCGGCACACCGCCAACCCCACTGACGCCGGGACCGCTTCGAGGCGCGACGGCGGCCTGAACCCATGCGTGCCGATCGCCTTTTCGCGTCCGGCGCCGCGCTCGGCTTCGCCTGCGACGTGCTCACCGGGGATCCGCGCCGCGGCCATCCGGTGGCCGCGTTCGGGCGTGCCGCGGCCGCTCTGGAGCGCCGGCTCTGGCGTGACGAGCGCGGGCGCGGAGCCCTGTTCACCGCGGTCTGCGCGGGCGGCGCGGTCGCCGCGGCCCGCGGGCTGACGCGGCTCGTCCACCGCTCCCCCACCGCCACGGTCGCGCTCACGGCCGCCGCCACCTGGTCCGTGCTGGGCGGCACCTCGCTGGGGCGTGAAGCGCGGGCCGTGGGCGCCGCGCTGGACGCCGGGGACGTCGCCGCCGCCCGGGAACGCCTGCCGCATCTGTGCGGGCGGGACCCGCAGGCGCTCGACGAGCAGCAGATCGCCCGTGCGGTGGTGGAGTCGGTGGCGGAGAACACCTCCGACGCGGTCGTGGGCGCGCTGGTGTGGGGCGCGCTGGCCGGTGTGCCCGGGCTGGTCGGGTTCCGGGCGGTCAACACGCTCGACGCGATGGTCGGTCACCGCTCGCCGCGCCACCGCCGGTTCGGCTGGGCGTCGGCCCGCCTCGACGACGTGCTGGGGTTCCCCGGTTCACGGCTGACCGCGGCGCTCACCGTGCTCGCCGGGCCGGACCGGCGTGGCGCCTGGCGGGTCTGGCGGCGCGACGGCGGCAGCCATCCGAGCCCCAACGCGGGCCCGGTGGAGGCGTCGTTCGCGGGGGCGTTGGGCGTGCGGCTGGGCGGCCCGCTCTCCTACGGCGGCCGTGTCGAGCACCGGCCCGTGCTGGGTGAGGGCAACCGGCCGGTGCGGGTGGCGGACATCGAGCGCGCGGTACGGCTCTCGCGCCGGGTGAGTGCGCTGGCGCTCGCGGTGTGCGTGGCGGTCCCGTGGCGAAGGGGGAAGCGGTGAGCGGCGGTCTGCTGGTGGCGGGGACCACCTCGGACGCGGGCAAGAGCGTGGTGACCGCCGGGATCTGCCGGTGGCTGGTGCGGCAGGGCGTGGGCGTCGCACCGTTCAAGGCGCAGAACATGTCCCTGAACTCGTTCGTCACGCGTGAGGGCGCCGAGATCGGGCGGGCTCAGGCGATGCAGGCGCAGGCCGCCCGGATCGAGCCGACCGCGCTGATGAACCCGGTGCTGCTCAAGCCGGGCGGCGAGCGCAGCAGCCAGGTGGTGCTGCTGGGCAGGCCGGTGGGCGAGCTGAGCGCCCGCGGGTATCACGAGGGCCGCCAGCGTGAGTTGCTCGGGACCGTCACCGACTGCCTCGACGAACTGCGCCGCACCCACGACGTGGTGATCTGCGAGGGCGCGGGCAGCCCGGCCGAGATCAACCTGCGGCGCAGCGACATCGTCAACATGGGCCTGGCCCGGGCCGCCCGGCTGCCGGTGGTCGTGGTCGGCGACATCGACCGCGGCGGGGTGTTCGCCTCGTTCTTCGGCACCACGGCGCTGCTCGACGCGGAGGACCAGGCGCTGGTCGCCGGGTATCTGGTCAACAAGTTCCGGGGTGACGTGTCGCTGCTTGAGCCCGGGCTGGAGATGCTCCGCAAGCTGACAGGACGTCAGACATTGGGTGTGCTGCCGTACCGGCACGGCCTCGGCATCGACGAGGAGGACGGGCTGCGGGTGTCGCTGCGCGGCACGGTCCGGGAGTCGAACACGGCCCCGCCGCACGGCGAGGACGTGCTGCGGGTCGCGGTGGCCGCCGTGCCGCTGATGTCCAACTTCACCGACGTCGACGCACTGGCCGCCGAACCGGGCGTCGTGGTGCGCTTCGTGGACCGCCCCGAGGAGCTCGCCGACGCCGACCTCGTGGTGCTGCCGGGCACCCGCGGCACGGTCCGGGCTCTGGAGTGGCTGCGGCGGCGCGGGCTGGCCGAGGCGGTCGTGCGGCGCGCCGCCGAGGGCCGTCCCGTGCTCGGCGTCTGCGGCGGCTTCCAGATGCTCGGCGAGACCATCGAGGACGACGTGGAATCCCGCGCGGGCGTGGTCGAGGGCCTCGGGGTGCTGCCGGTGCACGTGCGCTTCGCCGCCGAGAAGACCCTGGCACGCCCGTCCGGCAAGGAGTTCGGCGAGCACGTCGAGGGCTACGAGATCCACCACGGCGTGGCCGACGTGCGCGGCGGCGACGAGCCGTTCCTCGACGGCACCCGGGTGGGGGCGGTCTGGGGCACGCACTGGCACGGGTCGCTGGAGAGCGACGGCTTCCGCCGGGCGTTCCTGCGCCGGGTCGCGCAGGCGGCCGGGCGGCGCTTCGTGCCCGCGCCGGACACGAGCTTCGCCGCGCTGCGGGAGGAGCAGTTGGACCGGCTCGGCGATCTGATCGAGGAGCACGCCGACACCGCGGCGCTGCTGCGCCTGATCGAGGACGGCGCGCCCGCCGGCCTCCCCTTCGTACCTCCGGGGGCACCGTGAGCACTGTGTTGTTGTTGTCCACCGCCGACACCGACCTGCTGGCGGCGCGCGCGTCCGGCGCGTCGTACCGCATCGGCAACCCGGCCCGGACCGCCCCCGGCGACCTGCCCGCCCTGCTGGAGGGCGTGGACGTCGCGGTGGTTCGGCTGCTGGGCGGCAAGCGGGCCTGGGAGGAGGGGCTGGGCGCGCTGCGGGCGTCCGGGGTGCCGGCCGTGCTGCTGGGCGGCGAGGCCGTGCCGGACGCCGAGTTGATGGCGGAATCGACGGTTCCGGCGGGCGTGGTCGCCGAGGCGCTGCGCTATCTCGTCGAGGGCGGCCCGGCGAACCTGGCGGAGCTGGCCCGCTTCCTCTCCGACACGGTCCTGCTGACCGGCGAGGGCTTCGAGCCGCCGCGGCCGATGCCGGAGTACGGCGTGCACGGCTCGTACGCCCTGAAGGAGGGCCGCCCGACGGTCGGCGTGCTGTTCTACCGGGCGCACGAGTTGTCCGGTAACACGGCTTTCGTCGACACGCTGTGCGAGGCGATCGAGGCCAAGGGCGCCAACGCGTTGCCGGTCTATTGCAGTTCGCTGCGCAACGTAGCCGAGATGCAGCGGAGGGTAGGGGTCGGACGCGAGGAACGAGCGCCCGGCACCCGCCCGCAGCGGAGTCGAGGCGAAGCGCGCACATCAGAACTGCGCAGCGTAGCCGAGATGCAGCGGAGGGTAGGGGTCGGACACGAGGAACGAGCGCCCGGCACCTGCCCGCAGCGGAGTCGAGGCGAAGCGCGCACATCAGAACTGCGCAGCGTAGCCGAGATGCAGCGGAGTCGGGGCGAAGCCCGCACATCGCAGGGGCGGGGCGCCGACGCCGGGCTGTACGAGCTGCTCGGCCGCGCCGACGCGCTGGTGGCGACCGTGCTCGCGGCGGGCGGCACGAGGGCGTCCGACGCCTCCGCCGGTGGCGACGACGAGGCGTGGGACATCGGCGCCCTGGCCGAGCTGGACGTGCCCTTGCTGCAGGGGCTGTGCCTGACCTCCTCGCGTGCGGCCTGGCAGGAGTCGGACGCGGCGCTGACGCCGATGGACGCGGCGATGCAGGTGGCGATCCCGGAGTTCGACGGTCGCCTGATCACGGTCCCGTTCTCCTTCAAGGAGCAGGGCCCCGACGACGTCCCCGTCTACGTCGCCGACCCCGAACGCGCCGCGCGTGTCGCGGGGATCGCCGTGCGCCACGCGGCCCTGCGCCACAAGCCGAACGCCGACAAGAGGCTCGCCCTGGTCTTCACCGCCTACCCCACCAAGCACTCGCGGGTCGGCAACGCCGTCGGCCTCGACACCCCGGCGTCGGCGGTGCGGCTGCTGGACGCGCTGCGGGAGGCCGGTTACCGGGTCGACGGATACCCCGACAACGGCGACGAGTTGATCCACCGCCTCATCGCCGCGGGCGGCCACGACGTGGAATGGCTCACCGAGGAGCAGCTCGCCGCCGCCCCCGCCCGCGTCCCGCTGCGGGACTACCAGGAGTGGTTCGCGCGGCTGGACGGGGACCTGCGGGCGGGGATGCTGGAGCACTGGGGCGAGCCGCCGGGCTCGCTCTACGTCGACGGCGAGGACATCGTCCTGGCGTCCCTGCAGTTCGGCAACGTGGTGATCATGATCCAGCCGCCGCGCGGCTTCGGGGAGAACCCGATCGCGATCTACCACGACCCCGACATGCCGCCCTCCCACCACTACATGGCGGCCTACCGCTGGCTGGAGCACTCCTTCGGCGCCGACGCCATCGTGCACCTGGGCAAGCACGGGACGATGGAGTGGCTGCCGGGCAAGGGCCTGGGGCTGTCGGCGGGTTGCGCCCCGGACGCGGTGCTGGGCGAGCTGCCGCTGGTGTACCCGTTCATCGTCAACGACCCCGGTGAGGGAACCCAGGCCAAGCGGCGCGGCCACGCCACCGTCGTGGACCACCTCGTACCGCCGATGGCCCGCGCCGACACCTATGGCGACCTGGCCAAGCTGGAGCAGCTGCTGGACGAGTACGCGCTGGTCAGCGACCTCGATCCGGCGAAGGCGCCGGCTGTGCGCAGCCAGATCTGGACGCTGGTGCGGGCGGCGGAGCTCCACCACGACCTGGGGATGGATGACGAGCAGCCGGACCTCGAGAACGCGGCCGACTTCGACGAGTTCGTCATGCACATCGACGGCTGGCTGTGCGAGATCAAGGACGTCCAGATCAGGGACGGACTGCACGTACTGGGCGGCGGCCCGGTGGACGAGGCGCGGGTCAACCTGGTGCTGGCCGTGCTGCGTTCGGCCCAGGTGTGGGGCGGGGTCGGGGGTGCCCTGCCGGGGCTGCGGGCGGCGCTGGCAGCCGAATTCGGCCTGGTCGAGCGTGAGTTGCTGGCCGAACCGGGGGCCCGGGTGACGGTGCCGGAGGCACTCACCGCGCTCGTCGAGGGTCCCGCCCGGACCGCGTCGGACGCCGTGGACCTGCTGGAGCGGCTCGCACGGCGGCTCGCGGAGGCGATGGAGGCCCGGGGGTGGGCCGCCGACGCGGCTCGCGCGGTCGTGGCGGAGGTCCTGGGCCGCGACGTGCCGGACGCCGTCCGGATCCTGGAGTTCGCGGCGGCGGAGGTCGTGCCGCGGCTGGAGCGCACCACGGACGAGATCGCCCACGTGCTGCGCGCGCTGCGCGGCGGCTACGTCCCGGCCGGGCCGTCCGGCTCGCCGACCCGGGGCCTGGTCAACGTGCTGCCGACCGGCCGCAACTTCTACTCCGTGGACCCCAAGGCGATCCCGTCCCGGCTCGCCTGGGACGTCGGCACGGCGCTGGCGGACTCGCTGCTGGCCCGGCACCTCGCCGACACCGGCGCGTACCCGAAGTCGGTGGGCCTGACGGTGTGGGGCACGTCCTGCATGCGCACGCAGGGCGACGACATCGCCGAGATCCTGGCCCTGCTGGGCTGCCGTCCGGTGTGGGACGACGCCTCCCGCCGGGTCACCGGGTTCGAGATCGTGCCCCTGGAGGAGCTCGGGCGGCCGCGCATCGACGTCACGGTCCGCATCTCGGGCTTCTTCCGCGACGGGTTCCCGCACGTCGTGGCGCTGGTGGATGACGCGGTGCGGGCGGTCGCGGAACTGGACGAGCCCGCCGACCGCAACTACGTGCGCGCGCACGCCGACGAGGACACGGCACGGCACGGCGACCGCCGCCGCGCCACCGCCCGCATCTTCGGCTCCAAGCCCGGCGCCTACGGCGCGGGTCTGCTGCCCCTGATCGACGCCCGCAACTGGCGCTCGGACGCCGACCTCGCCGAGGTCTACGCCGTCTGGGGCGGCTACGCCTACGGCCGCGGGCTCGACGGCCGGGCGGCCCGCGGCGACATGGAGACGGCGTTCCGCCGGATCCAGGTGGCGGCGAAGAACGTGGACACGCGTGAGCACGACCTGGTGGACG
>CAYNNX010000199.1:6842-12810 GCA_964398515.1 uncultured Streptantibioticus sp. | reverse complement strand
CGCTGGGAACATCGCGAAGTTCGGCCAGGACCCGGCGCTGCGCGCCTACCTTCTGAGCACCGGCTCACGGGTTCTGGTCGAGGCCAGCCCGGTGGACCGCGTCTGGGGCATCGGGCTCGCCGCCGAAGACAAGCGGGCAGCGGATCCCGCACGCTGGGAAGGGCTCAACCTTCTGGGCTTCGCCCTGATGGAAGCCCGCGCTCGCTTGATGGTCGAGGACGCGTAGGAAGGCGCCCGACTTGCCCGAGGGCTGCGGGCTCTGCGCGACCCGGGCGCCAGCGCCCCGCGTTCCGCGTAATGACGGAGGGCTGGGGCCAGTTGCGGTGGTGAGCGCGTTTGAGGCCCCAGTTGGACATCTTGCGTTTGACGACCCGACGGTGGAGTCGACCGACAGGGGGCCGGACTCCGGACAGTCGACGGAGACGACGAGGACAGCCGTCCGGTCAATAGGTGATCTTGAAGCCGTTAAGACCGCCACTCGGGTGTTGATGTTGGGTAGGGCAGGCAGTGCAGAATGTCACCATCCGTTTCCGATCCAAGGAGTCACCATGTCGCGACGCGTGTTACGCCTCGGCCTGGCCGCCATGACCACCATCGGCCTCACGGCATCCGTGGCCCCCGCCGCGGATGCCACCACCGCCACCGAGTCCGGGGCGTGCCGGAAGGGCGAGTTCTGCCTCTTCAGGGGGCCGCACCAGACCGGGAGGATCCTCTACCGGGTCAACGTCAAGGTCACCAAAACCGGCTTCAACTTCCCCGAGGTCGACGCCCTCGACCCCGTGACCACGCCTCGCTCAGCGTACAACCCCATCCCGAACGACTTCGGGTGCATCGTGCGCCTTAACGACAAGACCCACTTCGCCGGCTCGGAGCAGGAGATCGACGGCTTCGGAGCGAAGGAGCTGAGCGGCGCGCCGGTTGGGTCGATGGTGAGCGACTGCGGCTGACGGCGGTGGGCCGGGCGGCGCGGCGGCTGCCGCTCGGCCCCGTACCTGTCGGGCCGACGGGGGATTGTCCGGCAGCTTTAGCCACTCTGCAGGGATGCCCCTGGTCGGCCCCGCGTGTACGGGGATGGTCCGGACACCACCGAGCCGGACCCCGGCCTGATCGCGTCGGCCAGGCGCCCGTGGGGATGGTCCCTTGTGCGAGACGACGGTGCAAGGCGCTGGGCGGTCGGCCCCGCGCGTGCGGGGGCCGAAGGAGAGAGTGAGGTCGCGGGCCTCGATCAGGGCGGCCATGTGCGCACCGGCGCTGCGAGCGTGTCCATCCGGGCCGTGGTCAGCTCGATCCATCGTAGGTCGGCCTCCAGGTGGAACAGGCCGTAGTCGGCGAGGTGGCGGCTCGCGCGGCGGCGAGTTCGGCATCACGTTCTTCCAGCCGAGCGGAGAGCTCGACGTTGTGCTGTTCCAGTCTGGTGATCGTGCGCTGGAGTTCGTCGATGTCGGAGGTGGCTTCGAGACCCGACTCGCGCCAGACCTGTTGGCCCAGTGTTTCGGAGAGCCTGCGCTCCAGTTGCCGGATGCGTCCGACCAGGCGCGCATTGCGGGCCTGCGCGTTGGCAAGGTCAGCCTGCAGCGAGATTCGGCTCACCGGGGTCGCGCCTGCAGTGTCCTGGGCTGCCGGGTTCGAGTTCGGCGGCGTGGACGAGGGCGAGCAGGTCGCGGTGACGGTAGAGGAAGGTGCGGTCCACACTGGCCTGGCGGGCGATGCCGGTGACGCTGATCGGCGAGCCGTTCTGGGCTGCTGCCTTCAGCACGTTGATCACCTTTGCCGTCGGCGGTCGGTGTCGGCGTTGCGGCCTTCGCGCATCGCGGTGCTCACGTGGTACCTCCGAAGACGGACGTCGGGCAAGGGCTGGCCGATGCGGGGCATGCCGAGCATGACGGTCCGGCCGCGGCGGACCACCGCGACGGCTTCCTCGATCTGCGCTTGCTCCTCGGGGGTGAGGTCGTCGAGGTCGGCTTTGACACGTTCGATCAGGCGGCGGACCCGCCGGATCTCCTCCTCGGACGGCGTGGCCTCGCTGCGCGCCCAGTTGTCCGCTTCGAAGGCGGACATCAGCCGCTCGCGGCTGCGCAGCAGGTCGGCGAGGTATGCCTGAAGGTCGGACAGGTAGGAGACGTCCGAGCGGAAGTGATCGCAGCCGACACAACGGAAGCGGAGGGGCAGCTCTGGCCGCCGGCTGCGACGTTCGACGGTTCCCGGCAGATTCCGTAAGGGACGCTGACCTCGCCGATCGCGCGCCGGACATGCTCGGAGTCCAGCAGGCTCTTCGCCGTGCGCCAGACCCGCTGGCCGTGCCGGTCGACCTGAAGGGCGGTGACGCGGTCGACGGCCTCCCGGCGCCGTTCGGCGCCAACTATTGGTAACCCCGGCTATCGGAAGTTGCGGAATGCCTACGGCACTTCGCCCCGAGTGTGGCTGGGGCGGCCGGCCTCGGATCCGACATCACGGAGACAGGTCGGGGCCCGGGTGCGTCCGGCCGAGTAGGACGTGCGTCGGCGGACAGCCGGAGCGCGTACGTCGGCCGGTCGCCGGGTACGGGGCCGAGGTAGTCGTGCCCGACCATGTGGCACCAGGCTGGGAGGTCCAGTGGTGCGGCCGGGCCGGTGGCAATCACGTGCACGACGGTGCCCGGTTCTGCTCCGTCGATCCGCTGGCGAAGACGGAGCAGCAGCGTGACGCAGAGCAGGCCGGTGCCGTCGACGGTGATGTCCGCTGCAGGCATCGGGTGTTGGCTCATCGGGGCAACGTCTGGGTGACGCGCCACAGGCGGCGGGGCAGGTCGCCTTCCTCGAAGGCATGCACTTCGTTGAGGGTCCAGCCGTCGGCGAGGGAGTCGACGAGGTGACGGGGGAAGAAGTGCACGGCGAAGCCGCCGTGTTCGAAAATGTCGTCGCCGTGTGCGGTACCGGCCCCATAGTGGGCATCGCCGGTGTGCCGGACGGTGTAGACGAAGGTGCCACCGGGCCGCAGTACGCGGCGGATCTCGCCGACCGCCGCGTGGATCTCCTTGGTGGACAGGGCCATGCACAGCAGCATGTGCGCGAACACCGCGTCGACGGAGGTGTCGGGCAGCGGCAGTGGTTCGCGCACGTCGTGTACCGCGGTGGTCACCCGCTCGGCGACGCCCTGGGACTGGGCGGCGTGCTGGAGTTGTTGCAGGCCGATGGGGCTGAAGTCGGTGGCCTGGATGGTGAAGCCTTGGCGGGCGAAGTACAGGGCGTCGCGGCCGTGCCCGGCCCCCAGTTCGAGGACGTCTTGTGCTCCGGCTGCGTGAAATACCTCGGCTGCGTGGACGGCGGGTGCGGAGGGCTGCTCGCCGTACATGCCCGGGTGGGCGGTGTAGGTGTTCTGCCAGTGCTGTCGCTGGGCGTCGGCCAGCTCGTCGCTCACGTCGTCCTGCTCTCCTCGACCCCGCGGGTGTCCTGTGCGCCGGGCAGCCTAGAGGACGCTGGTCAGGGCCTGTCGCAGCTGGTCGGCTGTGGGGGTGCCGGCCAGGCCGTCCGGGGTTGGGTACAGCCGGCAGGTCAGTGCTGGTGCCTGGCCGGGCTCGGCGAAGGGGTCGCCTCCGTTGATCAGGATGGTCGGCGAGCCTGTGAACTGTGCCGCCTCGGCCTCGTTCTGGTCGGTGATCACACGGGTGGTGATCGCGGCATGAGTCAGGCCGAGGTCGGTAAGTGCCTGGCGCAGACGTTCGGCCGCCCGCTCGGTGTTGGGGCAGTCGGGTACGACCAGCAGTTCGATGTCCATGGCTCCAGGATCGCGCAGCTGGGGGCCTCGGCGCGGGGGTCAGGGGCAGCAGTCGCAGCCGGGGCGGCAGCTGCACCGGTCAGCCTTGGTGCTCAGGTCGGGCGGCTCAGCAGTGGAGGGGGCTGCGCAGCAGCCCTTGCCCTGCCAGGCGTCGCGGCCTTCCTTGATCGCGATGGCTGCGATGACGAGGGCGGCGAGCGGGTCGGCCCAGGTCCAGCCGAGCAGCAGATTGGCCAGCAGGCCGGCAAGGAGCACAGCGGAGAGGTAGGTGCAGAGCAGGGTCTGCTTGGAGTCTGCGACGGCGGAGGCGGAGCCAAGCTCGCGGCCGGCCTTGCGCTGGGCTGCGGACAGGCACGGCATGATCGCCAGCGAGAGCGCGGCGAGCACGGTGCCCGGGAGCGAGTGTGCGGCCTCGCTGGTGCCGGTCAGCGCGCGTACGGAGTCGATGCTGATGTAGAGCGCCAGAGTGAAGAAGGAGCCGGCGATGATCTGCAGCGTCTTCTTCTCGCGGGCTTCGCGGGCCGCGTGGTCGCGAGCGGAGAACTGCCAGGCGACCGCCGCGGCGGAGGAAACCTCGATCACGGAGTCCAGGCCGAAGCCGATGAGCGCGGCGGAGGAGGCGATGGTGCCCGCGGTGATGGCGGCGACGGCCTCGATGACGTTGTAGGTGATGGTGGCGGCGACCAGCAGGCGTATGCGGCGGGTCAGTGCGTCACGGCGGGCGGGGCTGGGGCCGAGGGATATCGCGGCCATTCAGCAGCAGCCCTTCGCATCGGAGTCGACGCAGGTGCGGTCGGCCTCGACGGCGACCACGGCGGCGCGCAGGTCGTCGAGTGCGTGGCCGAGGCGTTCGTCAGCGAGTTCGTAGCGGGTGCGCCGGCCGTCGGGCACGGTGACGACCAGCCCGCAGTCGCGCAGGCAGGCCAGGTGGTTCGACAGTCGGGTGCGGGAGATCTCCAGGCTGTCGGCGAGGTCCGCGGGATAGGCCGGGGCCTCGCGCAGGGCGAGCAGGATGCGGCAGCGGATCGGGTCGGCGAGCGCGCGGCCGAACCGCGCCAGCACCTCGATGTCGGCAGCGAGAGTCAGCACCCCTCGACAGTACAAGAAACCCTGAATTCAGGGAATACTGGATCGACGGGAGGGGCGTGCAGATCTTTAACGGCGGGCGAGATCGGCGGCGTACTCGGCGCCGAAGCGCTTTCGCTCGCGGTCCCAGTTGTCACCTGTGCTCTGGTGGAAGCCGAGCAGTCGGCTGAAGACGTAGGGCGGCAGCTCGGAGGCGATGTCCATCAGCGTCGTGTTACGCGTGACGCGGGGACGGATGCCGATCCGGCGGAGTCGGTTGCCCAGATGGTGCGGGGCGAGGGGCTGGCCGGGGTAGCCGCCACTTCGGTTCGTCGCGCGGGACGGTCACGGCGTGACCCTGGCGTCGGCGTACGAGCTCACGGATGAGGTCGTCCAATGGCGCGGGCAGTTCCAGGGGTTTCCGTCCGAGTTGCCGGGTGACCTTGTCGCCGTGGTCTGGTCGGTGGTGAGCTGGGTGATCCTGCTGGGCGGCTGAGCACACAGCAGCAGGAGCAGCCCGGCCGCCCGGTCGACGGTGTTCAGACCGTCATCGTGGGCGAGGCGCCGTACCAGTGCCCATCGCTGGTCCTGAGCGATGACATGCGTGGTGAAGTCCCCCGAGTGAAGCGGAACATGCAGCGACGTGGTGTGACCGCGCCGACTGGTCCAGAGCAGGAAGGAGCGGACATAGGCCCGCTGGGCGGGTCCCTCGACGAGCCAGATGTCCACGTGCTCCTGCGTGCACCCGGCGAGGCCGGAGCCGTGTTCATGGAGCCGTTCCAGCAGCAGCACGACGCTCCTGATGTCATGTCTGGCACCGGCGGCCTGTCCGGGGGTGACATTTTTGGCGTTCGGGAGGCGGCGCAGGCGCCGCAGCGGGTGCCACATGACACAGCTGCGCAGGATCTTGCGTTCGGCGGCGTCTTCGACACGGGCGTAGGTCTTGGCCAGGAAGGTCTCCAACGCGACCAGCTGTTCGTCGCGGGCGGGCAGGGCGCCGCCGACCACCAGCACGGCGCGCAGATGCTGGGCGCTCTGGACGGCTGGGAACCGGTCGAGAACCTCGTGGGTGACCGGCCCTGTGTCGGTAGCCAGGGCTTCCACGATCGCCCGGCGCACGACGGTCTTGGTGACCCACCGCAGCAGAGCG
>CAYNNX010000199.1:4967-6742 GCA_964398515.1 uncultured Streptantibioticus sp. | reverse complement strand
GCGGTTCTCCGGCCGGCGTCCGGTTGTTCACGCGCCGCTCGACGCCGCAGCGGACACACACACGTCCCGCAGCTTCGACTTCGCGTAGCAGGACAGGCACTTGGGTGCCCCTGTCTTCGAGAACCGGCAGGGCGCCGTCTGCCCGCAGACCGAGCACGTCGCCGTCGGCGACTGCCGGCAGCGCGCGCAGAGCACGCCTTCCTCAGTGCGCTCGACCATGATCCGCAGGACGCCGCACCGACTGCATGCCCGTCGGGCGAGAGGCTCGGCCTGTCGGCAACTGCCGCACAGCGGCTTCCCGTCGAAGGTCCGGCCGTCGACCGGCCGCTCGTGTCCGCAGCGGCTGCACGGCTCGGTACGGACCTTGCGCCAGCAGGTTCGGCAGCAGCACAGTCCGTCGCGCTCGTGGCGCAGCGGGACGTGGCGCCCGCACAGCGGGCAGGATGGCACCACCACACCGCCCCATCTGTATCGACTACGAACGGGCCGATGGAGTGGGCGTGGTGACCGGGGTCCAGCCCTCGTTGGCGTCGATGGTGGTGAGGGGGGCGACGGCGGTGCCGCCGGCGGTGCCGAAACTTGCGCAGGTGGGGGCGGCGGTGTCGACGGTGACGATCGGGTTCCGGAGGCTGGTGTCGAGTTTGTTGAACAGCAGCAGGGTGCCGCCGCTGTCCCGGGTCGGGTCACCCGGTTCGACGCTCACGCTCTTGCGCCAGCGCCAGGCGCCCCAGGTGATGGTGGTGTCCATGGTGGTGCTGCGTGCGGTGGGCTCGGCGAGTAGGACGTAGACCTGTCCCATGTAGGCGTGGTCGAACTGGTACACCCACCGGGTGCGAGCGTGGCAGCCCGACCCGGCGGGCGGCCAGGGCGCCGGCGAGAGCGGCGGCACGATGACGACGGAGGGCACGGGATGCGGGGCGGGGGCGGCCGACGCGTGCGAGCGGGGCAGGTTCATGCCCGTTACCAGACCGACTGCCAGCCCGACGGCCAGGGCCACGACAGTCCGTACGCCGTTCACCGGCCGCCAGCGCAGCGAGCGCGGTTGCGGGGCCGCGGGCACGGCGGGCGCCGGGGTGCCCCCCAGGGTGCCCGCGGGAATGGGCCGCGATGGGTGAGAGCGGTCGCTGGACGGCGGCGGCCCGGGGTTCTCCGCCAGGGCGCTGCGGACCCGCTCCCACCGCTCCAGCCAGGCATCGGTGTCCGCCTCACCGCACGCCTGCACGAACGCCAGGACGGTCGGCCAGGTCGGGAACTCCACGCCCCCGGCCGCCTCGGACAGGACCGAGACCGAGCGGTGTGCCCGCCTGCTCATGGTTGCGAACGTAGGGGTTCCGGCCCGCTCACGCAGGGCTCGTAGCTGCAGGGCGAACTCGGCCACCGGGCCCGCGCCCGGATCGAGAGTGCGTTGTTTGCGGCCCATGCTGTCTTCCCCCCTGGTAGCGGCTCTGGAATTGATTGTCCGCCCGTACACCCGCCGACGGCCTCGGCATTGCGTTTTCCGGGGTTGATTGTCCGAGACGAGCCGGTGTTGGTTCCGGGGCGGCACAGCCCCCACTGTGGTTGCCGATCAGGTGGCCCGACCGACTCCCCCTAAACCGGCGGAGCCGCTCGACGGGGCTCTCGACGAGACGTCCTGCGACAGCGACAGCTGCGGGCACTGATCCCAAGAGTCACTGTGGCCCGCTGAGTCACTGAGGGGAGGGAAACACCATGGCCAAGATCCTGGACCTGCAGAAGCTGAAGGCCGAACGGGACGAGAACGGCAACGCGCCGGC
>CAYNNX010000199.1:0-4867 GCA_964398515.1 uncultured Streptantibioticus sp. | reverse complement strand
TCCTGGACCTGCAGAAGCTGAAGGCCGAACGGGACGAGAACGGCAACGCGCCGGCGCTCAGCATCACGTCCTGCGACAGCGCCAGCTGCCACCACGCCTGACCCGATGAGTCACTGTGTCCGCTGAGTCACTGAAGGGAGGGAAACACCATGGCCAAGATCCTGGACCTGCAGAAGCTGAAGGCCGAACGGGACGAGAACGGCAACGCGCCGGCACTGAGCATCACGTCCTGCGACCACGACAGCTGTTGATCAGACCGGCCACCTCGGCTTGCCGAGCCGCTGAAGGGAGGGGAACACCATGGCCAAGATCCTGGACCTGCAGAAGCTGGAGGCCGAGCGGGACGAGAGCGGCAACGTGCCCCCGCAGAGCTACAGCTCCTGTCTTATTGACAGCTGCAGCATCTACTTCTAGTCCGCCGGCTCGTCGGTGAACAACGGCTCCGGCGGTCGCCAGCCACCTGCGACGGCCGCCGGGGCTCACCGCTCTCAACCCGCAACCCGCCCGAATGGAGCCACTCCATGCTTGGCTGGGAAACCCTCCTGTACTACGCCCAAACCGACCCGCGCTGGTACGAGAACCCCACCCGCAGCCCCTGCGGCGACGAGCACCTGGCCCTCTTCAGGGCCGTCGTCGGAGACGGGTGGCACACCTCGCGTCGCGGGCCCTGGTTCATCGCCAACCCGCCCGACATCGACCCCGTGACCCAGGGCTGGAAGCTCCACGTCACCGCGGAGTTCGGCGAGAGCACAGTCATCCTGCACAAGGCCCTGCCCGTGCTCTGCGAGGCGCGGGTGCCGTTCAAGTTCCTGATCGACCAGCGATCCGCCGACCAAGCCTGCGGGAAGGTCTTCTCCCGTACCGCCAGCGGAAAGTTCATCACCGTCTACCCGATCGACGACGCGCAGTTCCACGCCGTCGGCGCTGCGCTGGCCGAGGTGCTCGCGGGCCACAGCGGGCCGTACATCCTCACCGACCGGCGCTGGCCGGGCTCCACCTCCGTCTACTACCGCTACGGCGGCTTCGCGGCTGTGCAACAGCTGCGCCCCGACGGGGTCTCCGACCTGATGATCAGCGCACCTGACGGCACGTTGGTGCCGGACATCCGGCGGCCCTGGTTCGAGGTGCCCGAATGGGCCACGGACCCCTTCCCGCCGCAGGAGGACGAATCGGAGGGCCTGCTCGGCGGCCGCTACCAGCCGCTCAAAGCGCTGGCCTTCGGCAACCGCGGCGGCGTCTACCTGGCCACCGATACCGAGACCGGCCGGCAGGTCGTACTCAAGGAGGCCCGGCACGGGGTGACCATCGGCGCCGGCGTCGCGGCGACGGACGTACTGGAGAAGGAGTACCAACTGCTCCGTGAGCTGTCCGACACCGGACTCTTCGTCCAGCCGCTCGGCTTCTTCCGGGAGTGGGAACACGCCTTCCTCGTCGAGGAGAAGATCGAGGGCCTGCACTTCAGCCGGCACTGCATCGCCACCAACCCGGTCATCACCGGCGACCTCGGCCCGGAATCTATCCGCTCCTACTACCAGAACATGCGAGTCCTGTGGCGGCAGATCGCCGAGGCGATCGACATCGCCCACCAGCGCGGCATCCTGCTGGGCGACCTCTCCTACACCAACGTCTACGTCCACCCGGCCGGCCACTCGGTCACGATCCTCGATCTGGAGACCGCGGTACGCGAGGGCGTCGACCAGCACCTGGGTGTGCACACCCTGGGCGTGGCCAGCCCCCGCCTGGTCGCCACCAGGCAGTACGACCGAGCCGCCGACTGGCACGCGCTCGGCGCGCTGATCCTCAGCTCGGTGATGGTGGTGAACAGCACCGTCGGCTTCCACCGCCCCCTCCTGCCGCGCTTCTTGGCCGAGCTCGCCGAGGACCTCGCGCTGCCCGCCGAGCTCCTCTCCCTGATCGAAGACCTGATGGATGACCAGCTCGAGGCCGACGGGCTGACCGGCGCCGAAGTCCTCAAGCGGATCGAACAGCTGCCCTTCGACAACCCGGCACTGTGGGCTGCTCCCGTGCCGCTGGCGCTGCCCGCCACCGACTGCTACCACACGTCAGAACAGGTGCCGGGGCTGGGCGACGCCGAGCTCGCCGAAGTGGTCGAAGGCGTCGCGCGCTACGCCGAGACGGTGGCCGACCCGCTGCGCACCGACCGGCTCTTCCCGGCCGACCCGCTGGTCTTCCAGACCAACCCGCTCTCGCTGGCCCACGGCGCGGCCGGCGTGCTGCACGGCTTGCACCAACTGCGCGGCGCGGTGCCAACCAGGCTGCGCTCGTGGCTGCTCGCCCAGGACGCCAACTCCCTGCAGTACCCACCCGGCCTCTTCTTCGGCCAGGCCGGGATCGCCTGGGTACTGGACGAACTCGGCTATCCCCAGGCAGCGTCGGCGATGATGGACCGCGTCCGCGCCCATCCCTTGCGGTTCGCCGCACACAACATGCTGCACGGCTCGGCCGGTCATGGCCTGGCCTGCCTACACCTGTGGCGTCGACTCGGCGAGCAGCGGCTGCTGGACGACGCCCGAGCCGCCGGTGAGGCACTTGCCGCCTCATGCGTGCGCGACGGGTCCGGGGCCCACTGGCCCGACCCGGCGCGGTACGGCGAGTCGTTGCCGACCCGGCTCGGATACGCCCATGGGGCATCGGGGATCTCGCTCTTCCTGCTCTACCTCCACCTGGCCACCGGCGAAGAGAGATGGCGCGAACTCGGGCGCGCAGCCCTGGGGTTCGACCTGGAACAGGCGGTCGTCTCAGCCGATGAGAAGTGGTTCTTCCGCCGCTACGCCAGCCCCGCGGATCCGGCCGACGCCCCGCTCGACCCGGTGCTGCGCGTCTACTGGGACGAGGGCACGGCCGGCGTCGCGACCGCCGCGCTGCGCTGGCTGGTGGCCCGGCCGGATCGCGAACTCGAGGCGGCCGTACCGCACCTGGTGGCCGGATCGGCTGCCAAGTACGCCGTCATGCCGCAGTTCTTCCATGGCCTGGCCGGGATGGGCAACCTGCTCCTGGACGCCGGCGAACTGCTGGGCGAGGAGCGCTGGTTCGCCGAGGCACGGCGCGTCGCCAAGGGCGTGCTGCTGAGCCGGATCGAGCGGCCGGAAGGCATCGCCTTCCCCGGAGAGCAAGCGCTGCGCGAGTCCGTGGACCTGGCCACCGGCTCGATCGGAGTGGCACTCTTCCTGGACCGGCTGCGCACCGCCCGGCCAGGTGGGCGGACCAATGCCTTCTTCACGGTCGACGGGCTGCTGCCATGAGGGTCCTGGGTCGGCGGTTCGCAGCGGTCGGCGGCAATCCCGCCTTCCGGCGGATGTGGATCGGGCAGTTCACCTCCGACCTGGGCAGCTCAGTCACGGTCCTGGCGCTGCCCATGCTGGCGGCAGCTGCCACCGGCTCGGCCGGGGAGGCAGGCGCGCTCAGCACACTCGCCTTTCTGACCACCTGGCTGACCGCCATGCCCGCCGGGCAACTGGCCGACCAGTACCCGCCCCGGCGGATACTGCTCGGCTGCGACACCCTCCGGCTGGCCGCAGTCGCAACGGTGGCGGTGGGCGCTCTGCTCCACCGCACGCCGTTTTGGCTGCTGGCCCTGGCCGTGGTGGTCGGCAACGCGGCATCGATGGCCTTCGGTCCGGCCGCGGGCAAAATGCTACGGACCGTTGTCACAGCCGGACAGCTGCCGGAGGCGGTCTCGGTCAACCAGATCCGCAGCTACACGGCAAGCATTGTGGGCCCGGCCATCGGCGGCACTCTTTTCGCTGCTGGGCGGGCGGTGCCGTTCCTCGCCGACGCGCTCTCGTACGCCGTCTCGCTCGGCTCGGTGAGCGGCCTACCGGCCGGCGCCGCACCCGCGCCGGAAGAGCGGACCGGGCGGCGGCAACGACCCCCACTACGCTACGCCCTGAAAGTGTTGCGCACTTCGCCGTTCCTGCGCAGCACCCTTGCCTATGCCCAACTGGCGAACCTTGCCTACTCGATGCTGCTCTTCGTCCTGCTGCTGCGGCCCAAGGCCGACGGGGACGCCGTCGGTATCTCGCTGAGCATGGCAGCGGCAGCCGGGCTAGCCGGCTCGACGGTGGCGCCCTGGGTGCATCGGCGACTTGGTCTGCGGCGGCTGATGCTGGCCACCTGCCTGATTCGGCTGCTGGCGACGACGGCCGCCGCACTGGTGGGCGGTCCACTGGTGCTCGGTGCCGCGCTGGTCGTGGTGCTGCTGACCAGCCCAGTGGTGAACGCGGCGATCTCCGCCGCCAGGCTGCAGATCGTGGATTACGAGGTGTACGGACGGGTGAGCGGCGCCACCTCCTTCATCGGCAGCGCGCTGCAACCACTCGCCCCGCTGGCAGCCGGAGTGCTGGTGCAGGCGGGCGGCGCGAGCAGCGCGCTCGGCGTGATCGCCGCACTGTTCGCATGCTGCTCGCTGACTGTCCTGCTGGGGCGTCGGGGACTGGACGTGGCGATCCCGGTGCCCACTGTGCTGCAGGCCGCCTGAGAGGCCGTCTCGTGCCTGCGGACGACCTTCGCCCCGTCGGCCCGGCGAAAGCAAGGGTTCCTGCTCCATCTGCCACCGGGGCGCCGTGGCCGACCGGGCACCGGTTCGCCGATCGCGTCCGTGCGAAGCACGCCACCGCCCACGGCACGCGAAAGCTCCTGGCAGGGCCGGGACGGGCCGGTCACGGGCCGGGGTGGTCCGCCAGGAGCTTCGCGTTGTTCAGGGGAGCTCAGTACCGGGTCGTCACGGTGACTCAGCACGAAAAGCCCGCCCAGATCGACGGCCCAGGGCCGGGTCGGTCACCTCACTGACGTCCCAGGGGCCGTCCGGCCGGGACACCGGCACCGTAGCGTGCCGTAGGTCCTTGGG
>CAYNNX010000198.1:0-12837 GCA_964398515.1 uncultured Streptantibioticus sp. | reverse complement strand
TTCAGCCCCGTCTCCAGCCCGTCCAGCGCGTGCGTGCACAGGCAGTCGCGGTCGCCGTTGTCCGGAAGTGCGGCCACCACGTCGAAGAGCACCTTCCGCAGCCGGTCGACGTTGGCCGCGAAGACGGTCAGGACCTCCTCGTGCGAGACGCCTTCGCCGTGGTCCGCGCCCGCGTCGAGATCCGTGACCAGCGTCAACGACGTGTAGCAGAGCTCCAGTTCACGTGCGAGCACGGCCTCGGGGTGGCCGGTCATGCCCACCACCGACCAGCCCTGCGCGGCGTGCCAGACGGACTCGGCGCGGGTCGAGAAGCGCGGGCCCTCGACCACGACCAGCGTTCCGCCGTCCACCGCCTCCCAGCCGCCCGCCCGGGCGGTCTCCACGGCGGCGCGGCGCCCGACGGGGCAGTAGGGGTCGGCGAAGGCCACATGGACCACCTCCGGCACCTGCCCGTCGGGCAGCGGCTCGCCGTCGAAGTACGTCTGGACGCGCGCCTTCGTGCGGTCGACGAGCTGGTCGGGGACGAGGAGCGTGCCGGGGCCGTACTCGGGGCGCAGGCCGCCGACGGCGCACGGCCCGAGGACCTGGCGGACGCCCACCGAACGCAGGGCCCACATGTTGGCCCGGTAGTTGATGCGGTGCGGCGGAAGGTGGTGCCCCCGGCCGTGCCGGGGCAGGAATGCGACCCGGCGTCCGGCGATCTCGCCGAGGAAGAGCGAGTCGCTCGGCGGCCCGTAGGGGGTGTCGACGGTGATTTCCGTCACGTCGTCGAGGAACGCGTAGAAACCGGACCCGCCTATGACGCCGATGTCCGCCTGGGCGGACCGGCCGCCGCCGGTACCGCCGATTCCGATGCCACTGCTCTCCGTCATGCGGTCACCCTAGCCGCGCGGGGGAACGCCGAAGACCCCGCCGCCTGGAAGTCAGGCGCTGCGGGGTCCGGGATGCGGCGGAGCTCAGGCGGCCGACGTGGCGGCGGCGCCGCTCGTGCTCGACGGCTTCGCGTCGGAACCGGTGGAGCCGGTGGAGCCGTTCGAGGCAGACGAGCCGGACTTGGCGGCCGGGCTGCTGCTGGACGAGGACTTGCGGCTGTCGGTCCGGTAGAAGCCGGAGCCCTTGAAGACGACACCGACGGCGGAGAAGACCTTGCGCAGGCGGCCTTCGCAGCTCGGGCACTCGGTGAGCGCCTCGTCGCTGAACTTCTGCACCGCCTCGAGGCCCTCGCCGCACTCGGTGCACTGGTACTGGTAGGTCGGCACTTGCTCCTCCTGGCACTCTTACTCGATGAGTGCTAACGATGCTCCATAGTGCAGTATTCCGCCGCGTCAGTCCACCGAGAGCCGCGTCACGCCTCGGGGCGAGCCTCACGGCGCGGCGCGAGGCGTCCGCGCAGCAGGGCCAGCGTCAGCAGCGCCAGCGCGGTGCCCGTCAGCGGTACGAGGAACCCCGCCGTGGCGCCGAACCGGTCGGTGAGCTGCCCGGCCGCGGTCGCGGCGGCCGCCTGGCCCAGGGCGACGGCACCGGTGAGCCAGGTGAACGCCTCCGTGCGTGACGACGCCGGGACCAGCGACTCGACCAGTGTGTAGCCGGTGATCAGCGACGGCGCGATGCACAGGCCGACCAGCAGCCCCAGTGCGCCCAGAAGGGTGACCGAGTGGACGGACCACAGCGGTGTGCACGCCAGCGTCAGCAGCGGGTAGGCGGTCAGCAGGCGGCGCCGGGCCGTGGACTTCCAGGCGATCGCGCCGCATGCCACGCCCGCGAGCATGTTCCCGCCCGCGAACACCCCGTAGAGCAGGCCGTTGATCCCCGGCTGCCCGATGGACTGGGTGAAGGCCGTCATCGAGACCTGCATCCCGCCGAAGACCGCGCCTATGCCGAGGAACGCCGCGGCGAGCACCCGCACGCCGGGGACCGCCAGGGCTGAGGCGTGCGGCTCGCCGGAGCCGGCGCGGGCGCGGCCCGGCTCGGGGGCCGTACGGCGCTGCGCGGCGAACAGCAGGCCGCCCGCCAGGGTGAGCGCGGCCTCGGCGACCAGGCCGGCCGCCGGGTGCACCGAGGTGCACAGCGCGGTCGCCAGGACCGGGCCGATCACAAAGGTGAACTCGTCTGTCACGGATTCGAACGCGGCGGCCGTCGCCATCAGCGGCGAGCCTTCGAGCCGCCAGGCCCAGCGGGCCCGCACCATCGGGCCGATCTGCGGCACCGAGGCGCCGGACGGCACGGCGGTGGCGAGCAGCGCCCACAGCGGCGCGTGCGCCAGGGCCAGCGCGATCAGCGAGCCCACCGCGGCGGCGTGCACCACCACGCCGGGCAGCAGGACGGCGCTCTGCCCGAAGCGGTCGGCGAGCTTTCCGCTCTGCGGGGCGAACAGCGCCATCGACACCCCGGTGACGGCGGAGACCGCGCCCGCGGTGCCGTAGGAGCCGGTGGTGTGCTCGACCAGCAGCACGATGCCGATGGTGAGCATGGCGAACGGCTGCCGTGCGGCGAAGCCGGGGAGAAGGAACGTCCACGCGCCGGGGGTGCGCAGCAGCCGGCGGTACCCGGAGCCGCCTTCGGACCGGCCTGCCCGCGCGGTCGCTGCGGACGCCTCCGCCGAGCCGGAGGGCGAGCCGGGGAGCGAACCGGGGGACGCGACGGTCGAATCTGGACGTTCGGGGGCGTGCTTGATGACCGTGGGTGCCACGGCCTGGGCCTTTCTGCCGCCTGGTAGCGCACCGGTGGGGGGTGCCACGCGATACGCCGAGAGCTGTCCTCTCGCGCAGTGCCGCGGTAGATACCGGGTCCGCAGCCTTACGGGTGGCAGGGGGGACCGCGGCCGCCGTGCGGTCGCGCCAGCTCTGCGTCAGGCAGAGTGGGGGGTCACAACGCGCCCATCTTAGCGGCATGGGCGCGGTGCCCGGTCCGGGTGCCCGCCGCGGGCCCCCTTCGGTCTTGTCCCCGGGCGCCTACGCCCCGGTGCCCAGCCAGCCGGCCAGCTTGCCGCCCTGGCCGACCGCGCGCAGCCGGCGCTCGGCCGCGTCGCGCACCGGATCGGTCGCCACCACCAGAAGCTCGTCCCCGCGGCGCAGCACGGTCGCGGGGCTGGGGACGAAGCTCTTGCCGTCGCGGACCACCAGCGTCACCCCGGCCCCGGCGGGCAGCCGCAGCTCGTGGACCTCCACGCCGTGCATCTTGGACCGCTCGGGTATGGAGACCGACAGCAGATGGCCGCGCAGCCGCTCCAGGGGCGCCGACTCTATGCCCAGGTCGGCCGCGCCCTGGGGCTCGCCCAGCCCGAGCCGGGTGGCGAGCCAGGGCAGCGTCGGGCCCTGGACCAGGGTGAAGACGATCACCAGCACGAAGACGATGTTGAAGATCCGGTGGCTGCCGGGGACGTTGTGCACCACCGGGATGGTCGCCAGCACGATCGGCACGGCACCGCGCAGCCCGGCCCAGGACAGCAGCACCTGCTCACGCCAGGGGGTGCGGAACGGGGTCAGCGTGGCCGCCACCGACAGCGGCCGGGCGGCCAGCGTCAGCGCCGCCCCGATCACTATCGCGGGTATCAGGTCCTTGCCGAGCTCGCTCGGGTCGGCCAGCAGGCCGAGCAGCACGAACATCCCGATCTGCGCGATCCACGCCACACCTTCGGCGAAGCCCCTGGTCGCGGGCCGGTGCGGCAGCTGGGCGTTGCCGAGCACGACGGAGGCCAGGTAGACGGCGAGGAATCCGCTGCCGTGCGCCAGCGAGCCGCCCGCGTAGGCGAGGACCGCCAGCGCCATCACCGCGATCGGGTAGAGGCCGGAGGCGGGCAGGGCGACCTGCCGCAGTGCCATGGCGCCCAGCTTCCCTATCGTCAGCCCCACGGCCGCCCCGATCGCCAGCTCCAGCGCGATCTCGCCGATCAGCACGTACCAGTGCTCGACCGGGCCGGCGGAGCTGAAGGCGACGACGAGTATCACCACGGGGGCGTCGTTGAACCCCGATTCGGCCTCGAGCAGGCCGTTGAGGCGGGCCGGGAGGGGGACCTTGCGCAGCACCGAGAAGACCGCGGCCGCGTCCGTGGAGGAGACCACCGCGCCGATGATGAGCGCCTGCCGCCACTCCAGACCGACCAGGAGGTGCGCCGCGGCCGCGGTGACCCCCACGCTCACCGCGACGCCCGCGGTCGACAGGGCGGCGGCGGCCGGCACGGCGGGCTTGATCTCGTGCCACTTGGTGCCGAGTCCGCCCTCCGCCAGGATCACCACCAGCGCCGCGTACCCCAACACCTGGGTGAGGGCGGCGTCGTTGAAGCGCACGCCGAAGCCGTCCTGCCCCATCAGGACGCCGAGCCCGAGGTAGATGAGCAGACTCGGCAGGCCGCTGCGGGACGACAGCCTGACCGCCGCCACGGCGACCAGCAGCACCGACGCGGAGACCAGCAGGATCTGGTTGAGGTGGTCGACGGACAGGGCGCGGTCCTTCCTGAGGGGCGGGCCGCACCGGTAAGGGCGCGGGCGGAAACGGGAGTTCGTTTCCGTCCCTAACATTTTACCGGCACTTGGGATTCCGGGGTCCGCTGCCTGGCCGCCGCCTGCGCCCCATATGGTTGCTGCCAGTACTTCGGTCCACACTGCCCCGCGAAGGACAGCGATGCCCGCCAATCCCTCCGGCCCGCCCGCGAAGAAGAAGGGCCGCCGCGCACGACTTGTCGTGATCCTCGTGGTGGTCCTGCTCGTGGCGGGCATCGGTTACGGCTCGTACTGGAGCGTCAGTACGGTCCGGGCCTCCTTCCCGCAGACCACCGGGTCCCTGCAGCTGAAGGGTCTTACCGCCCCGGTTCAGGTCAAACGGGACGACCACGGCATTCCGCAGATCTATGCCGACAACGCGGCCGACCTCTTTCGCGCCCAGGGGTACGTCCAGGCCCAGGACCGCTTCTGGGAGATGGACGTGCGCCGCCACATGACGGCGGGCCGCCTGTCGGAGATGTTCGGCTCGAGCCAGGTCGAGAACGACGCCTTCATCCGGACCCTGGGCTGGCGCCGGGTCGCCCAGCAGGAGTGGGACACCCAGCTGTCGGCGTCGACCAAGGCGGCCCTGCAGGCCTACACCGACGGCGTCAACGCGTATCTCGCCGGCCACCACGGCTCCGCGGTCTCCCTGGAGTACGCGGTCCTGGGGCTGACCACCGACTACAAGCCGGAGCAGTGGACCCCGGTGGACTCGGTCGCCTGGCTGAAGGCGATGGCGTGGGACCTGCGCGGCAACATGCAGGACGAGATCAACCGCGCCCTGATGACCTCGCGGCTCACCCAGGCGCAGATCGAGCAGCTGTACCCCGAGTACCCCTATGACCGTAATCGCCCGATTGTGGACGGCGGTACGGTCGCCGACGGCGGCAAGCAGTTCGTGCCGCCGACGCCGGCCGGCACCAAGACCGGCGCGCAGAGCGCGCAGGGCTCCGCGCCGAGCTACGCCGGCGGCCAACTGGCGGCCCTGTCCCAGGCGATCGGCAACGTGCCCGCGCTGCTCGGCCCCTCCGGCAACGGCATCGGCTCCAACTCCTGGGTCGTGTCCGGCAGCAACACCACCACCGGCAAACCGCTGCTCGCCAACGACCCGCACCTCGCGCCGCAGCTGCCCTCGGTGTGGTACCAGATGGGGCTGCACTGCCGCACCCTGAGCGCCGCGTGCCCGTACGACGTGGCGGGCTACACGTTCTCCGGCATGCCCGGGGTGGTCATAGGGCACAACCACGACATCGCCTGGGGCATGACCAACCTCCGCGCCGACGTGACCGACCTGTACCTGGAGAAGGTCACCGCCGACACCTACCTCTACGGCGGCAAGCAGGTGCCGTTCACCACGCGGCAGGAGACCATCAAGGTGGCCGGCGGCGCGAGCCGCGAGATCACCGTGCGGGAGACCAACAACGGCCCGATCCTCTCCGACCGCAGCGACCAGCTGACCGCGGTCGGGCAGAACGCCCCCGTGGGCCAGACCGCGCCCGACCGCAAGGACGGCTACGCGGTCGCCCTGCGCTGGACCGCGCTGATCCCGGGCAAGACGATGGACGCCGTCCTCGAACTCGACCGCGCCGCCGACTTCAAGCAATTCCGGGCCGCCGCCGCCGACTTCGCCGTGCCGTCGCAGAGCCTGGTCTACGCCGACACCAAGGGCAACATCGGCTACCAGGCGCCCGGCCTGATCCCGATCCGCGGCAAGGGCGAACCCGGCCTCCCCGCCGACGGCCGCTACCCGGCGCCCGGCTGGGACCCGGCCTACAGCTGGACCGGGAAGTACGTCCCGTTCTCCGCGCTGCCGTGGGAGGAGAACCCCAGGCGCGGCTACATCGTCACCGCCAACCAGGCCGTCGCCGACAAGAAGTACCCCTACGAGATCACCGACGACTGGGGCTACGGCACGCGCAGCCAGCGCATCAACGACCTGATCGCCTCCAAGATCGCCGGGGGCGGCAAGATCTCCATGGACGACATGCAGTCCATGCAGATGGACAACAGCAGTGAGATCGCCAAGCTGCTGGTGCCCTATCTGTTGAAGATCAACATCTCCGACCCCTATGTACGCCAGGCGCAGGGGCTGCTGGAGGGGTGGAACTTCAACCAGGACGACGACTCGGCGGCCGCCGCCTACTTCAACGCCGTGTGGCGCAACACCCTCAAGCTCGCCTTCGGCAACAAGCTGCCCAAGGAGGTGCGCCCCAAGGGGCAGTGCCTGCGGGTGCGGCCGGTCGGCGACTCCGG
This sequence comes from uncultured Streptantibioticus sp., assembly GCA_964398515.1. Classification (GTDB taxonomy): domain Bacteria; phylum Actinomycetota; class Actinomycetes; order Streptomycetales; family Streptomycetaceae; genus CAYNNX01. Next base: position 6,103 of record CAYNNX010000198.1, on the reverse strand, counting down.
GCCGGTGGACGACCTGAGCGGTCCCAAGCTCGTCACGGAGTGCGGCCAGGCCGAGGCGACCCAGGCCCAACCCGACGGCGGCGACCGCTGGTTCGAGGTGGTCCGCAAGATCCTCCCCGACGCCGCCAACCCGTGGTGGAACACCTCCACCGCCACCGACAGCGGCCACCCCGGCGACCGGGACCGGCTGCTCGCCATGGCGATGAAGGACGCCCGCTGGGAGCTGACCTCCAAGCTCGGCAAGGACATCAGCACCTGGAGCTGGGGCCGGCTGCACAAGATGACGCTGCGCAACCAGACGCTGGGCACCGGGACCAGCCCGGCGCTCGTCAAGCTGCTGCTCAACCGCGGCCCCTGGCAGATCGGCGGCGGTGAGGCGGCCGTCGACGCCACCGGCTGGAACGCGGCGGCGGGCACCTACGACGTCGTCTGGGTGCCGTCGATGCGGATGATCGTCAACCTCGACGACTTCGACAAGTCCCGCTGGATCAACCTGACCGGCTCCTCCGGCCACGCCTACAGCGCCCACTACTCGGACCAGACCGGAATGTGGGCCTCCGGGCAGCTGCTGCCGTGGTCGTACTCGTCCGGGGCGGTGGAGAAGGCGTCCAAGGACACCCTGACGCTGAAGCCGTGAACCCGACGGAGGGGGTCAGACGCTGAAGCGCCTGGTCCCCTCCGGCGTCACCACCGCGTGCACGGCCCGGTCGTGCGGTTCGGCCGGAACGCGCCCGATCACCTCGTGCGCGTACAGCAGCACCACCAGGAACGGCTCGATGCCCGCGGCGTCGAGCCGGGTCAGCACGCGGTCGTAGGAGCCGCCGCCGCGGCCCAGCCGCATCCCGCCGGTGTCCACCGCCAGCCCCGGCAGGAGCACCACGTCGGCCGCGAGCACCGCGTCCGGCCCCAGCCGCGGCCCGGACGCCTCAAGCAGCCCGCGGCCGGCCGGCGTCAGCGAGGTGGCGCCCTCGTAGACCGCCCAGTCGAGATCGTTGTCGCCCAGCAGCACCGGCAGCAGCACCCGCGTCCCGCGCCGCCGCAGCACCTCGAGCAGCTCCCGGGTCCCCGGCTCGCCGCCCACCGAGACGTACGCCGCCACCGTGCGCGCCGCCGCCAGCTCCGGCAGCTCGACCGCGTGCGACGCCAGCGCCGCGGCAGCCGCCGCCCGGTCCGGCTCCGGCACCTCGCGCCTGGCGCGCAGGAGTTGCGCGCGCAGCGCCGACTTGCCACCGTGGCCCGAAGCGCCCGCGTCCGCGGTGCCGCCCGGGATCCTGCCGCTGCTCACCGTGTGCCGTTCTCCGTTCCATCCTTATCCGATGCCTCCGCTACCTGCGGATATAAACCGGAATTTCACCTTCTCCACAGGCCCAGCGGCTATCGTGCGAGCATGACACTCGCGCGCCCCCGGATCAGCAAGGCTGTCATCCCCGCCGCCGGCCTGGGCACCCGGTTCCTCCCGGCGACCAAGGCGACCCCGAAGGAGATGCTGCCGGTCGTCGACAAACCCGCGATCCAGTACGTGGTGGAGGAGGCCGTCGCCGCCGGGCTGACCGACGTGCTCATGGTCACCGGCCGCAACAAGCGGCCGCTGGAGGACCACTTCGACCGCAACTACGAACTCGAAGAGGCCCTCAGCCGCAAGGGCGACGAAGGGCGCCTGGCCCAAGTCCAGGAGTCCACCGGCCTCGCCACCGTCCACTACGTACGCCAGGGCTCGCCCAAGGGCCTGGGCCACGCCGTGCTGTGCGCCGAGCCGCACGTGGCCGACCAGCCGTTCGCCGTCCTCCTCGGCGACGACCTGATCGACCCCCGCGACCCCCTGCTGCAGTCCATGATCGATGCTCAGGAGCGGTACGGCGGCAACGTCATCGCGCTGATGGAGGTCGCCCCCGAGCAGATCCACCTCTCCGGCTGCGCCGCCGTCGAGCCGCGGCCCGGCGAGGACGGCGTCGTCCGGGTCACCGACCTCGTCGAGAAGCCGTCGGCCGCCGACGCGCCCTCCGCGTACGCGGTGATCGGGCGGTACGTGCTCGACCCGGGTGTCTTCGACGTCCTCAAGCAGACTGCGCCCGGGCGCGGCGGCGAGATCCAGCTCACCGACGCCCTGCGCGTCCTCGCCGAGCCGGACGCCCCCGGGGGACCGGTGCACGGCGTGGTCTTCTCCGGGCGGCGCTACGACACGGGCGACCGCGGGGACTATCTTCGTGCGATCGTACGACTAGCATGCGAGCGTGAGGACCTGGGGCCGGACTTCAGGGCCTGGCTCCGCCATTACGTGTCGGAGGAAATGCAACCGTGAGCAGCCCCGAGAAGTCCGCGCAGGCGGTGGAGGCGCCCGAGCGCGTCTGGTCGGTGGACGAGCACCTGGCCGACATCCTGCACCACCTGACGCCGCTCGAACCCATCGAGCTGCACCTGCTGGACGCCCAGGGCTGCGTGCTGACGGAGGACGTCACCGTCCCCGTCGCCCTGCCGCCGTTCGACAACAGCTCGATGGACGGCTACGCGGTGCGCGTCGCCGACGTCGCCGACGCGGCCGAGGACGACGCGGCCGTGCTCACCGTCGTCGGGGACGTGGCCGCGGGCGACGGCGAGCTGCCCACCGTCGGCCCCGGCGAGGCCGCCCGCATCATGACCGGCGCCGCCCTGCCGCCCGGCGCCGAGGCCGTCGTACCCGTCGAGTGGACCGACGCCGGACTCGGCCGCGGCCCCGCCACCGCCATGCGCGCCCACAGCGCCGACCCCTCCGGCGCCACCGGCACGGTCCGGGTCTACCGGCCGGTGGCCGAGCGGGCCCACGTGCGCGCCCGCGGCAGCGACGTGGGCGCCGGCGAGCTCGCCCTCGCCGCCGGCACCGTCCTCGGCCCGCCGCAGATCGCGCTGCTCGCGGCGATCGGCCGCAGCCGCGTCATGGTCCGGCCCAGGCCCCGGGTCGTGGTGATGTCGACCGGCACCGAACTGGTCCAGCCCGGGGAGCCGCTCGGGCCCGGCCGCATCCACGACTCCAACAGCTTCGCGCTGGCCGCCGCCGCCCGGGAGGCCGGGGCCATCGCCTACCGGGTCGGCGCGGTGGCCGACGACGCCGACACCCTGCGGGCCACCGTCGAGGACCAGCTCATCCGCGCCGACATCGTGGTCACCAGCGGCGGCGTCAGCGTCGGCGCCTACGACGTGGTGAAGGAGGCGCTGTCCGCGGTGGACGGCGACGATCAGCCGGCCAGCGGGAGCATGGAGTTCCGCAAGCTCGCCATGCAGCCCGGCAAGCCCCAGGGCTTCGGCCTCATCGGCCCCGACCGCACCCCGCTGTTCGCCCTGCCCGGCAACCCCGTCAGCTCCTACGTCTCCTTCGAGCTCTTCGTCCGCCCCGCCGTCCGGACCCTGATGGGCCTGTCCCCGGCCCAGCGCCGGCCGCTCAAGGCCCGCTGCGCCGAGCCGGTCGCCCACTCCCCGAAGGGCCGCCGCCAGTTCCTGCGCGGCCGGTACGAGGACGGCACGGTCACCCCGGTCGGCGGTGCGGGCTCCCACCTGGTCAAGGCGCTCGCCCACGCCAACGCGCTCATCGTGGTGCCCGAGGACGCCACCGAGGTGGCCGCCGGGGCCGAGGTCGACGTCCTCCTGCTCACATGACCGGATCGCACGGCCGGTACCGTTGCGGGTGCGACAGGAGCGGACTTCGGCACGGGCGGGAGCGATGAGCGGCCCTCAAGAACACCTCACCCACCTCGACGAGACCGGCGCGGCCCGCATGGTCGACGTGACGGCGAAGGCGGTCACCGCGCGCACCGCCACCGCCACCGGCCGGGTCCTCGTCTCGCCGCGCGTGGTGGAACTGCTGCGCGGCGAGGGCCTGCCCAAGGGCGACGCCCTAGCCACCGCCCGGATCGCCGGGATCATGGGCGCCAAACGCACCCCCGAGCTGATCCCGCTGTGCCATCCGCTCGCCGTCTCCGGGGTCACCGTGGACCTCTCCGTGGCCGACGACGCGGTCGAGATCGCCGCCACCGTGAAGACCGCCGACCGCACCGGCGTGGAGATGGAGGCGCTCACCGCGGTCAGCGTCGCCGCGCTGACCGTCGTCGACATGGTCAAGGCCGTCGACAAGTCGGCCGTCATCACCGATGTGCGGGTGGAGTCCAAGACGGGCGGCAAGTCCGGTGACTGGAGCCGGCCGTGAGGGCGCTGGCGGTCACCGCGTCCAACCGGGCGGCCGCGGGCGTCTACGAGGACCGCGGCGGCCCGCTCATCGCCGAGGCGCTGCGCGAGCTCGGCTTCGACACCGACGGCCCGCGGGTCGTCCCCGACGGCGACCCCGTCGAGCAGGCGCTGCGCGACGCCGTCGCCGCCGGGTACGACGTTGTGGTGACCACCGGCGGCACCGGCCTCACCCCGACCGACCGCACCCCGGAGGCGACCCGCGCGGTGATCGACCGCGAGGTGCCCGGCATCGCCGAGGCGATCCGTGCCGCCGGCCGGGACAAGGTGCCCGCTGCCGCCCTGTCCCGTGGCATCGCGGGCGTAGCCGGGCGCACCCTGGTGGTGAACCTGCCCGGATCGACCGGCGGCGTCCGCGACGGGCTGGCGGTGCTGGCCCCGCTGCTGGCGCACGCCGTCGACCAGATCCGCGGCGGTGACCACCCCATGTCAGGGAGACCGAGCTGAACGGCTTCTGGCCCGCCGAGCTGGTGGACGGCGACGTCCGCCTGAGGCCCATCAGGATGCGCGACCAGCGCGCCTGGCGGGAGGCGAACCGGCGCAACCGCGAATGGCTGCGCCCGTGGGAGGCCACTGTGCCGCCGGCCGCGCCCGGCCACGTCGTGCACCGGCCCACATACCGCCAGATGGTCCGTCATCTGCGCGCCGAGGCGAACGCGGGGCGGATGCTGCCGTTCATCGTCGAGTACCAGGGGCGGCTGGCAGGGCAGTTGACGGTCGCCGGGATCACCTGGGGCTCGATGTGCTCGGCGCACGTCGGCTACTGGGTGGACGAGGCGGTGGCCGGCCGAGGCGTCATGCCGACCGCGGTGGCGCTCGCCGTGGACCACTGCTTCCGGTCGGTCGGGCTGCACCGGATAGAGGTGTGCATCCGCCCGGAGAACGCGCCGAGCCGCCGCGTGGTGGAAAAGCTGGGTTTCCGGGAAGAAGGGATGCGCCCGCGTTATCTCCACATCGACGGGGCCTGGCGCGACCATCTGGTCTTCGCGCTCACCGCCGACGAGGTGCCGGAGGGGATGCTGACCCGCTGGCACCGCGCCCGGCCAGGGGCGCCCCAGAAATGAAATACATGTTCGAAATCGACCGCTGAATGGCCGCATTCGCCACGGCGCCGTCGCCGCAATCACGAAAAAATTTCGGCATATCAGCCAGATCGTGCGACACACCGCGTCGAATTGCTGTTGGCCGGTCCCGAAGGCCCCTACCGTGTTGGTCGTGAGCAGCAGCGGCCTCATCTACGCAGTCATCGTCGGGGCCTGGGCTGCCTACTTGGTGCCGATGTGGCTCCGTAGGCAGGACGAGCTCAACGAAGCGCGTCCGACGGAACGCTTCAGCACAGCCATCCGGCTGCTGTCCGGGCGAGCGGGAATGGAACGGCGTTACGCCAAGGCGCGCGACCTCAAGAACGGTTCGCCGAGCGGATCCGCCCGCCCCGGCCACGACGATCCCGGCGCCGAGGGCCCGGACGCCACCGGGCCTGCCGACGAGGCCGCCTCCGGCCACGACGCGGACGAGGCCGGCCGGCCCGTCGACGTCCGGGGCCTCGCGCTGCCGGTGACCGAGGTGGACCTCCGCCCCGAGCAGCGCCGCGCCCGGCCCGACGCGCCCACGATCAGCAAGGCCCGCGCCCGCCTGCTGGCCCGCCGCCGCCGTACCACGACCGTCCTGTTCCTCGCCTTCTCGGCCGGGGCGATCGTCGCGGCCGTGGGCGGTGTGGCCTTCCTGTGGGCCCCGGCTGTCCCCGGGGTGCTGCTCAGCCTCTACATCAGGCACCTGCGCAAGGTCGAGCGCCGCCGCTTCGAGTTCACCATGGATCAGCGCAGGGCCGCGGAGGCCGCGCGCCGCCTGCGTGAACGCCCGCGTCCGGCCGCCGCGGCCCCGCGCGCCGCCG
>CAYNNX010000197.1:0-12876 GCA_964398515.1 uncultured Streptantibioticus sp. | reverse complement strand
CGGGATCGGGGCCAACGGCTCAGCCCAGCGGCAGCGATACCGCGAAGGGTTCGGCCCAGCGGCGGCGTCCCGCCCGGGAGAGCGCCTCCCGCAACGCCGACGGCGGCACCGCCAGCACCGGGCACGCGGCGTGCGCCAACACGTAGCGGCTCACCGAGCCCCCGAAGATCCGCGGGCGGCGCCCCTTGCTTCCCGTGCTGACGACGAGCAGGTCCTCCGGCCGGTTGGCGATCCCCACGAGCGCCGGTCCCGGTTCGGCACGCACCACCCTCGGCTCGGCGTCGACCCCGTAGGGAAACCCGCCGAACGCCTCGTCGAAGGCGCAGGCGAGGCGCTCGTAGGCGGCCAACTCCCATTCCTGGAGCAGCGGCGGGCAGGGGCCGCGCCGGTAGGCGGCCTCCCCGCCGGGCGGCGTCCAGGCGAGCACGGGCACGAGCAGCGCGTCCCGCCGACGGGCCTCGGCGACCGCCCGGTGCAGGGCGGTGAGGCTGTTCAACGAACCGCTGACTCCGACGACGACGCGCGCGCGCCCGGCCATGACGGCACCTCTCCCTTACGTGTGGTGTGTTGCGTGTGGTTTGTTGCCAACGGCGTAACAGCAGGTGAATCTACGATCTCTCCTGCGTTTCGCAGGATGACCGCGAAATCTTCCTCCAATCTAGCAGTCTCCAGCGCGGTTTTCCCAATGAATCAAGGGTCATCCTCGTCACCCTGGCCGGGGTCGCCGGATCACGGGTTGGTTGCGATTGCCCATATCCCGACTCGCTCGGGGTAGCGGCGCGCCCAACCGACCGCCGCGCCGCTGCCCCAGGGCGCAAGGACCCGATCGCGCCTGGAGGAGCATGAGTTACCGGGATGACGACATCAGCCGAGGCCGCAGCGGCTGCCTCGACCGGGACACCCCGCGCCCCGGCAGACGCTCCCTGCTGCGCGGCGCCGTCGCACTGGGCGCGCTGAGTGCCGCCGGCGCCGCAGGGTGCAGCCGCGTCTCCACCGCGAGCGCGACCGACGGCGGCAACCTGCTGGAGCGGCTGCGCAAGGCCGGCACCGTCCGCCTCGGCATCGCGGGCGAGGTCCCGTACGCGTACATCGACAAGAACGGCCGTCTGACCGGCGAGGCCCCCACTGTGGCCGCCGCGGTCTTCAAGCGGCTGGGCGTACCGCGCACCCAGCCCGTACCCATCGACTTCGGCTCGCTCATCCCGGGGCTGCGCTCCAACCAGTTCGACGTGATCGCCGCCGGGATGTTCATCAATCCGAAGCGCTGCGCGCAGATCCTCTTCTCCGACCCGGACTACCAGGTGCAGGAGGCCCTCATCGTCCCGAAGGGCAACCCCCGGAAGCTGCGCACCTACGCGGACGTGGCCAAGTCCGGTGCCTCGATGGGCGTTGCGACCGGCGGCATCGAGATCCAGTACGCCAAGAGCCTCGGCGTCCCCGGCGGCCGGATCCAGATCTACAACGACCCCCTCAGCGGCTTGGAGGGGATCCAGGCCGGCCGCATGGACTGCTTCGCGGGCACCAGCCTGACCCTGCGCAACCTGCTGTCCGGCGGGCACCACCCGAGCGTGGAGATGACCGAGCCGTTCATCCCGGTCATCGACGGCAAGAAGCAGTACGGCGCGGGCGGTTACGGCTTCCGCCCGGGCGAGACACGGCTGCGCGACGCGTTCGACGCCGAGCTGCGCTCGCTGCGCTCCAGCGGTGAACTGATGCGCCTGATACGTCCGTTCGGCTTCACCGAGACCGAGGCGACGACCCTCACCGCGAAGGAGTTGTGCGCCGGATGACGACAGGGCTCTACGAACTGCTGCTGCGCGGCCTGTGGGCCACCGTCCAGCTGGTCGTCTTCAGCGCCGCGCTCGCCGCGGCCGTCGCCTTCGCCGCCGGGCTCGCCCGGCTCTCGCGGCTGTGGATCGTCCGCTTCCTGGCCGGCGTCTACGTCGAGTTCTTCCGCGGGACGTCCGCGCTGGTGCTGATGTTCTGGCTGTTCTTCGCGCTCCCCCTGCTCGGCTGGCAGCTCGCCGCGCTGTGGGCGGCCACGCTGGCCCTCGGCCTGTCGTACGGGGCGTACGGCGCCGAGGTCGTGCGCGCCGCGATCGAGGCGGTCCCGCCGGCGCAGCGTGAGGCGGCGGTCGCGCTGAGCTTCACGCGCTGGCAACGGATGCGCCTGGTGATCTGGCCGCAGGCGGTACCGCAGATGGTGCCGCCGTTCTGCAACCTGCTGATCGAGCTGCTCAAGGGCACCGCGCTCGCCTCGATCCTGGGCATCGGCGAACTCGCCGGCAGCGCCCAGCTCGTGCGGCTCGCCACCGGCAACAGCGCGCAGGTCTACGGGATCATCCTGGTGATGTACTTCGCGGTGGCCTTCGTGCTCACCCGGGGCATGCGGCTGCTGGAGCGCCGCGCGAAGGCGTCGGTGGGGCTCGCTCCGCGGCGCGTGCGCCTCGCGGCGGCGCCGTCCGGCGCGGTGGACGCGGCCGTAGGCACGGCCGGAGGCACGGTCGGGGGTGGTCCGCGATGAAGCTCTGGGACTGGACGTACACCGGCCATGTCATGCCCGATCTGCTGCGCGGGCTGTTCGTCACCGTCGAGGCGACCGTGCTCGGCTCGCTGCTCTCCTTCGCGCTGGGCCTGGTCTGGACGCTTCTGTTCCGGGCGCCCACGCGCTGGGTGCGGTGGCCGGTGCGCGCGGTGGTGGAGTTCGTCCGCAACACCCCGCTGCTCGTGCAGCTGTTCTTCCTCTTCTACGTGCTGCCCACCGTCGGGGTCACCCTGTCCCCGCTGACGACCGGGGTGCTCGGGCTCGGGCTGCACTACTCCACGTACACCGCCGAGGTGTACCGGGCCGGGATCGACGGCGTGCCGCGCGGGCAGTGGGAGGCGGCGACCGCGCTGAGCCTGCCGGGCCGGCGCACCTGGGCGGCGGTGATCCTGCCGCAGGCGGTCCGCCGGGTCGTCCCCGTCCTCGGCAACTATGTGATCGCGATGTTCAAGGACAGCCCGACGCTCGCCGCGATCACCGTCCTGGACATGCTCAAGCAGGCCCAGGAGGTGGGGGCGGAGTCCTTCCGCTACACCGAGCCGATCACCGTCGTCGGACTGCTCTTCGTGGTGATCGCCTATCCGACGTCCCTTCTCATGCGAGCTATGGAGCGCCGCCTTGGCAACTGACATCGCAACCGACATCCCCCAACAGGTCCGCAACGGCGGAGAGCTGGTCCGCTTCGAGAAGGTCACCAAGCGCTTCGGTGCGACGACGGTCCTGGACGAACTGGACTTCACCGTCGCCCCCGGCAGGCACGTGACGTTCATCGGGCCCTCCGGCTCCGGCAAGACCACGATCCTGCGGCTCCTGATGACGCTGACCAAGCCCGACTCGGGCCGGATCCTGGTCGACGGCAGGCCGCTCGACGCCGAAGTGCGCAAGGAGATCGGCATGGTCTTCCAGCAGTTCAACCTCTTCCCCAACATGAGCGTGCTGCGCAACGTCACCGAGGCCCCGGTCCACGTCCTGGGCCTGGGCAAGGACGAGGCGGCCGAGCGCGGCAGGGAGCTGCTGGAGATGGTCGGGCTCGACGACAAGCTGGACGCCTACCCGGCCCATCTCTCCGGCGGACAGCAGCAACGGGTGGCGATCGCCCGGGCGTTGGCGATGCGGCCGAAGGTGCTCCTGCTGGACGAGGTCACCTCGGCCCTCGACCCGGAACTCGTCGCCGGGGTGCTCGATCTGCTGCGGGACATCGCGCGCAGCACGGAGATCACGATGCTGTGTGTGACGCATGAGATGGGGTTTGCGCGGGACATCTCCGACCAGGTGCTTATGTTCGACTCTGGACGAGTGATCGAATCCGGTTCGCCCGAGCAGATTTTCGAAGCTCCGCGGCACGAGCGCACCCGGGAGTTCCTCAGGGCGGTCCGCTGAGCAGGGCCCCATGGCGTTGGTCCATGACGCTGGCATATGCCGGAGTAACGGTCCCCTGCGTATGCACGTGGGGGGCCGGGAGGAAGTGCGCAACCACGGCACCGGAAAGCCCGGTTGCCGCTATCGTTGAATCCGGTAAGCGGTCCGACCTGCGAGGGGGACACCGTGGCGCTGGAGCACCGAAAGATGGCGCCTGCCTACGCCGTCCAGTACGCGATGCGCGTGCTGGAGACCGTGGACCGTCACGGTCAGGGCATAACCGCCGCTCAGCTCTCCCGGGAGCTCGCGGTGCCGCCCGGCCAACTGTCGCACCTGCTGGCCATGCTCAAGCGCGAGGGCTATCTCCACCTCCTGCCCGGCGGCGCCTATGTGGTCGGCGAGTCCCTGGTGCTGCTGGGCACCGCCAACCGCAAGCAGGCCCTCGCCGACAAGATCAAGGCCACCTTGACCCGGCTGCGCGACGAGGTGGGAGCCGCCGTCTACTTCAGCCGTTACGACGACGGCGAGGTCCGGATCGTCGACTACGCGGACGGCCCCACCGCGCCCAAGGTCAACGAGTGGGTGGACTTCCGTTCCGCCGCGCACGCCAGCGCGGTCGGCAAGTGCCTGCTGACCCAGCTCGACCTGGACGGCCGCCGCGACCACCTCGCCCGCCACAAGGTGGCCCGGCTCACCTCCAAGACGATCACCAACGAGAAGGTGCTGTTCACCAAGTTGGACAGCCAGCCCGCGACGGTACCGACGCTGGACCTGCAGGAGTACGCGGTAGGTACGGTCTGCGCCGCGGTGCCGGTCACCATCGGAAACACGGTCGGCTGCCTTGCGGTCTCGATGCCGCTGGACCGGGCGCACCGGCTGCGCACCGCGGCCGACACGCTCAACAAGCGTGCGGCTCCGGTGCTGTTGTCGCTGGCGATCTGAGCACGACGGGAGGGGCCGGGCTCCACCTGCTCAGGTGGCGGCCCGGCCCCTCCCGGTTGTGCGGGGGCGGTCGTCAGCAGGGGCCTTCGTCCTGCCAGACGCCGGAGCCGCCCGTGGAGGGCGCCTCACCCTGCGTCCACCACTTGGCCTTCCAGGTGTGCCCGTTGTACGACACCTCGTTGCCGCCCACGTAGACGGCGGTGGCGCTGTACGCCGGCGCGGTGCAGTGGCCGGGGGTGGGCGTCGGGGTGGGCGTGGGAGAGGTGGTGGGCGGGGTGGCCCCGGCGAACCGGACCGAGAACTTGGTGAAGTCGTAGGCGTTCTGCGGAACGCTGCTGCACGTGCCGGACGTCTGGCCGTTGTTGTCCGGGGGCGTGCACTGGCGGTCCCGGTTGACCGACCAGTTGGTGAAGCGCGCCATGTGGTGACTGGTCGCGTAGTCCAGGACCGTCTGGAAGTCGGACTGGTAGAAGTACTCGCCGCTGTCGCTGCGGCCGTTCATCTGGGAGATGCCCTCGTGGGCGTAGGCGGTGGCCTGGTCCCAGCCGAAGGTGGACTGCAGGATGGAGTTGAAGTTGGTCAGGGCGGCGGTCTGGGCGGCGGCACCGTTGAAGCCGCCGTCGAACGGCATGATCGAGAAGTTGGCGGGCACAAACCCTTGCGATTTGGCCTCGTTCAGCATCTGCTTGCCGAACCAGCCGGTGCCGTCCGCTGTGCCGGCCGTGGTCACCGAGATGTAGATCCCCGGATTGTTCTGCTGGAGGATCTTGGCCGCACCGATCTCGTTGTGGATGGCGGCCGAGTTCTCGTACTCCGGCTCCTCCAGGTCGAAGTCGAGCGCCTTGAGCCCGTACTTGTCGACGACCTGCTGGTAGGCGGCGGCGGTGGCCTCCGGTGTGCCGCAGTTCTGGCCGAGCTTGGTGCCGCCGTACCCGCCGACGGAGGCCGACACGTCGCCGCCCTTGGCGCGGATCCCGGAGATCACGTTCGCCACGGCGGTGTCGGAGGAGACCGCGTCGTTCCCGCCCCAGGTGGGCGAGCAGCCGCCGCCGTTCGGGTTGTCCAGCGGCATCAGATAGGGGGCGGCGGCATACCAGTTGCTGCCGACCGAGGCAGCGGCGGCGGCCCCGGCCGGGTGCGCGGGCGCGGCGTGGCCGGTGGCGGCCACGGTGGTGATCGCGGCCACGGCGAGGCCGGCCGCCGAGACTGCGGCGCTGAGTGTTCGAAGACTGCGGCGCTCCACGAAGAGCCTCCCGAGGAGGTGGGGGGAAGAGCTGAACGACCGGTACCGACGACCGGCAGGACTGGTACAGACCAATCGCTGCCCAGACTGGCCTCATGTCACGACCACGTCAAGACATTGGCCTGGACCAACTTCACTCGACCGTGGTCCGGGACGTGACCGGGCTCACCCGCCCGGGAGCGGCCACGGCCGTGGCCGTGACCACCCTCAGGCATCGGGTAGAGTTCTCTTCGAGCGGGCGCCGCTAGCTCAACTGGCAGAGCAGCTGACTCTTAATCAGCGGGTTCGGGGTTCAAGTCCCTGGCGGCGCACAAGATCAAGGGCAGGGCGTCCCCGGAGTTCCGGGGACGCCCTTTCCGCATTCGGCCCCGGTTCGGGCCCTGCGCCCGGTGCCGCCGCGTCCCGCGAGGCTCACGACCGGCGCGCGGGCTCCCCCTCGCCGTCCCGGCGGGCCGGAGCATCGCCCGGCAGCCGGATCTCCACGTCCCCGGCCAGCACGCTCGCCACCAGCGCACCCGCCCCGCACACCACGCCGACCAGGGCGATCGTCTGGCCCACGCCGGAGGCCAGGGAGCCCATGGAGGCTGACACCGCGTGCCCGCCCGGCCCCGGCGCCGGATCGCGGGCGAGAAGCGTCTGCCCGACCGCCAGGCCCACGGACTGCCCGAGTTGTTTGAGCAGCACCACGCCTGCGGTGGCCGTGCCCGCGTCGCGCGGCGGCACCACGCTCTGGGCCATCAGCCCGACGGGCGCCATGGCGGGCCCCATGCTCACCCCCACCACCGCCATGGCCGCGACGATCAGCCACAGCGGGGTGTCCCGGCCCAGCAGGGCGAAGGCCCCGCAGCCGATCAGCAGCAGGACCGCACCGGCCGGCAGGATCGGCCTGCGCAGGCGCTCGACGAAGACGAGCCGGGCCGCGACCCGGTTCCCGGCGACCATGGCCAGCAGCAGCGGCGTGAGCATCAGCCCCGAACCGGTGGCCGCCAGGCCCCGGACCTGGTGGAAGTAGAGCGGCAGGAAGACCGTGCACGGCAGGGAGGCGGCCGAGAAGAAGAACCCCGCCGTGATCAGCGAGGTGAAGGCGCGCCCGCGGAACAGCCGCAGCGGCAGCACCGGCACCGCGGCCCGCCGCTCGACGAGCACGAACAGCACGAGCGCCACGGCGCCGACGGCGAGGCAGCCGGTCACGCTCACCTCGCCCCAGCGCCCCGACGACCCGCCGCGCCCGATCCCGGTCAGGCCGACGAGCACCGACGACAGGCCGAGTGCCAGCAGCAGCGCACCCCACACGTCGGGACGGCCGCCGCCGCTGCCCCGCCCGCCCGGCAGCAGCGTCGCGACGACCACGAGCACGGGGACCCCCGGCAGGAGGTTGAACCAGAACAGCGAGCGCCAGCCCGCCAGATCCGTCAGCACACCGCCCAGGTAGGGGCCGCCGACGAGGGTGACCGCCAGCATCGCGCCCAGCAGGCTCTGCAGCCTCGGCATGAGCCGGGCGTCCACGGTGTCCCGGAGCAGCACCATGCCCAGGGGCATGAGCGCCCCGGCCCCGGCACCCTGCAGTGCGCGGTAGCCGAGCAGTTCGGTGAAGGTGCCCGCGGTCGCGCACAGCACGGAACCGGTGAGGAACACCCCGATCCCGGCCAGCAGCGGGTACTTGCGGCCGTACAGATCGCTGTAGCGCCCGTAGAGCGGTACGGAGACGGTGGAGGTGAGCAGGTAGCCGGTGACGGTCCAGGCGTAGACCGACTCGTCGCCGTGGAGCCGGCCGACGATGCGCGGCAGCGCGGTGACCACCACCGTGCCGTCGAGCGTCCCCAGGAAGACCGCGGTGAGCACCGCGTACAGGACCATGCGCCGTGCGGCGGGGGTCAGTTGGGCTGATCCGCCGTGGACCGTGGACGGCGGTGTGGGCGTGGGCACGCGGCTGGACATGGACCTCCCCGGCAGGCGACCAGATCACGGGTGCGTAGTGCACGCGTACGCCCTGCGCGCACACCAGTCAGATTAGACATGTCGAGTTCGACATGTCTACCCGCTACTTGTCACCACACCGGGTCCGACGCCGGTCCGACGCGGCCCGAGAGGCCGTCAGCGGTCGCGCGCTGCGATCCGCCGGGCCGTCTCCCGGGCCCACGACAGCATGGCCTCGTTGAGCTTGATCCCCATGGTCGTCGCCAGCACATAGGGCTCGTCGGCCGCCAGGGTGCCCTCGGCCTTGTCGAGTCCCGCCTGCAGCGCCGCCCGGGAGGCCTCCCACACCGCGATCTCGCGCTCCAGCACCGCCAGCGCGTCCTCGCGCGACAGCACCGCCGTGAGCAGGAAGGACCGCAGATAGGTCTCGCTGCGCATGGTGCGGTCCGGCTCCACCTCCACCAGCCAGTGGCGCAGCTCCTCCCGCCCGGCGTCCGTGATCGCGTAGGTCCGCCTGCCGCGCGCCCCCTCCTCGACCACCTCGACGAGCCCGGCCGACTCCAGCCGGTTCAGCTCCGGGTACAGCTGGTGGTTGCGGGCGTACCAGACGCCGGGCAGGGTCTCCCGGAAGTGCTTGGCCAGTTCGTACCCGCTCGCCGGATGGTGCGAGAGCAGCCCGAGCACCGCGTGTCGCAGCGACATTCCCTCTCCTCCTGACCGTGGTCACCCCATCATCGGCCATCTCCGCTGCCCCTCTTCTCCCGGTCGCCATCAGGCCTGCATGGGGCGATCGCGGGCATACACGTACTCGTGGGGAGGGAGAGGGGACGGTGTCATGACCACCTGGGCGACGTGGACGACCGCGGGTGTGATCGCGGGCTCCGGAGGAGTGTCGACCGAAGAGCTCGGCCCGATAACCGGCGACCTCACCATCCACACCACCTGGCTGGACGGCGAGGCACGGGTGGCGGTGCAGTACACCGGAGCGGAGGAGTGGTTCACCTTCACCGGGAGCCCGGTGTCCGCCCCCGACGAGAGGACGGGCCGCGCGGTGCACCAGGCGGCGGTCGAAGCGGTCCGGGAGGGCGGCTGCGCACGGCTGTCGGACTGGGCACAGACGGAGCGCAGACCTGAGGGGGACACCCGAGGGGAGAAGGGTGGTCGGAGCACCGCTCGGGATCGGTTAGGATTTTCACGTTGGTGAGCGCCGCTAGCTCAACTGGCAGAGCAGCTGACTCTTAATCAGCGGGTTCGGGGTTCGAGTCCCTGGCGGCGCACAAGTGATCATGTCACTGACCTGGGCGTTCTCGGAGATCCGAGAACGCCCGGGGTCGTTTACGGCCGTTCCTGGGTCCGTGACGGGTCCGTGTGCCGAGATCGCGTCGCCGGCGAATCCGCTGGTTGCGAGTACCGGCGGCGATCTGGAGCGGGTTGCTGGAGGCCCGCTGCGAGGAAGACCCGGGCGACGGCCGCGGCGGCGTTGTGCTTCACCTCGTCGACCACGCTGGTGTAGGTGTCCCGGGTGATCGTCGAGGACGAGTGCCCCAGCATGTCCTGCACCACCTTCACGTCGATCCCCGCGGACAGGGCATGGGTGGCCGCGCCGTGGCGCAGGTCGTGAAGACGGATCGGCGGAAGGTCTGCCTCCCGGGTGAGCAGCTTGAACTGCTCGGTCACCCATGCCGGGTGCAGGGGCCCGCCGTCGTCGGCGGTGAAGACCAGCCCGGAGTCGATCCAACCCTGGCCGTGTCGGATACGGGCTGTGATCTGACGGCGCCGGTGAGCGGCCAGCACGGCGACCGTGGCGGGATCGAGCGCCACGACCCGCTCCCCCGCATCCGTCTTGGGCTGCCCGGACTCGGTCGCCCACCCGAGCTGGACGATCTGCTCGCGGACCGCCATCGTGCTCTTGGCCAGCTCGACGTCGGCCCACCGCAACCCGCACGCCTCGCCCCGCCGCAGCCCGGTGAAGGCAACCAGGTGGAAAAGCGCGTACAACGCCTCGTGGCGGCGGGCGCGCTGCAAGAACGCCGCCGTGCACCCGGCATCCCAGATCATGACCGAGGACGGCCTGGTCCCGGTCTTGCGCCACTGCGCGACGCGTTCCGGCGACCACACCACGGGCCTGGGCCGCTTGCCCGGCGCCAGCTTCACCAGCTTGGCGACGTTCACCTGGACCAGTTGCTGCGCCACCGCGTCGGTCAGCGCGGACCGCAGCGTGGCCCGGATGCTCTGCTTCGCCGAGGCGTTGACAGGACGCCGGAAGGGTTCCAGCTCGGCCAGCCGGGCCCTGGCGGCGCGTGCCCCGGCCCGGTCGCCCTCCTTCCAGGACCGCCGGGCGGTCTGCTCCAGCAGGCGGCGGGCGGCGTTGTTCGCCACGATGACCTCGTTGTGCTCATCGATGGCGGCGAACATCGTCTGCACCTGAGTGGTGCGCAGCCGGTCCAGGCGGATGTGGCCCAGGTGCGGGATCAGGTACAGGCGGATGTGGGACTCATATGAGCGGCGGGTGGTCTTGCGTAGATCCACTCGGGAGGCGAACCATTCCGTCAGCCACTGGGCGACGGTCATCGCGTCGTTGAGCGGCTGGCCCACGAGCACCTTGCGGCGTACCTCGTCATAGGACGGCAGCGGCCGCTTCGCCTTCAGGGCCTCGTTGATCAGGCCGACCATGGCCGTCCGCGCGCTTGCCGGATCGTCGGCGACGTCGGCAAGGGCGATCAGCCGGCGCACGTCGTCCAGCATCTGCTCGGCCCGGGTGAGGGTGTCCAGGCCGCCTTGTCGGACTCGCCCGGCCGGTGCCCCGGGGATGGGCGGGAGGTTGAGCATGAAGTACCACGTGCCGTGTTCCCGGCTCCACGCCCCGTTCGGCCGACGCAGCCTGGGGCAGTCGTTGCCCAACTGGCGTTGCCTGACCCGCCCGTCCGGCCCGATGACGGGCCGCCCTGCATCGTCCACGACGGGGACAGCGCACCCGCAGCGTTTGAAGGTTGATCCCTTCAAGATCCGTTCCTTCCCGCGTGCCCCGCCTCAGCGGGGCACGCCGTGCATGGGTATCAGCGGCCCTCCGGCTCACCCCGTCCGCGCGGCGCGGACGGTGTGCGGAGGAAATCCGCTGGTGAACGGTCCGATCGACCCTCCGCCGCGTCGCGAAGCGCCAGCGGGACGGAGGGAGTCGACCCGTGTGGGTGTCGATCCAGGCCGAGTAGTTGCCGCAGCTCTGCGGCAGGGACCCGGTAGCAGCCGCCGATTCTGACCACCCGGCACGGGAACCGCCCCTGACGCACCAGTTCGTAAGCGGTCGTGCGCCCGATCCCCAGCGCCCGGCCCGCGGTCACCACATCCACCATCACCGGCAGCGCCTGCACCTCATCAACCGTCAAGGTCCGCTTCATCGCGCCTCGCCTCCCCCGGTGACTTCGTCACACCGACCCGTGCCACCAGGCCCCTTGGCCTGATTGCGCGGCGCACGACCTGCTCGGCCGTCGGGTCCGATGGGACTCCGGGGAATCTCAGGCCGGGTGAACACCAACACGTCTTCGTGCTGGATCACCGAGAGTGGGATGCCTTGGCGGCGGGCGTCGCGGACGTTCTTCATCTGGAAGAACGACGGGCGGGCGACGAGGCGGCCGTCGCGGATGCCCGCCAGGAGGGCGACGCAGCGTTCGGTCGGGATGAGTCCGGCGGCCCGGCCGGCGGCGAGGACGGCGGAGGGCAGGTCGACCAGTTCGCCGCGGGTGCGCCAGGGGCGTGTGGTGACGACGGCGGTTCCGCCGGGGCGCAGCATGGTGTGGCACTGGGTGAGGATGTCGGTGAAGGCGGTAAGGAGTCGGTCGGTGGAGAGGTGGGCGAGGTTGGCAGGGTCGTGGCTGTAGCGGAAGTCTTTCTTGACGACGCCGCGTTCGCCGGTCTCGCGGGTGGAGCGGACCTGTCCGTGGACGCTGGGTCCGTAGGGCGGTGAGGTGAGCACCAGGTCCACCCGGCCGTGCAGTGCGGTGGGGACGAAGTGGGTGAGGTCGCGGGCGTCTGCGCAGTGCACCACCGCTGTTGCAGGGCGGCCTTGGTGGGTGGCGGTGGCGGTGGCGGTGTTGCGGCGGGCGAGGTAGGCCCACTGGGGTTCGTACTCGATGCCGAGCGCGTTGCGGCCGAGGTGGAGGGCTTCGACGAGGGTGGTGCCGATGCCGCACATCGGGTCCAGGACCAGGTCGCCGGGGCGGGTGTAGGTGCGGATGGCGTGCGCGGCGATGGCGGGGAGCATCTTGGCGGGGTGTGCCGCGGAGGTGGGCACGTAGCGGCCTTTGCGCTGTGCGGGGGCGGAGGTGGGGGCGGTGTTCCACACCGAGACGGGACTGGGCATCGCTGGCTCCCTGGGGTTCAGGTGTGGTGGATCGCGGACAGGACGATCAGGTCGCTGTGCGTGACTGCGGGGCTGGCGTCGGCCGGCGGGGCGGGCACGAGCCGGTCGTCGACGGCGTGGGCGTGGGCGATGACGATGTGCTGCAGGTATCGGAAACCGGCGGTGCGTGCGCAGGCGATGAGCGAGCCGAGCGGGTCGGTGAGCCGACCTGCGGCCCGGTGCTGGCGCGTGGCCAGGAGCAACAGCCCGTCGGCGGGGAGGAGGCGGTGGGCGCGGTGGAAGAAGCCGGGCCAGCCATCCTCCATCGCTCCCGGCATTTCGCCTCCTGCGGCCGGGGTGCCGTCGCCGGGGGCGGGGAGGGTGTCGGGGTGGAGTTCGGCGAGCAGCAGCGGCGCCCTGCTGGTCGTGGCGTCGCCGTGGGAGCGGTGGGGGTAGGTCGTGCAGGGGGTGCGGGCGTCCATGCCCGGGCCGGTGTCCCGGATGGAGATCTTCAGCAGGGGCGCGGGCGTCGGG
>CAYNNX010000196.1:0-12961 GCA_964398515.1 uncultured Streptantibioticus sp. | reverse complement strand
TTCCGACCAAGTGGACACCCAGGCGATCGGCCTGGGGACCACGGTGGCCGTGAGGAGCTTGTAGAAGGCGGTCCGGTCAAGCTCGGCGGGGTCGAAGTCGATACGCATGGGGTCAGTATGTCTGGTGAGTGCGTGAGGGTGTTCCATGCCCTCCTGGACACCCGTGACCTGCGCGGATGCCATACAGGGCAGAGGCCTGTCCAGCGCTCCGGCGGCTTGTCCGGCATAGGCGCAGGCCGCGGGTGCGCATGCTTCGCGGCAAGGTGATCCCTGACCTCACCCGATACGCGCTTACCGGATCAACGTGCCGCAGGACGAGAGGCCACACGTTGTTCTTCTTCGAGCCCTCGGGCTCCCACGACCCGGCCTTCTCTTCAGACCCGGTCCCCACGCTATGAGGGGAAGCGCAGGTACATAATGCGCCGTTATGAGGAAGTGAGAGCTCCCGGAAGTGCTGGTGTATCCGCACTATTGGCCGAATAGAACGAGCCGGTCCCACTGGCGGCAGTGTGGACAAGCCGCAATCCGCGGGCGGTGGCCGCCAGGTACCTGGCAGCGGCCTCGGCGATCCACCACGGCGGTGGGTGGAGAGCCGTCCTGCCACCGCACACCGCACGGTCGGCACGCTACGCGCCTGAGTGACGGCGGCCAACGAGGGCGAAGGGCGAGGGACAACGGGGTCCTGTCGAGGCCCTGGCACTTGGACATGGCCGGTAACCCCCACCAACCCGCCTCCCCGCGTGAGCCGCCGCTCCCGGGCAGTACTCGCCCTGGACGTTCGGGGAGGCGTCCGGTCGCGCACCTGACCGGAGGGCGAACCCTTCCGTGTCCGGTGCGCTTCCCAGGCCGGTTGGGAGCTCCCCAGCGAGCCGTCGACCGCGCCACTTCACAGCGGCTGCGAGCCAGCAAATCGCCGCCGCCCGGGCCCGAAGCCCGGATCCATCCCTGCATTCAGGAGACACCCCATGAGCCTCCCAGCCAGCGCGGGACGCCGGCTGCGCACCGCGCCCCTACTGGTCCTATCCGCCCTGCTTGCTCTGTCTGCCCTGGTCATAGTCCCCGCCGACCCCGCCCATGCGTACAACGGGAGCAGGTCGGCGTGTTCGTTCACAGGGACGACCGGCTACACCGATGAGGGCCAGCAGAACAACATCGCCGACGACCCCAATCGGTTCCAGGTGCCCTTCGACCCCACCGGGACGGCGACCTCGAAGACCATTCGAGTGGGCATGCTGTACGTCGACTTTCCGGACGCCGCGGGCACCGGGAACCTCGCCGATTACCACAACCGGCTTTCGCCTGCCGCCAACTGGATGTGGAACGCCTCCTACGGTCACACCTGGCTCGACATCCAGGCCCCGCTGAACCAGTGGCTGCGCATGCCGTCGAACTCCACCTCCTACGGCTGGCCCGGAACTCCGACGTACGCCGGCCAACAGCAATACGTGCTGGATGCGACCACAGCCGCCGCGAACGCCGGTGTCGACCTCTCCCAGTACGACATGTTCTACATAGTCCCGACCACCGACGCGACCGCGATCGACGACTCGCCCACGTACATCTGGAACTCCAGCAGCCCCGGCGTGGTCGTCAACGGCACGACGGTCAAATGGGCCGTCACGTTCGGTCAGGACATCTGGGGATCGTGGACCTATCACATCGCCGACCACGAGACCGGTCACACCTTCGGGCTGCCCGACCTGTACTCCTTTACTGGGGACTTGCACCAGTTCGCCGGTGGCTGGGACATCATGGGCAACATCGGCGGGCCGGGGAACCAGTACTTCGGCTGGCAGTCCTGGAAGCTCGGCTGGACCGATGACAGCGAGGTCTCCTGCATGACCACGCCGGGCACATCGCTGCGCACCCCGTTGAACCCGGTGGAGTACGCACCGGTCGGTGGCAGATGGCGGATCGTGGTGCTCAAGACCGGTGCTACCAGCGCCTATGTCGTCGAGTCGCGCAGGTCGGCGTTGAACGACCCCAGCCTCTGCTCCACGGGCGTGCTCATCTACAAGGTCGACTGGTCCGTCACGACCGGCGACGGGCCGATCCGGGTGGTGTCCAACCCCGGCGCAGCGTCGCCCCCCTCGGGCTGCAGTGCGCTGGACATGGACACCTGGCAGCCCGGTCAGACCTTCACCGATTCCAGCACCAAGGTCACCGTCTCGGTGGTGAGCGGGCTCTCCGACTCGAACGGCGACACGGTGGACACCTCCATGTGATCTCGAAAAACGGGAGGTTCTGGATTCTGGGGCAGTGTGGTCGGCGCGCATGCGTCGACCACACCGCCCAACTTCCTTTG
This sequence comes from uncultured Streptantibioticus sp., assembly GCA_964398515.1. Taxonomy (GTDB): domain Bacteria; phylum Actinomycetota; class Actinomycetes; order Streptomycetales; family Streptomycetaceae; genus CAYNNX01. The sequence continues at coordinate 10,656 of CAYNNX010000196.1, read as the reverse complement.
GCCGGGCGGGGTTCGAGCTATCCCAAGCCCCATAACCGCACGTTATGGGGATCTGAGAGCTGTCTGAAGAGGGCGGACACCGGCCAGCCTTGTTTCAAGGTTGTGAAATGTCACATCACACAGGGGAGTCATTGTGAGAACAAGACGAGCCGGGCTGGTCATGATTGCGGCCCTTGGGCTCGTCACCGTTGCCGGTTGCGGGGGAGCCGGCAACGGCGACGAGAGTGGGCAGGACAAGGCTGCGAGCAAGGGCGGCACGCTGTATGTGCTGTCTCCCCTGGACCTTGAGCATCTCGACCCGGCCCGCAACTATGTCACCTCGTCCGAGGACGTGGGCCGCCTTGTCTACCGGACGTTGACGACTTTCGCGGCCGCCCCCGGCCAGGCCGGGGGCAAGATCGTGCCGGACCTGGCGACGGACGTCGGGCGACCCGGCGACGGAGCCAGAACCTGGACCTTCACGCTCAAGGACGGGGTGAAGTACGAGGACGGTCGGCCCATCACCAGTAAGGACATCAAGTACGGGGTCGAGCGGACGTTCGAGGCGGAGCTGCCCGAAGGGCCGCCGTATGCCCGGACGTGGCTGGTGGGTGGCGACGCGTACAAGGGCCCTTCCAAGGACAAGTCCGGGATCGCCTCGATCGAGACCCCCGACGACAAGACGATCGTCTTCAAGCTGAACCACCCGGTGGCCGACTTCGGCTCCGCGGTGTCGTTGCCGATGTTCGCCCCGGTGCCGGCGGACAAGGACACCGGCGTCGGCTACGACGCCAGACCCTTCTCCTCCGGGCCGTACAAGATCGCGAAGTTCGAGCTCAAGAAGGAGCTCAGGCTGGTCCGCAACACGTACTGGAGTTCGGCGACCGACTCGGTGCGCAAGGCACTCCCGGACAGCATCGTGATCGATCTCAACCTGGATCCGGCGGTGATCGACCAGCGGCTCATCGCCGGTGTGGGACAGGACGCCGACGCAGTCGAGTTCGAGCCCCTCACCGCGGCCTCCGTCGGGCCGGTGATGGGCAACCCGGCACTTCGCCGGCGACTGGTCACAGGCGACTCGATCAACACGCGCTACCTCAGCATCAACACCAAGCACAAGCCGCTGGACGACGTCCGGGTGCGGCAGGCGATCGCGTACGCGCTCGACAAGGACGCGCTTCGCACCGCTCGGGGCGGACCGGTCGCCGGGGATATCGCCACCACCCTGCTGCCCCCCTCGACGCCAGGCTTCACCGCCGACGATCCCTACCCGAGCCCGGGCGACAAGGGGGATCCGGCCAAGTCCAAGGCGCTGCTCGCCGCAGCCGGCCACGCTTCGGGCATCACCCTCACCCTCGACGCTCCGGCGACCACCACGGGCAAGGCACAGGCCGAGGCGGTGCAGGCATCCCTGGCCCGGGTCGGCATCACGGTGAACATCAATGCGATCGCCACGTCGGCGTTCTACAGCACGGTGGGTAACACGTCCCAGGAACACGACCTGGTGATCGCCGGCTGGTCGTCCGACTGGCCCGGCGCCTCCACCTACCTGCCGATCGTGTTCGATGGACGGCAGATCACCGCGCAGGGCAACAACAACTACTCGCAGTACAACTCCGCCAAGGTCAACGCACGGCTCGACGAGATCGCCAGGATGAACGACCCGGCGGCCGCTGCGACCGCTTACGGGCAGCTGGCCAAGGACATCATGCAGGACGCACCCGTCGTGCCGTTCCTGTGGGACAAGGCTGCCATCCTCGTCGGACCCAACGTCACCGGGGCCTACGGACACGTCGCCTGGGTCGGACGTCTGGATCTGGTCTCCCTGGGGCTGCGCAAGTGACCACGGCGCTCTCCGCCTCGGTGCCGTCCGACGCGACACGTCGCGTCGGACCGCAGGAGGCACCCTTGTTGCGGCGGCTGCTGGCGCAGCCGTCCGCGGCGGCCGCGCTCGCGGTGGTCGTCGCCCTGGTGTTGATCGCCCTCGCGGCCCCGCTGGTCGCCTGGGCCGTCGGCACGTCGCCGACGGAGTTTCACAGCGACGCGGTGGATCCGGCGCTCGGAGGGCTGCCGCGCGGCGTGGGGGGTGGGATCAGCGCCAGGCACTGGCTGGGAGTCGAGCCTGTCAGCGGCCGGGACATCCTGGCGCGTGTCGTCTACGGCGCGCGGGTGTCGCTGCTGATCGCAGTGCTCGCCACCGGCATGTCGATGGTGCTCGGAACCGCGCTCGGGCTGGCCGCCGGCTTCTTCGGCGGCTGGACCGACGCCTTCATCGGCCGGCTGATGGACCTGCTGATGTCGTTCCCCAGCCTGATCTTCATGATCGCGCTGATCTCCGCCGCACCCGGTGTGAACCGGCAACTGCTCCTGGTGGTCGTGCTCGGCTTCTTCGGCTGGCCGTACGTCGGGCGGATCGTGCGCGGGCAGGCGATGGTGCTGGCCCGCGGGGAGTTCGTGGCGGCCGCCCGGGTGCTGGGCGCCTCCCGGCGCGCACTGCTGGTGCGGGAGGTGCTGCCCAACCTGACCGGGCCGATCCTGGTCGTGGCGACCATGTCGATCCCGAGCTACATCGCCACGGAGGCGGGCCTGTCCTTCCTGGGCGTCGGGGTGGTCCCGCCGACCCCGTCGTGGGGCCAGATGATCGCCTCCGCAGTGCCCTGGTACGCCGCCGACCCCGTCTACTTCCTGATCCCCGGCGCCTTCCTGTTCGTCACCGTGCTCGCGTTCAACGTGCTGGGCGACGCCGTTCGGGATGCCCTCGACCCACGGAGCCGGCGCCGATGATCCTCTATGTGCTCCGCAGGCTGGCCGCGACGGCGGTTATCCTCCTGGTGATCTGCGCCGCCACCTTCGCGATCTTCTACCTGATGCCCGCCGATCCCGCACAGGGGGCCTGCGGCAAGGCGTGCAGCCCGGAGCGGATTGCACAGATCCGCACAACCCTCGGCCTCAACCACTCGCTGCCTGTGCAGTTCCGCGACTATCTCTTCGGTATCCTCGCCGGCCGAACCTACGGCACGGGGGCACAGGCCGTGCACTGCCCGTTCCCCTGTCTGGGCTTCAGCTTCCAGACCAACCAACCCGTCTGGCAACTGCTCACGGACCGGCTGCCGATCAGCGTCTCGATCGCGGTGGGCGCGGCGGTGCTCTGGCTGACGGTCGGCGTCGCAGCGGGCGTGGTGTCCGCGCTGCGCCGCGGGAGCCTGTGGGACCGGACGGCGATGGTGGCCGCGCTCGGCGGCGTCTCACTGCCGATCTACTTCACCGCGCTGGTGCTGCAGTACCTACTCGTCGTCAAGCTCGGGGTGCTGCCCTATCCGCACTTCGTCTCCGTCAGCGCGGACCCGGTCGGCTGGGCGCAGTCGTTGATCATGCCCTGGATCACACTGGCGATGCTCTACGCCGGCGTCTACGCCCGGATCACCCGCGGCGAGATGCTCGACAGCCTCGGTCAGAACTACGTCCGCACCGCCCGCGCCAAGGGCCTGCCGGAGCCGGCCGTATTGCGTCGTCATGCGCTGCGCCCAGCACTGATGCCCATTGTGACGATCTTCGGGATGGACCTCGGTGCGCTGCTCGGCGGCGCGCTCATCACCGAGTCGGTGTTCGGCCTGCCCGGCGTGGGCAAGCTCGCGGCCGACTCGATCAACAGCGCGGATCAGCCGGTGATCCTCGGCGTGACCCTGTTCGCCGCGAGCTTCGTGGTCCTCGCCAACGTCGCGGTGGACCTGGTCTACGCGGTCCTGGACCCGAGAGTGAGGGCCGTGGGATGACTTTGCTGACAGTACGTGATCTGGCCGTCGGCTTCCGTTCCGGGGTACGTGCCGTGGACGGGCTGGACCTGGATCTGGACGCCGGGGCCGTGCTCGGCGTGGTCGGTGAGTCGGGCAGCGGAAAGTCCGTCACCAGCCTCGCGATCATGGGTCTGCTGCCGGATGCCCGCGTCACCGGAGAGATCCGGTTCGACGGACGGAATCTGACCCGTATGGGCCCGCGGGCCCTGCGCAGACTGCGCGGGGACCGGATCGCGATGATCTTTCAGGATCCGCTGTCCTGCCTGAACCCCTACTACCCCGTGGCGTTCCAGATCGCCGAGGCATACCGGGCGCACCGCGGGGCAGGCCGCCGCGAGGCGCACCGCGTGGCGGTGCGGATGCTCGACCGGGTCGGCATTCCCGAGCCCGAGCGGCGCGCCCGCGCCTACCCGCACGAGTTCTCCGGCGGCATGCGGCAGCGGGTGATGATCGCGATGGCCCTCTGCCTCGAACCCGACCTGCTCATCGCCGATGAGCCGACCACCGCACTCGATGTCACCGTGCAGGCCCAGATCCTGGAGCTGCTTCGGGAACTGCGGGAGCAGTCCGGCACAGCGATCATGCTCATCACCCACGACATGGGTGTGGTCGCCGGGCTGGCGGACCAGGTCGTCGTGATGTACGGCGGCCGTGCGGTCGAGCGCGGCGGGGTCCGCGACGTGTTCTACCGGCCGCAGGCCGCCTACACCAAGGGGCTGCTCGCCTGCGTGCCGCGCGTCGACGGGGCGTTGCCTCACCGTCTGCCCGCCTTGCAGGCACCGGTCGAGGCACAGGCGTCGCTCGAGACCCCGGAGGTGACGCCGTGAAGGCGCCACTGCTCGAAGTCCAGGACCTGGTCAAGCGCTTCCCGGTACGGCATGGACTGACCCGGCGGCCGGTCGGACACGTCACGGCCGTTGACGGTGTATCACTGCGGGTGGCGGCCGGGGAGACGCTCGGCGTGGTCGGCGAGTCCGGGTGCGGCAAGTCGACGGTCGCCCGGTTGATCACCCGGTTGATCGAGCCCACCTCCGGCACGATCCGCGTGGCCGGCCGGGACCTGGACAAGCTGGACGAGGCGGCGATGCGCCCGGTCCGCCGCGACCTCCAGATGATCTTCCAGGATCCCTTCTCGTCGCTGAACCCCCGCAAGACGGTCCGGCAGATCCTGACCGCTCCATACCGTTACCAGGGGCTGGCCCCTGACGAGCCGGTGGAGCACCTGCTGGAGCGGGTGGGCCTGCGGCCAGAGCACACCGACCGCCACCCGCACGAGTTCTCCGGCGGCCAGGCCCAGCGCATCGGTATCGCCCGGGCGCTGGCACTGCGGCCGAAGCTGGTGGTCTGCGACGAGCCCGTCTCCGCCCTCGATGTGTCGGTGCAGGCGCAGATCCTCAACCTGCTCCAGGACCTCCAGGAGGACTACGGGCTTGCCTACGTGTTCATCGCACACGACCTCGGCGCCGTCCGCCAGATCAGCACCCGCATCGCCGTCATGTATCTGGGCACCGTGGTGGAAACGGCCGACCGCGACACGCTGTTCGCCCAGGCCGCGCACCCCTACACCCATGCCCTGCTGTCGGCGGTGCCACTGCCCGACCCGGACGCCGAACGAGCCCGCGAGCGGATCGTGCTCCGCGGGGACCTGCCCAGTCCGCTCAATCCCCCCAGCGGCTGCCCGTTCCGCACCCGCTGCCCCAAGGCGGCCGGGATCTGCACCGCCGAGCGGCCCGCACTGCGGTCGATCGCGCCGGGCCAGGAGGTCGCCTGCCACTTTCCCGAGCCGCTTACCGACGAAGGGACTCCATGATCCGCACCTACCGCCTGCCTGGTCTCGCGGTGACCGATCACGTCTTCACCGTGCCGCTCGACCATGCCGATCCGGCCGGCCGCTCGATTCAGGTGTTCGCGCGCGAGCTCGTCGACCCGGCTCTGGCCGGGCAGGAGCTGCCCTGGCTGCTCTATCTTCAGGGCGGGCCGGGAGGCAAGTCGCCGCGGCCGTTGAACGCCACCTCCGGCTGGCTGGCCCGTGCCCTCTCCACCCACCGGGTGCTGCTGCTGGATCAGCGGGGCACCGGTCGAAGCACCCCGGTGACCGCGCGGTCGGCCGAGCGGTTCTCCTCCGCCCGGGAGCTGGCGGACCACCTCTCCTTCTTCCGCGCCGACTCGATCACCGCCGACGCGGAACTGATTCGGCATCAGTTGTGTGGAGACGAGCCGTGGGAGACGCTCGGCCAGAGCTACGGCGGCTTCATCACCTTGACGTATCTCTCCCAGGCCCCTGATGGGCTGCGTGCCTGCTACGTCACCGGCGGTCTGCCCGGACTGGACGCCACCGCCGACGCCGTGTACACCGCGACCTATCCGCGGGTCAGCGACAAAGTGACCGCCTACTATGCCCGCTACCCCGGTGACCGTCAGCTGGTCCGGCGGATCGCCGACCTGCTCGACCGGCGGACCGTCCATCTGCCCGACGGCGACCAGCTCACCGTGCGCCGGTTTCGCACGTTGGGCCTGATGCTGGGCATGGGCGACGGCTTTGAACGCCTGCACTGGCTGCTGGACGAGGCCATCGGCCCTGAAGGCGAGCTTTCGGTGACGTTCCTGTACCAGGTGATGAGCCTGACGGCCTTCGCCGACAACCCGCTCTTCGTCGTCTTGCAGGAATCCATCTTCGGGCAGGGAGACAAGTCCACCGACTGGGCGGCCGCCCGCGTCATGGCCGCTTTCCCGGAGTTCGACGAGGACGCCGACCCGTTGCTGTTCACCGGTGAGATGTTCTACCCCTGGATGTTCGGGGAGATCGCGGGGCTGCGCCCTTTTGCGGGGGCGGTCGAGTTGCTCGCCGAGCGGTCCGACTGGCCCGCGCTCTACGACCTGCCGAAGCTGGCGGCCAACCGGGTCCCGGTGGCTGCGGTGATCTACCACGACGACATGTACGTGGACGCAGACCTGTCGTTGCGGACCGCGCGCTCGGTCGGCGGGTTGCGCGCTTGGGTCACCAACGAGTGGGAGCACGACGGGGTCACCGCCTCAAGTGACCGCGTCCTGGCCCGCCTGATGGACATGGCCGCCGGACGGGCCTGACGTTCGCAGGCCACCGCAAGAAGAGACGCAAGGAGAGACATGTCCGGGATCAGACCCAGGGTTCGGCCGCTCGGTGTTGCTCTGAGCGTGCTCATCCCCCTGGTGGCGACCACCCCGGTGGCCGCTGCCGCCTCGCACCTCCCGACCACCGTCAGCACCACCCCAGCCGCCGGCTGCGCCCTTCCCGGCAAGACCGGCTGGACCGATGAGGGGCACAACACCGACTACACCCAGTTCCAGCGCCCCATCGGCACCAAGCACGTGCTGATGCTGTTCGTCGACTTCCCCGACGCCCAGGCCACGGATTCCACCGCCGCGTACTACAACGAACTCGCCCCGGCGCCCGACTGGATGCGCAAGGACTCCTACGGGCGAATCCGGCTCGGCATCACCCCGTTGAAGCGCTGGGTGCGGATGCCGCAGGACTCCACCACCTACGGCTTCCAGCGTGGCATCACCTTCCAGCAGCACGAGTTGTACGTGCGCGAGGCGGTCGAGGCCGCAAAGCCGTATGTCGACTTCTCCAAGTACGACATGCTCTACATCGTCGCCACCAAGGCCGCGAAGGCGGTCAGTTTCTCTCCGACCTACCTGTACGACCCCCACACCGCCGGCATCGTCGCCAACGGCAAGCGCATCAAGTGGGCGGTCACATTCGGTCAGGACATATGGCACTGGGGCTTCAAGGTCGCAGACCACGAGACCAGCCACACCTTCGGGCTGCCCGACCTGTACGCCTTCACGGCCACCGACTACCACCGCTATGTCGGCGGCTGGGACCTCATGGGCGACATCGCCGGGCCCTCCCCGCAGCATGTGGGCTGGGAGCGCTGGAAGTTCGGCTGGATCGACGACAACCAGGTCGCCTGTCTCACCAAGGCCGGTAGCCGCACCGTGCGCCTGAAGGCCGCCGAAAGCCCGGGCGGAACCAAGATCGCGATTGTCCGAACCGGCGAGACCACCGCGTACGTCGCCGAGTCCCGCAGGGCCGCCGGTGGTGACGCCAGGGCCTGTTCCAGCGGCGTACTCATCTACAAGGTCGACTCGTCCACCCGGACCGGCGACGGTCCGGTCCGGGTGGTCAACGGCAACCCCGGTGCCATCGCGCCCACGGGCTGCACACCACTGGACATGGCCGCGTTCCGGCCCGGACAGTCCTTCACCGATCCCAGCACCGGAGTGCGGATCGACGTCAAGAGCAGCAGCGCTCTCCACGACGACGTCTCGATCAACAAGCCGTAACCCCACGAGTGCGCGGGAGAGTTCCCGGCGGGAGGGCTGTGCGCATCGTGAGGGAGACCGGTGAGCCGGTCGCCGAGGTGGCGTGGGATCCGGGTGTCAGCGCGTACACGCTTCACAACTGGGTGAAGGCCGGCCGGGAGTACGGCGGCCAGGACGCGGGAGCGGGCGGCGCGTTGAGCGAGTCGGTGCGGGAGGAAACCGGCCCGGCTGCGTGCCCGGAAGGCGCAGTGGGACAAGGAGCGTGGCCGAGCCGCTGATGAAGCGTGATGCGCTCAGGGGGCTCGGTGGTTGCGCGGGTGAAGGACGCGATGAACCGGTGAGCTTGGCTTGGCTGAGTTCACTTCGAGATCCGCGCGGTCGGCGAACAAGCCGTGGCAACCCCGAGGTCCCGGCGCCCTTGCTTGCTCTCGCCCTTGGCCCACAGCGAGCGCACATGGCCCAGGTGCCGGGCGATGCACTTCTCGGCGGCCTTGGCGTCGCCGGCCAGCATCAGGTCCAGCAGTTCCAGGTGTTCCTCGGCCGACGGGATCAGTTCGCCGCGCTGGTCCAGGCCGGTCAGTCCGTACAGGCGGGAGCGCTTGCGCAGATCGCCGACGGTCTCGACCAGGCGGTCGTTGCCGGAGAGCGCCAGAAGCGAGAGGTGGAACCGGCGATCGGCCTCCAAGTAGCCGATCAGGTCGTGCTCGCGCGCGGCGCGCACGATCTCCTCGGCGATCGGGCGGAGCGCTTCGAGATCCTCGCGGGACGCGGTCTTCGTGATCCGGCCCACCATGGGGACCTCGATCAGGGTGCGGATCTCGGTGTACTGGTCGAGGTCGCGCTCGTTGACCTCGGTGATCCGGAAGCCCTTGTTGCGGACGGGCTCGACCAGACCCTCGCGGGCCAGGTCGAGCATCGCCTCGCGCACGGGCGTCGCGGAGATGCCGAATTCCTCGGCGAGCACCGGCGCGGAGTACACCTGGCCGGGGCGGAGTTCACCCGAGATGAGGGCGGCCCGCAGGGCATGGGCGACCTGGTCGCGCAGCCGCTCCCCCGCGGTGATGAGGTTGCGCGCTTTCATCTGCCCCATGGTCGTCCCTCCGTGCCTCAGCCGAGCCAGCGTACAATGTCACGTTGTTTTCGCGGGTACCAGTGTGTAGGTGCGGCTCGAGGTGTAGAAGTCGAGGGCTGCTCTGCCCTGTTCCCGCGGGCCGTGGCTGGATGCCCTGGTGCCGCCGAAGGGCAGGTGGAAGTCGACGCCGGTCGAAGGTGCGTTGACGCGGATCATGCCGGTACCGAGGTGGTCGAGTCCGTGCAGCGCCGCGTCGAGCCCGGCGGTGTGGACCGAGGTGACCAGGCCGTAGGGGACGGAGTTGCTGATCCGTACGGCGTGGGCCAGGTCGTCCGCGGGCAGCAGGGCCGCAATCGGACCGAAGACCTCCTCCCGCAGTAGCCGGTGGTCCGAAGGGACCTTTTCCACCAGGGTGGGCGTCGTGTACCAGCCGTGGTCCTGGGTAGCGGTGCCGCCGACGAGCGCGGAGAGACCGACGGCGGCCCGGTCCACCCGGTCGCGGGCGTGCTCGCTGATGAGCGGGCCGCACACCGTGGCCGGGTCGGCCGGGTCGCCCACCCGCAGTGCGCGCAGTGACTCGGTGAGGGCCTCGCGCAGCGGGTCGAGCGCGGCGCCCACGGCGATCACGCGGCTGGTGGCGGTGCACTTCTGCCCCGCGTAACCGGCGATCGCCGAGGCGATGTGGGTGGCGGCCTGGCCGATGTCGGCGTCGGGCAGGACGATCGCCGCGTTGAGCCCGCCCATCTCCGCCTGGACCGGGATGCCCCGGGCGGTGGCGGCACCGACGACCGCGGTGCCGACGGCGGTGGAGCCGGTGAAGGAGACGACGTCGGCGGCGGAGGCGACGGCCTCGCCTTCGGCTGCGCCGCCGGGGACGACGGCGAACACTGCGCTGGGCAGTGCCTGGTGGAGGATCTCGGCGAGACGCCGGGCGCACGCGGTGGCCTCCGGCGCCGGCTTGAGGACGACCGCGTTGCCCGCTGCCAGCGCCGGGGCCGCCTTCCAGCTGGGGATGGCGAAGGGGAAGTTCCAGGGCGTGATCAGGCCCGCGACGCCGTGCGGGCGGCGCCTGGTCAGCAACAGCCCGGGGCCGCCCGCCGTTTCATGGACGGCTCCGGTGGGCTCGAAGGGGGCCTGGGCGTAGTAGCGCCAGATCGCGGCGGTACGGGCCACCTCGGCCCGCGCTTCGGTGAGCGGCTTGCCCACTTCGCGTACGGCGAGTGCCGACAGCTCTTCGGCGGCGGCTTCGACGGCCTCGGCGATCGTGGTGAGTGCTGCCGAGCGGGCGGCCGCGCCGCCGGTGAGCCAGTCGGGCTGGGCGGCGCGGGCCCGTTCGACGGCGTCGGCCGCGGCGGTGGCGCCCGGGGCCGGGATCCGCACCAGGACGTCGGAGGGGTCGGCCGGATTGCGCGAGATGACAGAGGAAGCCGAAGAAGTCGAAGAAGATCCGGTCACAGGAGGAAACCTCCGGGGAAGGGGTCGTCCGGGTCGAGGAAGTACTGG
>CAYNNX010000195.1:0-12977 GCA_964398515.1 uncultured Streptantibioticus sp. | reverse complement strand
ACTACGGGCCCCAGACCCCGGTCGTCGCCATCGCGGCCCACCTCGCCTACGGCGACCGCAGCCCGACCCCGGCGATCAAGCCCGGTGAGACGCTGATCTTCGTCGTGGACCTGAGCGCGGCCTGCCGCCCGAGCGACGGCCGGTGGCCCCCGCCCCGCGGCGGGGGCCACCGGCCGTCGCGGCACCGGCTTTGCGCCACGCCCGGTCAGCGGTACGGTCGTCGATCGAGAGCTGAACAGGAAAGGGTGCACCCGTGGCCATTGCCAAGGCCGAGCGGCTGATGAACCTGGCGCTGTGCCTGATGAACACCCGCCGCCCGCTCAGCAAGCGCGAACTGCGCTCCTCCGTGGAGGCCTACCGGGAGATCACCTCCGAGGACGCCTTCAACCGGATGTTCGAGCGCGACAAGGACGACCTGCGCGAACTCGGCCTCGTCATCGAGACCGTGGAGTCCCTCGACGGCGACATCGGCTATATGGCCCGCCGGGACCGCAACCGCCTGCCGGAGATCGCCCTCGACGCCGAGGAGGCCGCGGCGCTCAGCCTCGCCGCCAAGGTCTGGCAGCAGGCCCGGCTCGCCGGGGCGGCCAGCGGCGCCCTGCAGAAACTGCGCGCCGCGGGCGTGCCCTTCGAGACCGCGCAGGACAGCGACGGCGCCCACAGCGTGATCGAACCGCGTATCCCCGCCCACGAGCCGGCCTTCGAGCCGCTCATGCTCGCCGCACGCGACCGCCGCCCGGTCTCCTTCGAGTACCGCAAGGCCAACGCCGTGCGCCCGGAGACCCGGCAGGTCGAGCCGTGGGCTCTGGAGTGCTGGCGCGGCCACTGGTATCTGGCGGGCTGGGACCGGGACCGCCGGGCGCGGCGCGTCTTCCGGCTCAGCCGGATCAGCGGCCGGATCAAGTCCCGCCCCGGCGGCTTCACCGCCGAGGTCCCCGACCACGTGGACGTACGGCAGACAGTGGAGACCTGGGCCGGTGAGGGAGCCACCGCCACCGCCCGCATCCGGCTGCGGCGCGGCGCCGGATACCCGCTGCGCGCCCGGGCCGTCGAAACCGTCCCGGTGGACGCCGACTGGGACGAGCTGGAGATCCCGTACGGGCACGGACTGGACGCGTGGCTGGTCGAGTTCGGGCCGGACGTGGTGGTGCTGGCGCCGGAGGAGCTCCGGGCCGAGGTGGTCGACCGGCTGCGCGCGGTGGCCAAGGGCTGAGGGGGATCACACCTGTGTCCAACGCGATCGACCAGACCCGGCGGATGCTCTCGCTCGTCACCTACCTGCGGGAACGCCCCGGCGCACGCGTCAGCGACGTGGCCCGGGCCTTCGGGGTCACCGAGGCTGAGCTGATCGGCGACCTGAACGTGCTGCCCATGTGCGGAACGAGCTTCCGCGGCGGCGACCTGCTCGACATCGACACCGACGGCGACCGGATCTGGTGGCACAACGACGCCGCCCTCGGCGAGGCGGCCCAGCCGCTGCGGCTCGCCGCCGACGAGGCCACGGCCCTGCTGGTGGCCGCCCGCGCGGTGGCGACCCTGCCGGGGCTGCGGGACAGCGACCGGCAGGCCCTGCAGCGGGCCTGCGCCAAGCTGGAGGCCGCCGCGGGCGAGGCCGCCGGGGCGAGCGCCCGGATGTCGGTCACCTTCGAGTCCGAGGGCAGCGTCTTCGCCGATGTGGACCGGGCCATCGCCGAGCGGCGCAGGCTGTGGATCCGCTACTACTCGCCCGCCCGCGACGAGCTCACCGAGCGCGAGGTCGACCCGATCCGGCTGTTCGCGGTCGGCCACACCTACTTCGAGGCGTGGTGCCGGCTCTCGGAGGACCGGCGGCTGTTCCGGCTCGACCGGGTCGCCGAGATCCGGCTGCTCGACGAGGCCTCCGATCCGCCGAAGTTCGAGCCGCGCGACCTGTCGGCCGGGCTCGTCCAGCCGGCCGGCGACGACCCGGAGGTGGTCGTCGAGGTCGGTCCGGGCGGTCGCTGGGTGGCCGAGTACTACCCGCACGACAGCGCGGAGGAACTGCCCGACGGCGGACTGCGCATCACCTTGCGCACCCCCGACCCCGGCTCGCTGCGCCGCCTGGCGCTGCGCCTCGGCCGCGACGGCCGGATCGTCTCGCCGCGCGTCCTGGCCGACAGCGCCCGGGAAGCCGCCGAGCAGGCGCTCGCGGGTTACGGGGACCACTGAGGAGTGATGCGACGATGCCCGCGATGCCGAGCGTGCCCACCGTGCTCTTCAAGACGGCCTGCCCCGACTGCCGGGGCCGCTTCGAACTGGCGGCGGCCGCGTTCCGCCTGGCCATAGGACGGACCGCCCGCACCACGTTCTACTCCTTCGTCTGCCCCGACTGCGGCGTCGCGGTCCGCAAGCCGGCGGGCGAGCGCATCGTCGAACTGCTCACCGGCGGCGGGGTGCGGCCCCTGCGGCTGCACGTCGGCTGAGCCCGGCCCTGCGGGCGCCACCGGGACCGGCCGCGCACTAGGCTGCCCGCCATGCTCTGGGTCTTCGTGTGCGTCGCCGTCGCCTTCTGCGGGCTGGCCGTTCTCGCCGTGTTCGCCGTCCGGGTCTTCGTGGAGGTGCACCGGCTCGCGCGGCAGGTGGGCGAGAGCTCACGGCGGCTGGCGGAGGCGGCCGAGAGGTTCCAGCGGCACGCCGAGCCGCTGGCCGTGAGGTCCGGCGAGGCGGTGCGCGCCGCTGAGGCCGTGCGCCGCTGACGCACGGCCTGCGCGGGGCGCCGGCCACGGTCCCGACGCCCGGCCGCGGCGGTAGGCTGCTAGAACGGTCCCGCGGTGCGGCGGGAACGCGAACCCGGCGCCCGGCAGGGATTGCCAGGCGTTCACCACAGCACGTTACGATCGCTGTCAGTCCGGAACTGACGCGAGTCGCCCGACCGGTACACCGAAGCCGACGCCGACGGCTACCGCACGAGATGAGGACGTGGGTTGCTCAAGTCCGCCCGCAAGACCAAGGACCCCGAGGGGCGGATGCCGCTCGCGGACCACCTGCGTGAACTGCGCAACCGCCTGGTGAAGTCGCTGCTGGCGATCGGCGCCGTCACCGCGGTCGCCCTCGTCTACCACATGCAGCTCGCGGACTTCCTCACCCGGCCGCTGCTGAAGACCGTCGGCTGCGCCAACGGCTTCAGCCAGGTCGCCAGGCACGGCAACCACCCCTGCGCCAACCTCACCCTCCAGGGCCTGATCGGGCCGTTCTCGATCATGCTGAAGATCGGGCTGATGGCCGGCGTCGTCGTCGCCTCCCCGGTCTGGCTCTACCAGTTGTGGGCCTTCCTCGCGCCCGGCCTGCACAAGCACGAGAAGAAGTACGCCCTCGGCTTCGTCGGCGCGGGCGTCCCGCTGTTCGTGGCGGGCGCCTGGTTCGCGTACGAGATCATCCCGACCGCCGCGTCCGCACTGCTCAGCTTCACCCCGAGCCACGTCACCAACCTGGTGCCGCTCGACGGCTTCCTCGACCTGCTGGTCCGGATGGTGCTGGTCTTCGGCTTCTCCTTCGAGCTGCCGCTGCTGCTGGTGCTGCTGAACTTCGGGGGCGTGCTCAGCGGCAGCCGGATGCTGTCGTGGTGGCGGTGGATGGTGATGGGCATCGTCGTCTTCTCCGCCATCGCCGTACCCAGCCCCGACCCGCTGTCGATGCTGACGCTCGCCGCGCCGATCGTCGCCCTGTACTTCATCGCCGTGGGCATCGCGCTGCTCAACGACCGCCGCAAGGCCCGCCGCGCCGACGACGGCCTCAGCCCCGACGAGGCCTCCCGGCTCGACCTGACGCCCGAGGCGCTGCCCGAGGTGGAGCCGGTCTCCGCGCGCGCCCTGCCGGAGCAGGCCGAGGGCCGCGACGACGGCTTCGACGACGCCACCTGAGCCGCCCGCGGCGCTTTCGGGCGCTCCCCGGGCGGAAAAAGATCACGCCGACTGTCAGAGGCTGCCGGTAGGCTCGTAAGCACAATGACGGACGAGATCCTCTCACCAGCGGAGCGCTACGCCACCGCCCGACGGCGCGCCGCCGAGCAGGCCACGGCCCTCGGTACCTTCCGCGAGCTGTACGACTTCGAGCTGGACCCGTTCCAGATCGAGGCGTGCCAGGCCATGGAGGCGGGCAAGGGCGTGCTGGTCGCCGCCCCCACCGGCTCGGGCAAGACGATCGTGGGCGAGTTCGCGGTCCACCTCGCGCTTCGCGCGGGCCGCAAGTGCTTCTACACCACCCCGATCAAGGCGCTGTCCAACCAGAAGTACGCCGACCTGGTCAAACGGTACGGACCAGCCAAGGTCGGCCTGCTCACCGGCGACAACAGCGTCAACGCCGAGGCGCCGGTGGTCGTGATGACCACCGAGGTCCTGCGCAACATGCTCTACGCCGGCTCCCAGGCGCTGTCCGGCCTCGGCTACGTGGTCATGGACGAGGTGCACTACCTCTCCGACCGGTTCCGCGGCGCGGTCTGGGAGGAGGTCATCATCCACCTCCCCGAGTCGGTGACGCTGGTGTCGCTGTCGGCCACCGTCTCGAACGCCGAGGAGTTCGGCGACTGGCTCGACACCGTGCGCGGCGACACCGAGGTGATCGTCTCCGAACACCGTCCCGTACCGCTGTGGCAGCACGTGCTGGCCGGGCGGCGGATGTACGACCTGTTCGAGGAGGAGTCCGCCGGGCGCGAGCTGCGGGTCAACCCCGATCTGCAGCGGCTCGCCCGCACCCAGAGCACGCTCGCCTACAACCCGCGGGACCGCCGCCGCCGCGGCTACGAGGCGGACCGGGAGCGCGAGCGCAGGCAGGCCAGCCGGATCTGGACCCCCGGCCGCCCCGAGGTGATCGAGCGGCTGGACTCCGAGGGGCTGCTGCCCGCGATCACCTTCATCTTCAGCCGGGCCGGCTGCGAGGCCGCCGTCCAGCAGTGCCTCTTCGCGGGCCTGCGGCTCAACGACGACGAGGCCAGGGCGAAGGTCCGGGCGATCGTCGAGGAGCGCACGGCCGCCATACCCGACGAGGACCTGCACGTCCTGGGCTACTTCGACTGGCTGGAGGGGCTGGAGCGCGGTATCGCCGCGCACCACGCGGGCATGCTGCCGACCTTCAAGGAGGTCGTGGAGGAGCTGTTCGTCCGCGGCCTGGTGAAGGCGGTCTTCGCCACCGAGACGCTGGCCCTCGGCATCAACATGCCGGCCCGCTCGGTGGTGCTGGAGAAGCTCGTCAAGTGGAACGGCGAGACCCACGCCGACATCACCCCTGGCGAGTACACGCAGCTCACCGGCCGGGCCGGGCGGCGCGGGATCGACGTGGAGGGCCACGCGGTCGTGCTCTGGCAGCGCGGGCTGGACCCCGGCGCGCTGGCCGGGCTCGCCGGGACGCGCACGTACCCGCTGCGCTCGTCGTTCAGGCCGTCCTACAACATGGCGGTCAACCTCGTCGGCCAGTTCGGGCGGCACCGCTCGCGCGAGCTGCTGGAGACCTCCTTCGCGCAGTTCCAGGCGGACAGGTCCGTCGTCGGCATCACCCGGCAGGTGCAGCGCAACGAGGAGGGGCTGCGCGGCTACAAGGAGGGCATGAGCTGCCACCTCGGCGACTTCGAGGAGTACGGCAGGCTGCGCCGTGAACTGAAGGACCGCGAGGCGGAGTTGTCCCGGCAGGGCGCCGCGCAGCGCAGGCTCGCGGCCGCCGACTCCCTGGAGAAGCTCCGGCCGGGCGACATCATCCACGTCCCCTCGGGCAAGTTCGCCGGGCTCGCCCTGGTGCTCGACCCCGGTGTGCCTGCCGGGCGCAGCCCCGGCCACCACGCCCACCGCTACGGGCAGCGCGAGCTCGACGACGGTCCCCGTCCGCTGGTCCTGACCGCGGAACGGCAGGTCAAGCGGCTCGCCCCGGTCGACTTCCCGGTGCCGGTCGAGGCGCTGGAGCGGATGCGGATCCCCAAGAGCTTCAACCCGCGCAGCCCCCAGTCGCGCCGCGATCTCGCCTCGGCGATGCGCTCCAAGGCGGGCACGGCCGGCATACACGCCCCCGGCCGGCGGCGCAGGCAGCGCTCCGCCGCCGCCGACGACACCGAGATCGCCCGGCTGCGCGCCGCGATCCGGGCGCACCCCTGCCACGGCTGCGACGAGCGCGAGGACCACGCCCGCTGGGCCGAGCGCTACTGGCGGCTCCAGCGCGACACCCAGGCCCTGGAGCGCCGCATCGAGGGGCGCACCAACACCATCGCCCGCACCTTCGACCGCATCTGCGGTCTGCTGACGGAACTGGGCTACCTCGACGGCGACACGGTCACCGAGCACGGCCGCCGGCTCGCCCGCCTCTACGGGGAGCTGGACCTGCTGGCCAGCGAGTGTCTGCGGGAGGGCGTCTGGGACGGGCTGGGCCCCGCCGAACTGGCCGCCTGCGCCTCGGCGTTGGTCTACGAGTCCCGCTCGGTGGACGACACGATCGCGCCGAAGCTGCCCAGCGGCAACTCCCGGCACGCGCTCGGCGAGATGGTGCGGAT
Source organism: uncultured Streptantibioticus sp. (assembly GCA_964398515.1). GTDB lineage: Bacteria > Actinomycetota > Actinomycetes > Streptomycetales > Streptomycetaceae > CAYNNX01. The sequence goes on along the minus strand of CAYNNX010000195.1, from coordinate 6,490 downwards.
CTGGGGGCGCCTGGACGCCCTGGAGGACGAGCACCGCATCAAGCAGACCGAGAACGTCGGCCAGCGCGAGCCCGACCTCGGTTTCGCCTGGGCGGTCCACCGCTGGGCCTCGGGCGCCGGCCTGGACGTGGTGCTGCGCGAGGCGGACATGCCGGCCGGCGACTTCGTGCGCTGGACCAAGCAGGTCATCGACGTGCTCGGGCAGATCGCCGAGGCGGCCCCGGCGGACAGCCCCGTGCGCGGCACCGCACGAAAGGCCGTGGACAAGGTGCTGCGGGGCGTCGTGGCGTACTCGTCGCTCGGCTGAGCCGCGGGACCTTCCGGGGCGGGGTGCCGCCATGCCCGGCGGCCCCCGCCGCGTCCGCAAGCCGGGAAAGGAAGGCCGAGGAGAGAAAGGAGGCGAGAAAGGCGCGGGCGCCCGCTGCGAGTTCAGCGGCAACGCGAGGACGACCACACCCGACCGAAGTCGATGTGGCCGCGGATGACCAGCCGCTGCCGAAGGCTCATGCGCCCAGTGGAACAGGAACGCGTGCACACGTCAACCAAGGCCTCTCGGCGCGCAACGAGGACGGATTCCGACCGCGATGCGCCGTACGGTGTGCCGCATGGAGCACACCGACGCGTGGGCGCGTGACGTCGCCCCGGACACCACGCTGAGCCTGCGGGAGCTCAACCGGGCCCTGCTCGCACGGCAGTTGCTGCTGCGCCGCGCCGCGATGCCCGCGCTCGACGCCGTCGCACACCTGGTTGGCCTGCAGGCCCAGGCCCCCAACCCGCCCTACGTGGGGCTGTGGTCCCGGCTCGCGGACTTCTCCTTCGCCGAACTCGCCGACGCGCTCCTGGACCGGCGGGCCGTACGGATCACGCTCATGCGCGGCACGGTCCACCTGGTGACCGCCCGTGACGCCCTCGCGCTGCGCCCGGTCGTCCAGCCCGACCTGGTGCGGCGGATCGAGAGCACGCGGTTCGGGCGCGCCGCCCGAGGGGTGGACCGCGCCCGGCTGGTGGCCGTCGGGCGCGAGCTGCTGGCGGAACGGGCGTGCGTCTTCAGCGAGTTGGGCCCGCTGCTGCAACCGCACTGGCCCGAGGCGGACGGCTCGGCGCTCGCCCATGTGCTGCGGGTGGAGCTGCCGTTGGTCCACGTTCCGCCGCGCGGGGTGTGGGGGCGCAGCGGCCGGACGGCACACACCACCGCCGAGGCGTGGCTCGGGCGACCGGTCGACGCCGTGCCGGACCGGGCGGCGATGCTGCGGCGCTACCTGGCGGCCTTCGGCCCGGCGACCGTGGCCGACCTGCGCACCTGGTCGGGGCTGACCGGCTGGCGCCCGGTGGTGGAACGGCTGCGTCCGGCACTGGTCACCTACCGCGACCCGGAGGGCCGGGAGCTGCTCGACCTGCCGGGTGCGCCGCTGCCCGACCCGGACACTCCGGCACCGGTGCGCCTGGTGGCCGAGTTCGACAACCTCACCCTCGCGCACGCCGACCGTACGAGGATCGTCGCGGACGAGGACCGGCGCCGGCTGATGAGCCGCAACGGCATCGTTCCCGGGACCGTCCTCGTCGACGGCTTCGTCGCCGGTACCTGGCGGATGGAGGGTGGCCGCACGCGGTACGCGGTGACCGTGGAGCCGTGGAGGCCGCTCGCCCCGGCCGACCTCGCGGCGGTGCGTCAGGAGGCGGCTCGGCTGCTTGAGGCCGCCGCCCCCGACGGCGCCCGCGGGGAGGTGGTGCTCGCTCCGCCTGCCTGAGACTCCCAAAGTCGCGATGTATCGCGGTTGTGCTCGAGGCCGGATACGCGATATGTTCGCCCACGGATATACGTGAGCGAGGAGCTGGTCGTGGCGAAGCGCCGCAAGCTGGGCAACCCCCTGGCGCTGGCCGTGATGGCGCTGCTGGGGGAGCGGCCCATGCATCCGTACGAGATCGCGCAGGTGCTGCGGCAACGCGGCAAGGAGCACAGCATCAAGATCAACTACGGCTCGCTCTACACCGTCGTCCAGAACCTGGAGAAGCACGGTTTCGTTGAGGTCACCGGCGTCCAGCGGCAGGGCAACCGCCCCGAGCGGACGCTGTACGGGCTCACCGACGAGGGGCGGATCGAGCTGCACGACTGGCTCGCCGACCTGGTGTCGGTGCCGCAGCGGGAGTACCCGGCCTTCGAGGCGGCCCTGTCGCTGCTGCTGGTGCTGCCGTACGACGAGGCGGTCGCGCTGCTGGCCCAGCGGCAGCGGGAGTTGGAGACCCGCTCCGCCGGAGTCCGCGGCGCGCTGCGGCGGCTCTCCGCCGAACTGCCCCGGATCTTCCTGATCGAGACGGAGTACCAGGCGCACATGATGGAGGCCGAGGCGGAGTGGATCCGCGGGTTCCTCCAGGAGCTCGACGAGGGCACGATGCCCGGCGGCCGTGAGTGGCGCCGGTGGAACCAGGAAGGCGCCGTCCCCCCGGAATGGGTCGACCTGGAACGGAAGGTGGCGGGGTCGCCCGCCGTGGAGCAGTTCAAGGAGGCCGTGGCGGAGCTGCCACCCGAAGAGCACTGACGACAACCCGAGCGGAAGAACGACCCCGGGGGCGGCTGCGGCAACAGCTGCCACCGGGGTCGCCACCCGAACACACGACCCGCGGACGGGTCGGGCGATCAAGGTGCGGCACACCCAGAATAGCCCGGCGTCCTCCGCGGTCCGGTTCGGCGTGCTTCCGGCCATCGACACGGAAGGCAACAGCCGTATGAACACGCAGGCGCCCGCCATCGAGGCGCGCGATCTGGTCAAGACCTACCCCGGCGACGTGAAAGCCCTGTCCCGCATGGACATTTCGGTCGCCGCGGGCACCGTCTTCGGACTCCTCGGGCCCAACGGCGCCGGAAAGTCCACCACCGTCAAGATCCTCACCACGCTCGCCCGCCCCGACTCGGGCACGGCCCGGGTCGCCGGGCACGACGTGCTGCGCCACCCCGACCGGGTGCGCCGCGCGATCGGCGTGGTCGCCCAGAAGTCCGGCGCCGACCCGGTCGCCACCGGCCGGGAGAACCTGCTGCTGCAAGGGCGGCTCTATGGGCTGCGCGGTGCCGCGCTGACCCGCCGCGCGGACGAGCTGCTGGAGCGCTTCGACCTCGCCGACGCCGCCGGACGCGCGGTCAAGGGGTACTCCGGCGGCATGCAGCGGCGGCTCGACGTGGCGCTCGGCCTGGTCCACCGGCCCGAGGTGCTCTTCCTGGACGAGCCGACCACCGGGCTGGACCCGGAGGCCCGCGCCGCGATGTGGGACGAGATCTCCCGCCTCGCCGGCGGCGAGGGGCTGACCATCCTGCTCACCACGCACTACCTGGAGGAGGCCGACCGGCTCGCCGCGCGCATCGCGATCGTCGACCGCGGCCGGGTGGTCGCCGAGGGCACGCCCGACGAGCTCAAGGGCGGACTGCGCGGGGACGCCGTCCACGTGGAGCTCGCCGAGGAGGTCGGGGAGGTCGACGCCCGCCTGCTGCGGACCGCGCTCTCCGAGTTCGCCGGCGTCCGGGATGCGGTGGTCGAGGGCCGCAGGCTCAGCGCCCGCGCCGACAACGGAGCCGCCGCCGTGCCGCAGGTGCTCGCCGTCCTGGAACGCGAAGGGGCCGCCGTCGCCTCGGTGACCGTCGCCCGCCCCTCCCTGGACGACGTCTACCTGCGCCACGCGGGCCGCCGCTTCGCCGACGCCGACAACGCCCCCGCCGCCCCTGCCGTGTCCGCCGCCGGAGGTGCCCGTTGAGCACGGCGGCCCTCAACCAGACCTGGTACATGACGCAGCGTCAGCTGATGGCGATCGTCCGTCAGCCCGCCTTCCTGCTGATCAGCTTGATCCAGCCGGTGATCTGGCTCTTCCTCTTCGGCTCGCTCTTCCGCAAGGTCGTCGAGCTGCCCGGCTTCGGCGCCGCCTCCTACCTGGACTACCTGGTGCCGGGCGTGGTCGTGATGAGCGCCCTGTCGTCCAACATGTGGGCGGGCATGGGCACGTTGGAGGAGATCGAACGCGGCACGCTCAACCGCTTCCTGACCACCCCGGTCAGCCGGGCCGCGCTCATCAACGGCAACGTGGCCCAGCAGGGCATCAGCACCTCCGTGCAGTCCCTGGTCATCGTCGGCCTCGGCAAGCTGGGCGGGGCCCACTACCCGGGCGGGGCCGGCGGACTGCTCGTCCTCCTCGTCGCCTCCGTCCTGCTCGGCACGATCGTCGGCGCGTTCTCCAACGCCCTGGGCATGCTGGTACGGCAGCGCGAGAGCATCATCGGCATCAACACCTTCCTGCTGCTGCCGCTGACCTTCCTGTCCTCCGCCTTCATGGCACCGGCCCTCATGCCGTCCTGGATGCGCCACATCGCCGACTTCAACCCGGTCAACTGGGCGCTGCTGGCGGGTCGTTCGGCGATGGCCGCCGACCCGCACTGGAGCGAGGTCCTCACCCGCGGCGGCGCGCTGCTCGCGCTGGCGGCCGCCGCGGTGTGGCTGTCGACACTCACCTTCCGCTCGTACCAGAAGTCCGTCTGAGGTGCTCGGGGCGGCCGTCGTCAGCCGACGGCGGCCGCCTCCTGCTCCGCCTCTATCCGGGCGTTCCAGTCGCGCTTGGACGCCTGCCAGCCGTCCTCGTCGGCGCCGAGCCGCCAGTAGCCCGAGATCGACAGCCGCTCCCGGTCGATGCCGCGCTCCATACGCAGGTAGCGGCGGATCTCCTTCACGAAGTGCGCCTCGCCGTGTACGAAGGCGTGCGGGGTACCGGGCGGGAACTCCAGCGTCCGGACCGCCTCGACGAGCGCCTGGCCCACCGGGCGGCCGTCCCGGTGCAGCCAGTGCACGGCGACCCCGGCGGGGACGTCGAGGTGCTGCTCCTCCCGGGCGTCGGCGACCTCGATGAACGCCTCGCCCCGGGCGCCCGCCGGAATCCGCTCCAGGGAGGCGGCGATCGCCGGCAGCGCGCTCTCGTCACCGGCCAGCAGATGCCAGTCGGCCTGCGGATCGGGCGCGTAGGCGCCGCCCGGGCCGGAGAAGAGCACCTCGTCGCCGGGCTCGGCACGGGCCGCCCAGGGCCCGGCCAGACCCTCCTCGCCGTGGTGCACGAAGTCCACGCTCAACTCACCCGCCGCCGCGTCCCAGCGCCGCACGGTGTACGTACGCGTGCGCGGCCACTGGTCGCGGGGGAACTCGGCCCGGATCACCTGGAGGTCGAACGGCTCCGGATAGCGCACCCCCTCGACCGGGAACAGCAGCTTGACGTAGTGGTCGGTGAAGGCCCCGGCGGGAAATCCGGTGAGCTCCTCCCCGCCGAGCACCACGCGGATCATGTGCGGTGTGAGCCGCTCCACGCGCTCCACCCGTGCCCGGATGACACGGCCCCTGGCGCGCCGCTGCTGCCCGTCCGTCATGAAGACTCCCCACCTCGATAAACGACTTAGGCAAGCCTAACCAAGACGGCGGGTTTCCGCGGTGGAATTTCGGCCGTCCGGCTGCTAGCCGGCCAGCGCCTCCAGCAGTCGCCGCAGCGGGCCGCCCAGCCCCCACCGCTCGTCCAGCGCCGCCAGCGCGTCGGGATCCCGCGGGAACCGCGGCAGGGCCGTGTCGACGTCCGGCAACGGCACATCGGTCGCGACCCGGACGACCTTGGGGGCCACCGCCAGATAGGGGCGCGCCTCGGTCAGCCGCGCCCGCTGGGCCTTGGTCAGACCGGAGGCCGGGTCGTCCACCGCAGCCATGATCCCCGCCAGGTCGCCGTAGGAGGCGATCAGTTTCGCGGCCGTCTTCTCGCCGACGCCCGCGACCCCCGGCAGTCCGTCGCTGGGGTCGCCGCGCAGCAGCGCCAGATCGGCGTAACCGGGCCCGTCCACCCCGTACTTGGCGCGCAGCGCCGCCTCGTCGGTCGGCTGCAGGGTGCCCATGCCCTTGACCGGATAGAGCACCCGCACCCCGCGCGCGTCGTCGACGAGCTGGTACAGGTCCCGGTCGCCGGTGACGATGTCGACCGGCCCGTCGGCCCGTGCCGTGAACGTGGCGATCACGTCGTCCGCCTCGTAACCGGGCACCCCGACCCGGGCGATGCCCAGCGCGTCCAGCACCGCCTCGATCACCGGGACCTGGGGCGAGAGCGTGTCGGGCACCTCCTCGACATCGGGCCCCTCGGCGCTCTCCTGTGCCACCCGGTGCGCCTTGTACGAGGGGATCAGCTCCACCCGCCAGTGCGGCCGCCAGTCGGCGTCCATGCAGGCAACCAGCGCGTCGGGCGAGTGGTCGGCCACCAGCCGGGCGATGAAGTCCAGCAGCCCGCGGACCGCGTTGACGGGCGTGCCGTCGGGTGCCGTCACGGAGTCGGGGACCCCGTAGTACGCACGGAAGTACATGCTGGCGGTGTCGAGGAGCATCAGGCGTCGGGTCACCCGCCCGATCATGCCGCACGCTGCCGCTGGGCTGAGCCGTTCGCCACGATCCCGGGTGCGCGCTCCGCTGGGGTGAGCCGTTGGCGCCGGTCCCGG
>CAYNNX010000194.1:0-13001 GCA_964398515.1 uncultured Streptantibioticus sp. | reverse complement strand
GCGCGGCGGCCCCCGGCACGGACGAGGTCCCGCCGAGCGCGGCGGGCGGATGTCCGTCCCGGTCGCGCTCGTCCTCGCCGTGCCGCGCCGCGGGGTCGTTCGCCCCGGCCGGAACCGGCCCGGCGGAGCCGTGCGGCAGACGCGGCGGGGGCTCCGAAAGCCGCATGCACCCGGCACTCCCGCCGAGCAGCACGACGAGCGGCAGCACGGCCGCGGCGGCGCGGCGCCCAGCCGTCACGCGAGGCGAAGACCCGCGATCAGAACAATCGGGGCGATCGGGGCAATAGGGCCGATCAGGGCAAGGCCGGGAGGCTGGCTCGGTCACGGCCTGCCCAACGCTTCGCCACCCGTGCAGGACACGGCCGCACCATCGGCCCTGCCCGCCGCCGCGGCCCGCCCGGGGCCGGGTAAAGTCGGGTACGCGGAGCGCCGACGCTCCGTACGGCGGTGGGTCCCGCCGTACCCAACCGCGGCGTTGGCCGCCAACGGTCCCTACTTGTGACGGAACGCACCCCGGGCAGTCCGGGCGACGGGCGGAAACGAGTAGGAGGCATCGGTGAACGACGTGAGAACGCGTACCGCGGGGGGACCGGCCGGGCCCGGTGTCCGTACCGCCTTCGTACGCCCGCGCCGCCCGTCCCCGCTGCGGGGCCAGGGACCCGTGCTCGCCGTCATCTCGCTCGGCGGAGCCCTCGGCTCCTGCGCCCGTTACGGCGCCTCGCTGCTGTGGCCGACCCCGCACGACGCCTTCCCGTGGACCACGCTGGCGGTCAACGCGCTCGGGTCCGCGGTGATCGGCGTGTTCATGGTGGTGATCACCGAAGTGCGGCCGGCACACCGGCTGGTGCGGCCGTTCTTCGGCACCGGGGTGCTCGGCGGCTTCACCACGTTCTCGACCTACGCGGTCGACGTTCGCGGCCTGGTGACAGATCGTCACCTCGGCATCGCACTGCTCTACCTGTTCGCCACCCTCTTCGCCGCCCTGGCGTCGGTGGCGCTCGCCGCGGCCGGTACGCGCGGCCTGCTGGGGGTGAGGACGCGATGAGGCTCACCGGTCCCGCGCTGCGGTTGACCATCTTCGTCGGGGAGAACGACACCTGGCACCGCAAGCCGCTGTACAGCGAGATCGTGCACCGCGCGCACGCCGCCGGACTCGCCGGGGCGTCGGTGTTCCGGGGCATCGAGGGCTTCGGCGCCTCCTCGCTGATCCACACCTCCCGGCTGCTGTCGCTCAGCGAGGACCTGCCGGTGGCGGTCGTGATCGTCGACACCGAGGACCGGGTGCGGGCGTTCCTGCCGCAACTGGACGAACTGGTCGGCGAAGGCCTGGTGACCCTCGACGACTGCGAGGTCATCCGCTACGTCGGCCGCGGCCGTGAGGAGACGCGGTGAACTGGCTGCTGGTGATCGCCGGGGCCGTCGTCGGCGCCCCCCTGCGCTATCTGACCGACCGCCTCGTGCAGTCCCGGCACGACTCGCTCTTCCCGTGGGGCACGTTCGCCGTCAACGTGGTCGGCTGCCTCGTCCTCGGCGCGCTCACCGGCGCCTCCGCGGACGCCCGCCTGCTGCTGGGCACCGGGCTGTGCGGTGCGCTGACCACGTACTCGACGTTCTCCTACGAGACGCTGCGCCTGGCCGGGCAGGGCGCCCGCGGTTACGCGGCCGTCAACGTGGCGGCGAGCGTCACGGCCGGACTGGCGGCGGCCTTCGCGGGTGCCGCCCTGGTCTCCTGACCGGGGTCTGCCGAAGCGGCCTGAGGGGCCGGTTCGCGGCTCAGCCGTAGCCGAGGCTGTGCAGCCGGTCGTCGTCGATGCCGAAGTGGTGGGCGACCTCGTGCACCACCGTCACCTCCACCTCCGCCATCACGCCCTCGGGCGTGTCGCAGGCGCGCAGCGCGGGCCCCCGGTAGATGGTGATGCGGTCGGGCAGCACGCCCGCGTACCACTCGCCGCGCTCGGTCAGCGGCGTGCCCTCGTAGAGGCCGAGCAGGTCGGGGGCCGCGGGGTCGGGCTCGTCCTCGACGAAGACGGCGACGTTGTCCATCAGCCCCGCCAGCTCCGGCGGGATGCGGTCGAGCGCCGCACCCACCAGTTCCTCGAACTCCTCGCGTGTCATCTTCACCACAGCGCCATTGTTCACCGACCGGGCGCCACTGCGCCCCCCGCAGGCCGCATGAGCGGTGCCGGGTCCGGGCATGCGTCGGCAATGGCTTCGGCATCGGTTCCGGCATCGGCCCGAGGACGAGTACAGGCATGGGTGCGCGCGCGGCGGCGGACCGGGGCGCGGGCGGGCGAACCCGACCTGACGGCCTCCGGCTCCGGCAGGCACCGGCCCGGCCTGCGGGCGCTGACGCTGGCCGCCGTCACGCTGCTGGGCGCCTGGCTCGGCCTGGTGATCATCGGCACGGCGGACGCCCGCGTCGGCCCGATGGACACCCGGATGTCGCTGCACCCGTCGTTCACCGGCGGGACCACGATCGACGTGCCGCCGCTGGGCGCGCTGACGCTCGACAGCCACCACGCGCCCCTGCGCCTGCAGGTCGACGTCAGCAGGCTGGACCCGGTACGGGCGCAGACGCTGGTCAAACATCCGCAGCAGCTGCAGTTCCTGGCCCGGGACGTCTCGCACGACGCGAGCCGGGCGGTCGGGCGGCTGGCCGTGCGGTCGGCCGTCGCGGTGGTGCTCGGCGCGACCGCCGCCGGCCTGGTGGTCTACCGCCGCCCGCGGCGCGCCCTGGCCGCCGGCGGGCTGGCGCTGGCCGTGTTCCTGGCGAGCGGGGCCGGCGCCTGGGCCACCTGGCGGCCGGGCTCGGTGCTCGAACCGAAGTTCTCCGGCCTGCTGTCCGGCGCGCCCTCGCTGGTCGGCAACGCCCGCAGCATCGTCGGCAACTTCCACGTCTACGGGCAGGAGTTGGCCCGGCTGGTCTCCAACATGACCAAGCTCTACGCGGTCACCTCGACCCTGCCCGCCTACACCCCGGACCCGTCGACCATCCGGGTGCTGCACGTCTCCGACATCCACCTCAACCCGGCGGCCTGGCAGATCATCACATCGGTGATCCACGAGTACCGGATCGACATGGTGATCGACACCGGCGACCTGATGGACCACGGCACCGCCGCCGAGAACGGCTTCACGGCCTCGATCCAGGGCCTCAAGGTGCCCTACGTCTACGTGCGCGGCAACCACGACTCGCTCACCAGCCAGCGTTCCGTCGCCTCCCGCAAAGGCGCGTACGTGGTCGACAGCGGCCACCCCGTCGTGGTGGACGGCCTGCGCGTCGCCGGCGTCGGCGATCCGCAGTTCACCCCGGACCGCTCGATCAGCGCGGCGGGCGATCCCTCCGAACGCCGCGCCGGGGCCGCTCTCGCCGAAGAGATCCGGCGACTGGAGGCGTCCGGGCAGCGGGTGGACCTCGCCATCGCGCACAACCCGATCGCGGCCGCCCAGACCGACGGCACCGTTGCGCTGGCGCTCGCCGGCCACACCCACCGGCGGGACGTCAGCGTGCTGCCGCACGGCACACGGCTGATGGTCGAGGGGACGACCGGCGGCGGCGGGCTGCGCGCGGTCGAAGGCGCCACCCCGCAGCCGGTGGAGGCGTCCGTGCTCTACCTCGACCGCGCCACGCACCGCCTCCAGGCGTGGGACGAGATCACCCTGGGCGGGCTCGGACTCTCCACCGCCGAGGTCAGCCGCCGCCTGCCCGCCCAGGCGGCCCCGGCCGGACCGCCCTCCCCGAGCGGCTCGTCCGCGCAGGGGACGCCGTAGCGGTCCCCGCGTAACCGTTTTGGCGATACCCCCCTGCATCCCATATGCTTCTCACGTCCCCGACGGGGAAAATCTTCCCCGCGGCAGCGGGGATGACCCGGCGGGCCATCAGCCCTCATCGTCTAGTGGCCCAGGACGCCGCCCTTTCAAGGCGGTAGCACGGGTTCGAATCCCGTTGGGGGCACGCACCACCATGTGCGAGACTGGTGCTCGCACAAGCTTGGTCCTGTGGAGCAGTTTGGAGTGCTCGCCACCCTGTCAAGGTGGAGGCCGCGGGTTCAAATCCCGTCAGGACCGCTGCGGCTGGGTAGCTCAGTTGGTACGAGCGACCGCCTGAAAAGCGGTAGGTCGCCGGTTCGACCCCGGCCCCAGCCACCGCACGACGTAGACCCCGCTTCGGCGGGGTCTACGTCGTTTCGCCATTCACTCGTGCGACTGAAGCATCTTGGTTCACTCCAGGTCGCCGCCGATAAACTCCCCCACATGGCCGACCCCGTCTTGGAGAACGGGCTCGCTGCGCTCACTCGCCGTTACGAGGACACGCGCACCAGCGTCGAGACGATCAAGCACGATGTGCTGTCGCTCAAGATCGACGTGGCGGAGCTCCGGCGCGACATGAACGACTTCCGCCGAGAGGTGCGCGAGTTCGTCACCGAGCAGCGCGAGACCAACACCAAGCTCGACGCCTTCGTCACCGAGCAGCGCGAGACCAACACCAAATTCGACGCCTTCGTCACCGAGCAGCGCGAGACCAACACCAAATTCGACGCCTTCGTCACCGAGCAGCGCTCCGTCAACGCCACCCTGGTCGAGCTGCTCACCAACCTCGTCGGCCGCGCCCCCGAGGCCCGCTAGGGGGCGCCCTCGGCCGCCACCCGGCCCCCCGGGTGGCGGTGGCGCCGGATCCAGAAGACCGCGCAGGACACCGCGGCCCACCCCGCGAGCACCGCGAACGGGAAGACATGCTGGTGGCCGCGGAAGTAGACGGCCGTGTGCTGGGCGTTCACCGAGGCGCCCGGCGGCAGCCAGCGGCCGATCGTGCCGAGCAGCGACGGCAGCAGCGGCCAGGAGACCGCGCCGCCGGAGGAGGGGTTGCCGAGCAGCACCATCAGCCCCCAGGTCGGCAGCAGCGCCCAGCGCCCCATCAGGGCTTTGAACATGGTGAAGACCATGCCCGAGGTGAACATCGTCAGCGCCAGGATCAGCCACGACTCCACGAACGGCAGCCGCAGCGCGCCCAGCCCCCAGTCGACGACCGCGGCGATGGTGAAGCCGCCCAGCAGCGCGTAGGCGACGGTGAAGGCGATCCGCTCGGCGGGCGTGAGCGCGACGGCGTGGATGCTGAGCTGACCGGCGCTGACGAAGCCGACGACGGTCGCCGCCAGCGTGATGTAGAAGAGGGCGAGCCCCCGCGGGTCGCCGTGTTGCAGCGGATTGACGTCCCTGACCGCGACGGCCGTCCCGATGGCGCTGCCGACCTGCGGCGCCGCCTGCGCCAGCAGCTGCGCCACGGTCGCCCCCGACGCACCGGAGAGGTCCACCTGCACCCGGCCCGCCCGCCGCTGGAAGATCGCGAAGACCTGCTGCTCCTCGACCGCCCTCCGGGCCCGGGAGTAGTCGGCGTACACGTGCGGTTGCAGCGAGGCGCCCAGCGCCTTCTCCATGCCGAGCAGGAACGCGGTCCGCTGGGTGTTCGGGGCGGCGGGGCCGACGACGGCGACCGGGATGCGGTGCGGGGTGGGGTTGGCCATGGCGTAGGTGTACGACCCGGCGAAGAGCCCGGCCGCGGCGGCGGCGATGAGGACCAGCACCACGGCGGGCAGGTACGGCGAGCGCCGGAACGCCGTCCAGCGCTGCCGGAGAGTGCGCGGCCGCGCGAGCACGCCGTGCTGCCGGGTCGGCCTTCCTTCCCGTTCCGCAGCCATGCCGTCACCATAAGTGGGCATTGCGGACACGGCATGACCGACCACGGTGCCACGCACGGCCGCCGGTCCCGCACAGTCACCCGCCGCGGCCGAGCCGCCACCGACGCCACCGACGCCACCGCGCTCCCGCCGGAAGACCGTCGGGAGAGCGCCGGAAGACCGCCACCGCGCTCTCGCCGGAAAGCCGTTCGCTGGCGCCGTGGCACAGGTGAGATCCTGGGAGCCGTATGTCCACTGCGCCTGCCCCCGCCCTGGCCGCCCTGCTGGAGCGGCTGCCCGAACTCACCGTGCGCGACCAGCAGCATCTCGGTCGCCGCCTCGAAGGCCTCCGCAAGATCCGCAAGCCGGAGGCCCGTGCCGCCGTACTCGCCGAGCTCGCCGAGCGGATCGAGGAGGCAGAGGCCACGATCGCGGCACGCCGTGCCTCGATGCCCGCGATCACCTATCCCGAGGCCCTGCCGGTCAGCCAGAAGAAGGACGACATCCTGGCGGCGATCCGCGACCACCAGGTGGTGATCGTCGCGGGCGAGACCGGCTCCGGCAAGACGACCCAGATCCCCAAGATCTGCCTGGAGCTCGGCCGGGGCGTCAAGGGGCTGATCGGCCATACCCAGCCGCGGCGGATCGCGGCCCGCACGGTCGCCGAGCGGATCGCCGAGGAGCTCGACACCCGCCTCGGGGACGCCGTCGGCTGGAAGGTGCGCTTCACCGACCAGGTCGGCGACTCGACGCTGGTCAAGCTGATGACCGACGGCATCATGCTCGCCGAGATCCAGACCGACCGCGAGCTGCGCGCCTACGACACGATCATCATCGACGAGGCCCACGAGCGCAGCCTCAACATCGACTTCCTGCTGGGCTACCTCGCCCAGCTCCTCCCCCGCCGCCCGGATCTGAAGGTCGTCATCACCTCGGCGACCATCGACCCCGAGCGCTTCTCCCGCCACTTCGGCGACGCGCCGATCGTGGAGGTGAGCGGCCGCACGTACCCGGTGGAGGTTCGCTACCGCCCGCTGCTGGAGGAGGGGTCGCAGGACCCCGACCGGGACCAGATCACCGCGATCTGCGACGCCGTCGACGAGCTCCAGGCCGAAGGCCCCGGCGACATCCTGGTCTTCCTCTCCGGCGAGCGGGAGATCCGCGACACCGCCGACGCCCTCAACAAGAAGAACCTCCCCTTCACCGAGGTGCTGCCGCTGTACGCGCGCCTGTCCCACGCCGAGCAGCACCGGGTCTTCCAGCCGCACACGGGACGGCGGATCGTGCTGGCGACCAACGTCGCCGAGACCTCGCTGACCGTCCCCGGGATCAAGTACGTCATCGATCCGGGCACCGCCCGCATCTCCCGGTACAGCCACCGCACCAAGGTCCAGCGGCTGCCGATCGAGCGGATCAGCCAGGCCAGCGCCAACCAGCGCAAGGGCCGCTGCGGCCGTACCTCCGACGGCGTGTGCATCCGGCTGTACCCCGAGGACGACTTCCTGACCCGGCCGGAGTTCACCGACGCCGAGATCCTGCGCACCAATCTGGCCTCCGTGATCCTCCAGATGACCGCGGCCGGGCTCGGCGACATCGAGAGGTTCCCCTTCATCGATCCGCCGGATCGCCGCAACATCAAGGACGGCGTCCAGCTGCTGGAGGAGCTCGGCGCGCTCGACCCCGCGCAGAAGGACCCCCGCAAGCGGCTCACCCCGCTCGGGCGCAAGCTCGCCCAGCTCCCGGTCGACCCCCGGCTGGCCCGCATGGTGCTGGAGGCCGACCGCAACGGCTGCGTACGCGAGGTCATGGTGATCGCCGCCGCCCTGTCCATCCAGGACCCGCGCGAGCGGCCCGCGGACAAGCAGCAGCAGGCCGACCAGGCCCACGCCCGCTTCAAGGACGAGAACAGCGACTTCCTCGCCTACCTCAACCTGTGGCGCTACATCCGCGAGCAGCAGAAGGCCCTGTCCTCGTCGGCGTTCCGCCGCATGTGCCGCAGCGAGTACCTCAACTACCTGCGGATACGCGAATGGCAGGACATCTACAGCCAGTTGCGCACGGTCGCGAAGTCGATGGACATCCACGTCAACGAGCGCGACGCCGATCCGCAGCACATCCACACCGCGCTGCTGGCAGGGCTGCTCTCCCATGTGGGTCTGAAGGATACGGACAAGAACGAGTACCTGGGCGCCCGCAGCGCCAAGTTCGCGGTCTTCCCCGGCTCTTCGCTGTTCAAGAAGGCGCCGCGCTGGATCATGTCGGCCGAGCTGGTGGAGACCTCCCGGCTGTGGGCCCGGGTCAACGCCCGTATCGAGCCCGAGTGGATCGAGCCGCTCGCCCAGCACCTGCTCAAGCGCACCTACAGCGAACCGCACTGGGAGCAGAAGCAGGCCGCGGTGATGGCCTACGAGCGCGTCACCCTCTACGGCGTGCCGATCGTCGCCCAGCGCAAGGTGAACTACGGGCGCATCGACCCCGAGGTCTCCCGCGAGCTGTTCATCCGCAACGCGCTCGTCGAGGGCGACTGGCGCACCCACCACCAGTTCTTCCAGGACAACCGCAAACTCCTCGGCGAGGTCGAGGAGTTGGAGCACCGGGCGCGGCGCCGCGACATCCTCGTGGACGACGAGGCGCTCTTCGACTTCTACGACGCGCGGATCCCCGCGCACGTGGTCTCCGGGGCCCACTTCGACTCCTGGTGGAAGCACAGGCGCCGGGAGGAGCCGGAGCTGCTCAACTTCGAGCACTCCATGCTGATCAACGAGGCGGCGGAGGCGGTCACCAAGGCCGACTACCCGGACTCCTGGCGGCAGGGCGCGCTGAAGTTCAAGGTGACGTACCAGTTCGAGCCGGGCGCCGACGCCGACGGCGTGACCGTGCACATCCCGCTCCAGGTGCTCAACCAGGTCACCCCCGACGGCTTCGACTGGCAGATCCCGGGGCTGCGTGAGGACCTGGTGACCGAGCTGATCCGCTCGCTGCCCAAGCCGATACGCCGCAGCTACGTGCCGGCGCCCAACTTCGCCAAGGCGTTCCTCGACAAGGTGGGGCGCACGGCCGCCGGCTCCGAGCCGCTGACGGCCGCGCTCGCCCGCGAGCTGCACCGGATGGGCGGCGCCGCGGTGCACCCGGAGGACTTCGACTGGGCCAAGGTGCCCGACCACCTCAAGATGACGTTCCGGGTGACCGACGAGCGGCGGCGCAAGCTCGCCGAGGACAAGGACCTCGACGCGCTCAAGCTGAAGCTGAAGCCCCGCACCCGCGAGGCGATCTCCAAGGCGGCGGGCTCGATCGGCATCGAGCAGCGCAGCGGGCTGACCGCGTGGACGGTCGGCACGCTGCCGCGCACCTTCAGCACCCGGCGCGGCGGCCAGCCCGTCAAGGCGTATCCGGCGCTGGTCGACGAGGGCGCCTCGGTGGCCGTGAAGCTCTTCGACACCGAGGGCGAGCAGGCGCAGGCGATGTGGGCCGGCACGCGGCGGCTGATCCTGCTCAACCTGCCGTCCAATCCGGCCAAGTTCGCCCAGGGCAAGCTGAGCAACCAGGCCAAGCTCGCCCTCTCGCGCAGCCCGCACGGCAGCGTGCAGGCGCTCTTCGACGACTGCGTGACCGCCGCGGCCGACCGGCTGATCGCGGCGCACGGCGGCCCGGCCTGGGACGAGGAGGGGTACGCCAAGCTCTTCGACTCGGTGCGCGCGGACATCACCGACGCAACGGTGGCCACCGTCTCCTCGGTCCAGCAGGTGCTGGCGGCCTGGCAGGCGTGCGAGCGGCGGCTGAAGGCCACGACGAGCCTGGCCCTCGTCCCCAACCTGGCTGACGTCAAGGAGCAGCTGGCGGCCCTGATCCACCCCGGTTTCGTGACCGCGGCGGGCACCCGGCGGCTGCCGGACCTGCTGCGCTACCTGGTGGCCGCCGACCGCCGGCTGCAGCAGATGCCCACCGGCGCCCAGCGCGACCGCAGCCGTATGGAGAAGGTCCACGAGATGCGGGCGGAGTACGAGGAGCTGCTGGCCGCCTTCGGGCCCGGCCGGCCGGTGCCGGCCGAGGTGCGGGAGATCCGCTGGATGCTGGAGGAGCTGCGGGTCAGCTACTTCGCCCACTCCCTGGGCACCGCCTACCCGGTCTCCGACAAGCGGATCCTCAAGGCGATCGACGCGGCGTGGCCGTGACGGGCCGGTCCCGCGGAAGCCGGTTCGACCGCGGGGCCTGACCTGCTGTAGAGTCGTGCTCGCAGCGGACGGGAGAGCCGAAATGTTCCCCGGTCCCGCGAAGCCTGGTCCTGTGGAGCAGTTTGGAGTGCTCGCCACCCTGTCAAGGTGGAGGCCGCGGGTTCAAATCCCGTCAGGACCGCAGTGATGTGGCCCGCGTCTCACAGAAGACGCGGGCCACAGTGGCGTCCAGGGCCTCGGAGGCCGCGCCCGAGACCGCAGGCCCGTACCCCTCGGGGTGCGGGCCTTCGTCGTGTGCGGCCCGGGTTCCGCGAAGGGATGCGGGCTGATTCCCGTCGCCGTGCGGTGGATACCGCCGGGTACCGTCTTGACGCCCTCCGTGTGCGGCCGGTACCCCTTCCAGAAGGGCAGCGGGCCGGAAGGCGGGTGGGGGCGATGTCTTCGAGCGCGAGGCGGGCGACGCGGGCACTGCTGCGCGCACATCTGGCGGCCGCCGCGGGCCGGGGCCATCTGACCCGGCACTGCCCCGTGTGCCACCGGCTGCTGCGGCTGGCGATGGAGCGCAGCGAGGAGCCCTACGAGAGCAAGGAGCCCGGCGGCGTGGCGGGTTGAGCCGCCGCCAACCCTCTTTATCGCAGGGTCGCTTGAGTCGGCAAGAGTGGGCCGTGTGACAGGAGTCACGCAATCTCGTCCCTGGGAAGGGGAACCGCCGACCGTCATCGCTTCCGGCAATTTAATATGTGCAATTGCACCTCTGTCCCATGAGCCCCGGAACGCCCCCTCGTGTGCCCCTGTCGCGTGCCCCAGCGTGCGCCCGTGTGCGCCCCCTGTGCGGCCCCGCAGACGCAAAGATCGCGCCGGACCCGGCGGAGTCCGACGCGATCTGAGTCAGCCCCTGTTGGGGACAGGGGCCGGAAGTGTTGCGGGGGTGCGGCCGGGCTGGGGGACCCGACTCACCCGGAAACTGGGGTCTTTCAGCTCTCGGCGCGCTGCTGCGGGATGCCCGCCAGCAGGGCCCGAACCTCCGCCTCGCGGTAGCGGCGGTGGCCACCCAGGGTGCGGATGGACGTGAGCTTGCCGGCCTTGGCCCAGCGAGTGACCGTCTTGGGGTCAACGCGGAACATGGTGGCGACCTCAGCGGGGGTCAGCAGCGGCTCGGCATCAGGGGTGCGAGCGGTCATGAGCGGCCTCCTCGGGAGAACCGAACCATCACGGTTCTTTCCTCTAAATTCTGCACCTTGACCCGCGTTGCCCGAAATGGCGGACGCGAGCCGAGTCGGTAATAGGACGAACGGCTTGTCCTCGGCACTACAACTACACCATCCGTCCAGCCGTGTCGGCCAAACCGATGGAATTGCCCTCTCAGGTGTTCAAGCTCGGCGGAAGCCGATGGACCATGCCATAACGGACAGTCACGCGAGCGTGACGATCAGTCACAGACCGATCACGTAACCCCAGACGCCTCAAGAGCAGCAATGTCGGGTATTCCACCCACTGTCAGGCGGAACGAGCCATTCCTGGACCCGTTGTCCTATTTTGACACGAGCAGCGACTATCGAGGCAAGGGTCCGGAAATGTGCTCTGCATCACGCTTGACACATTGGCCGGAATGAGACCGCAAGGTCGTGGCCTTGGTATCAGCGTTCGGTAAGGGTACTCACCCTTTCGCGCGACTTCCGCCCGGGTCGGCCGCCTCTTCGGTCGCTCGGCCGTTCAGCTGGCGAACTGCAGTTCCCGCACCCGCCGCCATCGCTCGGTCAGCCGCGCGTACGACTCGCCGGCCCGGGCGCCGTCGCCCTCCCGCAGCGCCGCCAGCCCCTCGGCCACCTCCGCCGCGCTGCGGTCGGCCGCCAGCCCGCTCTCCGGGATCGCGTACACCAGCCCGCCGTAGTCCAGCTCCACCAGCGAGCGCGGATGGAACTCCTCCAGCCAGCGACCGATGTCCACGAGGCCGTCGATCAGCGGCCCCTCCTCCAGCGTGTCGCGCAGCAGGCGCAGCGTCCGCGCCACCCGCCGGCGCGCCTGCACCATCGCCGTGCGGTAGCGCAGCACGGGTTCCGTGCGCTGCTTCTGGTCGCCTTCACCGGAGGAATCCGGGCTGCCGCCGGGTTCGTAGGTACGCTCCGTGTCGTCGAAGAGGGCGAACCAGCGCACCGGAACGTGCCAGGTCGCGGTGCGGATCCACGGCCGGGCGTCGGGGTGCTCGGCCCGCCACCGCTCGAAGTCGGCCGCCGCCTGGCGCCGCACCACCGGAGGCAGCACGGCGTCCAGCACCGGCGTGGGGAACTGCTCGGCCAGCTGCTCCAGCGCCAGCCACCCGCGCAGCCGCGTGCGCCAGGGGCAGACGTGCGTGACGCCGTCCACCTCGGCCACGAAGGCGTCTTGGCTCTCGTGCACCGGGACCGCGATCGGCGGCACCGGCACCAGGCCGGCCAGCGACTGCCGCAGCTCGTCCTGGGCGCTGGGCGCCGGGCCGCAGGCCGCGTACCGCTTCCAGTGCGTGCGCTCCGGCTCGGGGAAGGCTGCGAGCGGCTCGTAGACGCGCAGATACGACGTGTAGGGGACCGCCACCGCTGACAAGCCCACTCCAGCTCCCTCGTGCTCCTGTGGTCGCTCTCGCCTCCTCACCCGCTCCGCGGCCGGCTCGCTACGCATCGCCGCCCACTCCGCAAGCTCGTCGGCTCGCCGCTCCGCCGCCTGTATGCGCATCGTGCCACGCCCCGTCGGCGCTCGTCTGCCGCCCCTGCGGCCTTGGCGGAGAATCCGGATCACACACATCGGGGGTGATCCACGCCACGACGTGGTTCGGCGGGTCCCGGTGGCTCTACGCTTTCGCTCACCAGCCCTCCCTACCCGCCGGAGGGCCCGTTCACCGACCTCGGGAGTCACCACCGTGACCGACGTAAGTCAGACAGATTCCGTGGTCTCCAAACTGTTCCGATCGGAGCAGGGGGGACATGAGCAGGTCGTGCTCTGCCAGGACCGCGCCACCGGACTGAAGGCCGTCATCGCCATCCACTCCACCGCGCTGGGCCCTGCCCTGGGCGGCACCCGCTTCTTCCCGTACGCGAGCGACGACGCGGCCGTCGAGGACGCGCTCAACCTCGCGCGCGGCATGAGTTACAAGAACGCCCTCGCCGGGCTCGACCACGGC
>CAYNNX010000193.1:2042-13035 GCA_964398515.1 uncultured Streptantibioticus sp. | reverse complement strand
GCGGCACCTGCCCGCAGCGGAAGGGAAGCCCAGCGCGACCGGAAACCGATGCGCGGCGGAGCCGGCTGAGGCGAGGGCTGGGCGGTCCGACGTGACCTGAATCGCAACCGAAGCTCCCCCGAGCCGTGATCTGGCTTGGGGGAGCTTCGTTTGCGCAGGTCACAGGGGTGCGGCGGCGTCGACCCCGGGTTCGGCTGTCCGCCATATCGTGACATTCCGCACTGCGAGGGCCAATGGTTTGGGTGCACAGTGTGATGGGAAACGCCACCGACCCTCTCGGGGCCCGCCTGCCAGGAGAACGTCAGTGACCGCCATCACTCCCCTGACCCTCGTCATGCTGTCCGTGACGGCCGTCGCCGTGGCCATGGGCGCCGCCACCCTGTTCCTCGCCCGGGACCTGCGGCGCCGGGTCGACGGGCTGCGTCAGGAGCTCGCCGCGCACCACGCGCAGGCGGCGACGGCCCACCCGGTGATCCCCGGCGCGCGGGCGGTCCCGCCGACCGAGGAGATCCGCATGGCGGTCGCCGAGGCCCTCGCCGACGAGCGGGAGCGGGAACTGGCCGAGGCGCGGGCCTTCTGGGCGGCCCAGGACGCGCGCGAGACCGCCGAGGCGCCGGCCTTCGACGCCCTGGGCGGGGAGTACAGCGAATACGGCGAGTACGGCGAGCTCGACCTGTCGCCGTTCGTGCCGCGCCCGTCGGACCTGGCCGGGCTGGACCCGGAGATACCCGCCGCGGCGACCCGCCGCCACCCCTCCGACCCGGACTTCGTCCCCGTGCCCGCGGTGGCCGACCCCGAGGAGACCCTGGCCCGGCTCGACGCCCTGGCCGAGGCGGGCACCCCGCTGGCGGACGTGCGCCCGGGGCCGCTGGGCACGCTCGACCTGTACGTCTTTTCGGACGGTACGACGCTGTGCCTGACCCCGGGGCACCGCGCGACCGCCGAGCGGCTCGCCGCCGCCCTCGACCGCGGCGAGGCCCCGGTCCTGCTGGGCGGATCCGGCGTCTCGGGAGCGTTCGCCCTGACCTTCTCGTGCGGCGAGGAGAGCGTCTACGTCCTCGCGGACCGGGTCGTCGCCTCGCTGTGACGCGTGCCCGCCCCGGCGCCGCGGGCGGGTTCAGGGCCGAACGGTTCAGGTCACGGATCCGGTCATCATCCGGATCACGTCCCGATCGGCTTCGGGTCGGCTCCCGGGCAGCCCCCGGTCGGATTCCGGGCAGATTCCGGTGAGATTCAGGTCAGATTCCCGCGCGCTCGGCGGCGGCCGCCACCCGGCGCAGCGCCTCGTCGAGCACGTCCGTGCGCTCCGGGTGCTCCTCCAGCGCGAGGGCCAGGTCGTGGCCGGCGACCGCGATCTGGTCGCCGACCGCGAACACGCCGCCGTCGGGCATCAACCGCGGCTGCCTGCCGGGGAATTCGAGGCGCTGCGCCTCGACCGCGAGCTCCCGGGCGAGCTCCAGTCCGACCCGCGCTGCGGTGCCGCGCAGGCGGCTGTGCGGCAGGGAGCGGAACCTGTCGGCGAGCCGGTCCACGGCGGTTCGCAGGGGGGCGCAGTCGAGCATGGAGGGGACTTTATACGGGCACCCGGCCGTTACCGCACGTCCCGGACGGTTGCCAACGCCTGGCGGCTCAGGCACGGTGGGGTAACGGAACGGAAACCGGAGGCGCCGATGTCCCAGATCTTCTCCGAAGAGACCCACCGGAACCTGCTCTCCCACATCCCCCAGTGCACCGGCCGCGATATCGGTGACTGGCTTCGCGCCCTCGACGAGGGCCCAGCCCTGAGTTTCGACGAGAAGGTGAGCTGGCTCCGCCGGGAGCACGAAGGGCTCTCCTACGGCCACGCCAAGGCCCTGGTCCACGAGTACGACCTTCGCCGGGCCGCCCGGAAGCTGCGCTGACCCTGGCCCCGTCCCCCGCCCCCTGGTCCTCCCCGCCGCCCGGACGGCGACGGTGGGAGGCATGACGACGGGCCCCCGAAGCGGCGGCAGCGCCACCTGGGGGCCCGCAGCACGTCGAGGGATCAGTCGCGCAGGATGGAGATGAGGCGCAGCATCTCCATGTAGATCCAGACCAGGGAGACGGTGAGACCGAAGGCGGCCAGCCACGACTCGTTGTGCGGGGCGCCGTAGCGGATGCCGTCCTCGATCTGCTTGAAGTCCAGGGACAGGAAGAACGCTCCGATCAGCACGCCCGCGATGCCCACCAGGATGCCGAGGCCCCCGGTGCGCAGGCCGAGCCCGGCACCTCCGCCGAAGGCGGCGACGAGGAAGTTCGCCAGGAGCAGCAGCAGGAAGCCGAGCGCGATGCCCATGCCCACCCGGTAGTAGCGCTCGGTGACCCGCACGAGACGGGTCCGATACGCGACGAGCATCCCGGCGAAGACCGCCATCGTGCCGAGCACCGCCTCCAGCGGGGCCCCGGACCAGGCCTCGTTGAACATCTTGCTGACCACGCCGAGGAAGACGCCCTCGAAGGCGGCGTACCCGAGGATCAGCGCGGGGACCGGGGTGCGCCGGAACGACTGCACCATCGCCAGGACGAACGCCACCAGCGCGGAGGCGACCGCGATCGAGTAGCTCTTGCCGGACACCGGGAGCGCGATCCACGCCAGCAGGGCGCCGACGACCGTCGTGCCCAGCGTCATGGCGGTGCGCACGACGACGTCGTCCATCGTCATCCGGCCGGTCTGCATCGGTCCGGCGGGCGGCGCCTGGTACATCTGCTGCAGTTGCTCGGGCGTAAGGTCCTGGGGCGCGGCCTGGCCGAAACCGGCGTAGCCCGCGTAGGGGTTGCCGCGGCTGAACCCTCGCCGCGTGAAGACCGGGTTGCTGCTCCTCATATCACTCCTCCATGGCCTGGGGCGGCACGGCTCCGCACCACCGTAATCGGGCGGCAAAGGGCCTCGTCTGCTACTCGGGGAGGATCTTTCCCGCCATGGGTCCCTCATACCAGGGGGGACGGCGTCAAGACGCGTCCGGTTCAGCGAGGGGGTTCGGCGGGGGCGGCGGGGGCCGGAGAGCGTTTGATTGAAGAATGGACGAGAATTCGAACGACCTTCTCCGCGGGGCGCCACCGCGGACGAAGGAGTGCCCGGAGCCGGATTCGAACCGGCACGACCCGAAGGCCAGTGAGGTTTAAGCTCACCGTGTCTGCATTCCACCATCCGGGCATGGGAACTCACCCGCGCACAACGCGGGTTGCTCCACAAGGGCACGACGAGCCTAGCCCGATTCACCCCCCGAACAGGTGAAGAACCAGGCGATGTTGTCTGATTTTACGGGGACCTGATAGATCGTCAGAACCGGGTGATTGCCCCGATTTGCTCGATCACCGGCCCGCTCGATGGCGCGATGTCCTGCCGGATCGCCGATCCGGCCATGTTCGGATGACGCGAATTCGACACCGCCGTCGGGCCTCCGCGCCCTGCGACGCACGTCGGAACATGTCGCCCGGCCCGCATTTCCGGCGTCATACCTGAGGATGACCCGCCCGCCTCCCCTCCCACCCAAGGCTGTGTCGAGAACCACGACCGGGGCGGATTCCGCGGGCCCAGGGCACAGGGAGGATGGAGGACGCGTACCGACCGATGACAGGGAGCCCTGCCTGTGACCACGACCACCCACTCCGACAATCGAACCGTCGAAGGAGCCGCGGCGGTGGCCGCCCGTGCCACGGACCTGACCAAGGTGTACGGGCAGGGCGAGACCCGGGTGACGGCGCTGGACAGCGTCTGCGTCGAGTTCCGCAAGGGCCGGTTCACGGCCATCATGGGCCCCTCCGGCTCCGGCAAGTCCACGCTGATGCACTGCATGGCGGGACTGGACTCGGTCACCTCGGGCTCCGCGCGGATAGGCGAAACCGAGCTGTCGTCGCTGAAGGACAAGCAGCTCACGCGGTTGCGCCGGGACAAGGTGGGCTTCGTCTTCCAGGCCTTCAACCTGCTGCCCACCCTGACCGCGCTGGAGAACATCACGCTGCCGATGGACATCGCCGGCCGCAAGCCCGACAAGGCGTGGCTGGATCGCGTCATCGAGACCGTCGGCCTGTCCGGACGGCTGAGCCACCGGCCCGCGCAGCTCTCCGGTGGGCAGCAGCAGCGCGTGGCCGTCGCCCGTGCGCTCGCCGCCCGACCGGAGATCATCTTCGCGGATGAACCGACGGGTAACCTCGATTCGCGGTCGGGTGCCGAGATCCTCGGCTTCCTTCGCAACTCGGTGCGCGAGTTGGGCCAGACCGTCGTGATGGTCACCCACGACCCCGTCGCCGCGTCCTACTCGGACCGGGTCGTCTTCCTCGCCGACGGCCGCATCGTCGACGAACTCCAGGACCCCACCGCCGACGGCGTGCTCGAACGCATGAGGGGATTCGACGCCAAGGGCCGCACGAGCTGAACCGGTTGCGCCGTACGACCCCGCCCCATCCCCCCGCACCTCCAGGACCACACCATGTTCCGCACCGCCACGCGCAATGTGCTGGCGCACAAGGCCCGGCTGCTGATGACCGTGCTCGCCGTACTCCTCGGCGTCGCGTTCGTCACCGGCACCCTCGTGTTCACCGACACCCTCGGCACCGCGTACAAGAAGCAGTCGGCCACGTCCTACGACGACGTCGCCGTCGCGATCACCACCGACGCCGGACCCGCCCGGCCGCACTCCGGCGCGCATGACAAGGGCCGCAGCCAGCAGGGCCTCAGCCAGGCCACCGTCGACAAGATAGCCAAACTGCCCGGCGTCGCCTCGGCCACCGGCCGCGTCGACGGCTTCGCCGGAGTCGCCGACGCCAAGGGGAAGTTGATCGGCAACGGCTGGTCCAACACCGGCGCCGACTTCGCCCCAGGCAAGGACGGCAAGGACCCCCGCTACCACTTCGTCGCCGGCCGCGGTCCGGCGGCCACCGGGGAAGTCGCGCTCGACAAGGACACCGCGGCCAAGGGCGGTTTCCAGGTCGGCGACCCGGCCCGCATCGCCACCAACGGGCCCGTGAAGACCTACACCGTCACCGGGATCTTCACCACCGACGACGGCTCGGTCAGCGCGGGCGGCTCCCTGGTGCTCTTCGACACCGCCAGCGCCCAGCAGCTGTATCTGGCGCCCGGCCGCTACAAGGACGTCACCGTCACCGCGGCCAAGGGCGCCACGCAGCAGAAGATCCTCGACGAGGTCGTCCCCCTGCTGCCCAAGGGCACCGGTGCCGACGCGCAGACCGGCAAGCAACTCGCGGACCAGCAGGCCAAGGACATCGAGCGGCGGTTCGACACGCTCAGCACGACGCTCATGGTGTTCGCCGCCATCGCCCTGTTCGTCGGCGTCTTCCTGATCGCCAACACCTTCAGCATGCTCGTCGCCCAGCGCACCAGGGAACTCGCGCTGCTGCGGGCGCTCGGCGCGAGCCGCCGCCAGGTCCAGCGTTCGGTGCTCACCGAGGCGGCCCTCGTGGGCGTGATCGCCTCCGCCGCCGGCTTCCTCGCCGGGATCGGGATCGCGGCGGCGCTGCGCTCGGCGATGGGCTCGTTCGGCTCCAAGCTGCCGGGCGGACCGCTGGTGGTGGCGCCCACGGCGGTGGTCACCGCGTTCGCGGTGGGCGTGCTGGTGACCGTGCTCGCGGCTCTGATACCCGCGGTCCGGGCCTCGTTGGTCGCCCCGGTCGCCGCGATGAGCAACGCCGACCTGCCCGCGCCGGGCAAGTCCCTGCTCGTGCGCAACATCGTCGGCGGCGTCTTCGCGGCGGCCGGTGCCGCCCTGATCGTCGCGGCCACCGCGAGCAACAGCTGGGGCATGGTGGCGGGCGGTTCGGCGCCGCTGCTGGTCGGCGTGATCATCCTCACCCCGCTGCTGTCCCAGCCGGTGATCGCGGCCGTACGGCCCCTGCTGGGACGGCTGTTCGGCGTCTCGGGCGATCTGGCCGCCCGCAACGCCCGCCGCAACCCGCGCCGTACCGCCGCGACCGCCTCGGCGCTGGCGATCGGGCTCACCCTGATCACCGGGCTGTCGGTGCTCGGCGTCTCGATCGGCCGCACGGTCGACAAGGCCACGGTGGACAACCTCTCCGCCGACTACATGGTCCGGATGGCCAACGGCATGCCGCTGGACGGCTCGGTCGCCGACGAGATCTCCAAGGTTCCCGGGGTGACCGCGGCGACCGCGCTGGAGTCGGCCTACTTCGACATCGACGGCCACTTCTCGGCCGTGACGGCGGCCGACCCGAAGGGCCTGGCGCAGACCGTGCGGATCACGATGACCAGCGGTTCGCGCTCGGCGCTGGCGCAGGGCAAGATCCTGGTCGACGCCAAGACCGCCGCCAGCCGAGGCTGGCAGGTGGGCGACGCGGTCCAGGCGAGCTACCCCGACGGGACCAAGGGCGAGGTCACCGTCGGCGGCACCTTCCAGGACAACATGGTGCTCTCCCCCGTCGTGATGTCCGACCGGATGCTCGACCCGCACATCGACAGGCCCGAGGTCCCGCAGGTGCTGGTGAAGACCGCCGGCGGGGCCGACGCCAAAACCGCCCAGGCCATCACCGACGGCCTCGGCGACAACCCCGCCGTCTCCGTGATGGACCGCCAGGCCATCCGCGACGCCTTCGGCGGCCTGGTCAACACGCTGCTCTCCATCCTGTACGGGCTGCTGGGCATGTCCCTGATCATCGCCGTGCTCGGGGTGGTCAACACCCTGGCGATGTCCGTCTTCGAACGCCGCCGCGAGATCGGCATGCTGCGGGCGATCGGCCTCGACCGGCGCAGCGTCAGGAGCATGATCCGCGTCGAGGCGGTACTGATCTCGATGTTCGGCGCGGCCACCGGTGTGGTGCTGGGCCTGTTCATCGCCTGGGCCACCGGCTCCACGATCAGCTCCGACCTCCAGGGGTACGCGATGGTGCTGCCGTGGGCCCGCATCGCGGTCTTCCTCGCCCTGGCCGCGCTCGTCGGAATCCTGGCGGCGGTGTGGCCGGCGCGTCGCGCGTCGAGGCTCGACGTCCTGGAGGCGATCAAAACGGAGTAGCGCTCCGGTGGGGTAAGCCGTTCGCCACGATCCCGGGATCGCGCTCCGCCGGGGTGAGCCGCCGGCCCGATCCCGGGATCGGGCGTGCCCGCCCGGCCCCGATCGCCTCCGGGGTCGCCCGATCCCGGGTGCGGTGGTCACCGCCGGCCGATTGCCCTCCCTCCCCCCGTCGCCGGGTTCGCGGGTCCGGGCTGTCGACCGGCCGCCTTCGCGTCGGGGCCGCGCTCCGACTCGTGGGGGGAAGGCGGGGCAGACGGCTCACCCCGGCGGAGCCCGAACCCGGGGTCGGCGCTGACGGCCGGCCGGGAACGCCTCATCCCGGGTTCGGGCCGAAGGCCTTACGTGAGCCAGTCGCGGGTGCGCGGGAGTCCCGACGCGCCCCCGGAGGCCGGGCGGACCGCCAGGATCTGGTTCACCCCGATCCGGTTGCGCTCGAACGCCAGCGCCGACGCGGCCATGTACAGACGCCAGACCCGGGCGCGCCCGGGTGAGGTGAGCCGGACCGCCTCCTGCCAGTCGCGCTCCAGATTCCGCACCCAGCAGCGCAGCGTCAACGCGTAGTGCTCCCGCAGCGCCTCGACGTCCCGCACCTCGAAGCCCGCCTGTTCGAGCAGGCCGACCGTCGTCCCCAGGGGCGCGAGCTCCCCGTCGGGGAAGACGTAGCGGTCGATGAACTCGTCCACCCGGTACGCCTCCTCCCGCTCCGCCGGGCGCCGCGCGATCTGGTGGTTGAGAAGCCGGCCCTGCGGGCCCAGCAGGGCGAACAGCGCCTGCGCGTAGGCGCGGTACTGCTCCGAGCCGACGTGTTCGGCCATGCCGATCGAGGAGACGGCGTCGTAGGGGCCGTCCGTGACCTCGCGGTAGTCCTGCACCCGGATCTCGACGCGGTCGGCGAGCCCCGCTTCGGCGACGCGCTTGCGGGCGTAAGTGGCCTGCTCGGTGGAGAGGGTGACGCCGACCGCCCGCACGCCGTACTCACGCGCCGCGTGCAGCACCATCGAGCCCCAGCCGCAGCCTACGTCGAGCAGGCGCTGCCCCTCGGTGAGCGCCAACTTGCGGCAGACCAGGTCGAGTTTGGCCGTCTGCGCCTCCTCCAGCGTCCACGCGGGATCGCGCCAGTACGCGCACGAGTAGACCATCGACGGGCCCAGCACGTGCTCGTAGAAGTCGTTGCCCACGTCGTAGTGGTGGCTGATGGCGCGGCGGTCTCGGCGCAGGCTGTGGCGCGGGCCGCGGCGGCGGACGGCCTCCTCGGCGGGCGGCAGCGGCGGCAGACCGGGCCCGGCGAGGGCGAGCGCCTCACGGGCGAGGCCGCGGACGGCCGGATCCCGCAACGCCCGCAGCGCTGTGAGCCCGCCGGAGGCGGAACGCTCGACGCGCTCCCAGATCAGCCCGGACAGCCGCGACAGCGCCTCGTACAGATCGCCCTCGATCTGGATCTCGCCGGCCACCCACGCCCGGGCGAGCCCCAACTCGCCGGGTTTCCACAGCAGTCGGCGCAGCGCTCGGCGGCTGCGCACGATCAGGACCGGCGCGCCGGGCGGGCCCGCCTCACTGCCGTCCCAGGCGCGGACACGTACGGGGATGGGGGCCCTCAGGGCTCCCTCGGCGAGCGCGG
Source organism: uncultured Streptantibioticus sp. (assembly GCA_964398515.1). Lineage (GTDB taxonomy): Bacteria > Actinomycetota > Actinomycetes > Streptomycetales > Streptomycetaceae > CAYNNX01. The sequence continues at coordinate 4,416 of CAYNNX010000193.1, read as the reverse complement.
CAAGCCGCCAGGCTGCGTCGGCCATGGTGCAAACCTCCGTGATGGTGTGTCAACCAGCAAGGTCCTTGCGCCCCTGCCCCGCGGGGGCCCCCCGCGAAAACAGTTCCGACCGGTTTGTGTAGTCCCGGATCCCCAGTTACCCCACCACGCTGCCGGTGAACGCGCCGAGGGCGCCCGCCCCACGGATGGCGGACGCCCTCGGCGTCGAAACGTTCACGGTCCGCAAGCCGGACCGGCGGCTCAGGAGGCCTTGGCCTTCTCTCCCTCGGCCTCCTTGGCGGCCTTGGCCGCGGCCGCGGCGGTCACGGGAGCCGCCGCCTCGTAGAACTCCTCGCGCGGGTTCTCCAGCGCACCGAGCGAGACGACGTCGCGCTTGAGGAACGTCGCGAGCGTCCAGTCGGCGAGCACCCGGAACTTGCGGTTGAACGTCGGCACGGCCATGCCGTGGTAGCCGCGGTGGCAGTACCAGGCGAGGCGGCCCTTGAGCTTGATCTTGCCGAAGAGCAGGGCGACGCCCTTGTGCATGCCGAGTCCGGCGACCGCGCCCATGTTCTTGTGCTTGTACTCGTGCTGCGGGAAGCCGCGCATCCCGGAGACCACGTTGTCGCCGAGCACCTTGGCCTGGCGCAGCGCGTGCTGGGCGTTGGGCGGGCACCAGGCGCCCTCGCCGGCCGCCAGGTCCGGGACCTGGGCGTTGTCGCCGGCCGCCCACACGTAGTCCATGCCCTTGACCTGGAGGGTGGGCTCGGTGTCGACGTGGCCGCGCGGACCGAGCGGCAGACCGAACTCGGCCAGTGCCGGGTTGGGCTTGACGCCCGCGGTCCACACGATCGTCGAGGCGTCGACCTCGAGTCCGTTGGCGAGCACCACGTGCTTGTTCACGCAGGACTTCATGGAGGTCTCGAGGTAGATCTCGATGCCGCGCTCGCGCAGGTGCTCAAGGCCCCACTTGCCGAGCTCCGGGCCGACCTCGGGGAGGATGCGGTTGGCGGCCTCGACGAGGATGAACCGCATGTCCTCGCGCTTGACGTTCGTGTAGTACTTGCACGCGTCGCGGGCCATGTCCTCGACCTCGCCGATGGTCTCCGCACCGGCGAAGCCGCCGCCGACGAAGACGAAGGTCAGCGCCTTGCGGCGGACCTGCTCATCGGTGGTGGAGTCGGCCAGGTCGAGCTGCTCCAGCACGTGGTTGCGCAGGTCGACGGCTTCCTCGACGCCCTTCATGCCGATGCCGTGCTCGGCGAGGCCGGGGATCGGGAAGGTACGGGAGACCGCGCCCAGCGCGACGACGAGGTAGTCGAAGGGGAGTTCGTAGTCCTCGCCCACGATCGGCTCGATGACGGCGACCTTGCGGTCCTGGTCGATCGAGGCGACGCGGCCGGTGAGGACCTCGGCCTTGGGCAGCACGCGTCGCAGCGGAACCACGACGTGGCGCGGAGAGATGCTTCCCGCGGCGGTTTCGGGAAGGAAGGGCTGGTACGTCATGTACGAACGGGGGTCGACGACCGTGACGGTCGCCTCGCCGTACCGCATCTTCTTCAGGATGCGGCGCGCCGCGTACAGGCCGACATAACCGCCGCCTACTACGAGGATCCGTGGACGCTCCGTGGTGCTCATGCATTGAGTATCCAGCACGCCGGAAGGGGTACCTCGTGAGCCCCTTCACAAGGTACGGAGGACCCTCTGCTACACTGCGCGATTTCGTGATCGACGCCACAGCCGTCATGGGGAACCCCCGTTCCCCCCGGGCCGTTGAGCCACCCCTGTGAGCAGCCACGATCGTCCTGCGGAGAAGGGGAATCGACGGGTCCGCGGCGGCGGGGAAACACCGCGGCAACACGGCGGGGGCGCGCCAAGGCCCCGGAACCCCAACTCCGCGCCGCCCAAAGCCTCCTTCAACCCCTCCCGTTCATGTGAAGAAATTCACGAACCTCGTTGGAGAGGCGGCCGCGGACACCCCCGGATGCCCGCTCAGGTGCGCACCCGCCCCGCTCAGAAGCCCGCTTTCGCCCTGCTCAGGCGGGTCGCGGGAGACCGCTCAGGCGATCGACCACGCGATGCCGTCGAGGATGTCGTGCTCGCTCACCACGACCTGCCCGGCGCCGATCCGTTCCATGATCGTCAGCAGGACGAGGGCGCCGGCGCCGATCACGTCGACCCGGCCCGGATGCATCACCGGGATCGCCGCGCGCTCGGCGTGGGTGGCGGCGAGCAGGCGCCCGGTGATCTCCCGCACCTGCTCGAGCGTCAGGCGTGAGTGGTGGATGGCGACGGAGTCGTACTCGTCGAGCCCCAGCGCGATCGCGGCAACCGTGGTCACCGAGCCGGCCAGCCCGACCAGGGTGCGCGCCTCGTGCAGCGGAACGGTCTCGGC
>CAYNNX010000193.1:0-2032 GCA_964398515.1 uncultured Streptantibioticus sp. | reverse complement strand
GCGACCAGGTCGAGGGCGGCCTCCACGTCGGCCCTGATCGCCGCGATCTGCTCGGCGGTCGGCGGGTCGGTGACCCTGCCGTCGCGCACCAGGTGCCGCTCGGTCATCCGCACGCAGCCGACGTCCACGCTGCGCGCCGCGAGAAAGTGACTGCGGCGCGGAGCTCCCTCCGGTCGCCCGCCACCGCCCTCAACGGAGGAGGGAGACGGGTGGGCATGGCCGTCGCCGACGACGAACTCCGTCGAGCCGCCGCCGATGTCCACCACCAGGTACGGCGTCGGCATGTCCTTACGGCCCATGAGCTCCTTGGTGGCGCCGGTGAAGGAGAACTCCGCCTCCAGGTCCCCGCTGATCACCTCGGGCTCCACGCCCAGGATCTCCACGACACCGCGGACGAAGTCGTCCCGGTTCCGCGCGTCCCGGGAGGCGGAGGTCGCCACGAAACGCAGCCGTTCCGCACCCAGTTCCCTGATCACCTCGGCGTACTGCCGGCAGGCGGCGAACGTGCGCTCCAGCGCCTCGGGGGCGAGCCGCCCGGTGCGGTCGACGTCCTGGCCGAGGCGGACGATCTCCATCCGGCGGTCCAGCTCCTTGAGCTCGCCGGTCGCCGGGTTCGCGTCCGCGACGAGCAGGCGGATGGAGTTCGTACCGCAGTCGACGGCGGCCACCCTGGTCATTCGGCTCCTCCTTCTCGGTCGTCCGCTTCCGCGTCGCGGTCCGCTTCCGCGGCGCCGTCCGCTTCCCCCGCGCCGCCCGCGCACACGCACGGTCCCTTGCGCCACCACTCGGGCAGCATGGCGAGCGCCTCGTCACCCAGCGGGTTGACCCCGGGGCCCGCGGCCAGCGAGTGGCCGACGAGCACGTGCAGGCACTTGACCCGGTCCGGCATGCCGCCGGCGCTGGGGAAGTTCTCCAGCACCTCGATCGCGTCGCGGCGGGCGATGTAGTCCTCGTGCGCGGCCCGGTACGCGGCGGCCAGCTCCTCGTCCTCGGCGAGCCGGGCCGTCATCTCCTTCATCACGCCCTCGGCCTCCAGCGTCCCGATGGCGGAGGCGGCGCGCGGGCACGTCAGGTAGTACAGGGTCGGGAACGGTGTGCCGTCCTCCAGCCTGGGCGCGGTCTCTACGACGTCCGGCAGCCCGCAGGGGCAGCGGTGCGCGATGGCCCGCAGGCCCCGCGGCACGCGGCCGAGCTGCTCGCCGATCGCGGCGACGTCGGCCTCGGTGGGCGGGGTGGGCTCGGTGCGGGGCGGAGGGTTTTCCATGACGCTTTTCTCGTCGGCGCTTTCTCGTCGGAGGATCTGGGATGGGGGCGGCCGCCCGGTCGCAGGTCGCGGCCGCGGGCAGCGGAGACGGCCGCGGCCGTCGCTTCCCGGCGGAGGCGCTCAGCGGCGGGCGTCGGAGGAGTCCACGCTGTCCCACACATTGTCGTACCAGGGACGGTCGGCGGGGGCGGCGGAGCCGGTGGCGTTCCTGGCAGGGTCGGGGCCCTGCTGGCCGGGCATCGTCCAGCCGGTCTCCCCGGGCATGACGAAGTGCAGGTGCTCGCGCGCGTGCGCCTTGACGTACTCGGGGTCGGACCAGCGGGCCTTCTCCTCGCGCAGCTGCTCCACGCGGTCCCGGGCCTGCTGGGCCAGCTTGCGCTGCTGGGCGATCTGCGACCGCTGGGCCACGTACTGGCGCGTCGGATAGGCGAGCGCCACGACAAGCGCACAGACGGTGAGGGCGAGTAGCGCGGCCCGGCCGGTGAGCTTGCCGCGGCGCTGCGCCCGCCCGGTCGCCCGGTAGACGCGGGCCTGCGCCTGCTGGCCCAGCGCCTTGAGCCGCACCGCGGTGGAGAACCGATCCGCCGCCACGCCGTCTCCCCTCGCTCGGCCTGCGTGCGCGTGTCCCCGCACACGGTACGGGACCGGGTGCGGGGACACGGCGAAGGGCGTCAGGCCCTGAACCGCGGGAAGGCGCTGCGGCCCGCGTAGACGGCGGCGTCGCCGAGCAGCTCCTCGATCCGCAGCAGCTGGTTGTACTTGGCGACG
>CAYNNX010000192.1:0-13079 GCA_964398515.1 uncultured Streptantibioticus sp. | reverse complement strand
CGAGGTTGGCGGGTGATCCGGAGTACGGCTGTACGTTGGCGTGCTCGACGCCGAACAGGGCCTTGGCGCGGTCGGCCGCGAGCCGCTCGATGGGGTCGATGTTCTGCTGGCCCTCGTAGTAGCGGCGGCCGGGGTACCCCTCGCTGTACTTGTTGGTCAGCACGGTGCCGGTGGCCTCCAGCACCGCCTGCGAGACGTAGTTCTCCGACGGGATCAGGCGCAGGGTCTCCGCCTGGAGGTGCTCCTCGGCGCCGACGAGGGCGGCGATCTCGGGGTCCGTGGCGGACAGGGCGGGGTGGTCGAGCGGCAGCGGCATGGCGTTGTTCCTCCGGGTCGTCGTCGCTGTGCGTCGTGTCTGGACCCGGGGTACCCAGGCGGGCGGCACCTCGTGGTGGGCTGCTTGACGGTCGGGCTCCGCCTCGCCTCGGCTGCGGCCGGGTACCGCCCCTCGCGGGACGCCAGTCGCAAATGGACTGGAGTCCTCGGGGCGACTCCAACCTCCGCCTCGGCTCGGCACGCCCTCGCAGGGCGGCCGCACACCGCTTCCTCGGGGTCGCTTCCCCGCACGCCAGTCGCGGTGCGCGTACCCCACCCTACCGGTGCCCACCTGGTGGAAGGTCCCTTCACGAATAGGGCGCGCAACGATAGAAAGAGGCATCCGATACGCCCACCGCAGGAAATTCCCCCGCGAGCCCCGCAGGGGATTTCCCGCTGTACGAGACTGCCACGAGAACCGCCACGAGAATCGGAGCGCCCGGTGACCATCCAGTCCACGCCCGCAGAGCCGACCTCCGCAGAGCTGATCAGGGCGGCCGACGCCCACAGCGCGCACAACTACCATCCTCTGCCGGTCGTCGTCGCGACCGCCGAGGGCGCCTGGATGACCGACGTCGAAGGCCGCCGCTACCTCGACATGCTCGCCGGCTACTCCGCCCTCAACTTCGGCCACCGCAACCGCCGCCTGATCGACGCGGCCAAGGCGCAGTTGGAACGTGTCACGCTCACCTCGCGCGCCTTCCACCACGACCGGTTCGCCGCATTCTGTACGCAGCTGGCCGAGTTGTGCGGCATGGAGGCGGTCCTGCCGATGAACACCGGCGCCGAGGCCGTGGAGACGGCGGTCAAGACCGCCCGCAAGTGGGGGTACCGGGTCAAGGGCGTCCCCGACGGACGCGCAAAGATCGTCGTCGCCGCCGACAACTTCCACGGCCGCACCACCACCATCATCAGCTTCTCCACCGACCCCGAGGCCCGCGCCGACTTCGGCCCGTACATGCCCGGCTTCACGGTCGTTCCCTACGGCGATCTGGCCGCTCTGGAGGAGGCGGTGGACGACGAGACGGTGGCCGTGCTGCTGGAGCCGATACAGGGCGAGGCCGGCGTGCTGGTGCCGCCGCCCGGCTACCTGGCGGGGGTGCGCCGGATAACCGCCGAGCGGAACGTGCTCTTCATCGCCGACGAGATCCAGTCCGGGCTGGGCCGCACCGGCAAGACCTTCGCCTGCGAACACGAAGGCGTGGTGCCGGACATGTACGTCCTCGGCAAGGCGCTCGGCGGCGGCGTGGTCCCGGTCTCCGCGGTCGTCTCCTCCAACGCGGTCCTCGGAGTCTTCCGCCCCGGCGAGCACGGCTCGACCTTCGGCGGCAACCCGCTCGCCTGCGCGGTCGCCCTGGAGGTCATCGCGATGCTGCGGACCGGCGAATTCCAGCAGCACGCAACCGAGTTGGGCGACCACCTGCACGCCGAGCTCGGCGCGCTGGTCGGCGGCGGCGCGGTCGACGCGGTACGCGGCCGGGGCCTGTGGGCCGGCGTGGACATCTCCCCGGGCCACGGCACCGGGCGCGAGGTCTCCGAGCAGCTGATGGAACGCGGCGTCCTGGTGAAGGACACCCACGGCAGCACCATCCGCATCGCGCCGCCGCTGGTGATCTCCAAGGAGGACCTGGACTGGGGTCTCGGGCAGCTGCGCGAGGTCCTGGAGGCGTAGGGCACGCCGGAGGCGGCAGCCGGGCCGGGGGAAGGGGCCTCCCGGCCCGGAGGCGTACGGCGGGGCGCGCCCGCCCCGGTGCCGCGCAAGACCGTGGCGGCGGAAGGGGTCCGCCGAACCCCACCATGGCGAACACCGTCACGTCGACTTTCGCCGAACGCCACCGTGGCGAACACCCTCCCCCGGCACCCCGCCGCAGGCCACCGTGGTGAACTCGCCGACCAGGTCGGCGGGGCGAACGCCCGGCTGCGCGCTACGCGGCGGTCTTCTTCTTCGTGCGCCCGTCGGAGACCGGAACGCCCAGGGGGCGGGCGAGGCCCGTGACGCCTTCGTCGAGGCGCTGCAGATGACGCAGGACGCGGAAGGTGACGGTCCCGGGTCGCAGCCCTTCGGGGCCGCCGCCCTCCAGCATGGCGGCGATGCTCGCGCCGGACTCGACTTCGCTCCCGGCGTGTTCGTCCTCAAGATGCGCGATGAGGACGTCCAGGTTGCGGGCGATGCGCTCACCGGCCCGCTTCAGTCGCGGATCGGCGGCGATCCGCTTGCTGAACGGGACGAGTTCGGCCGTGGCCGCCAGGGAACGGGCGTGGTACGCGTCGGTCTCCAACAGCGCGACCAGGTAGCGGGCGGTGCGCCGCCGGACTCGCAGCGGAGTGATGGGGTGGGTCAATGGCCGGGTGGATTTGCGCAGATTGTCCAGCGCGGTGTCCAACTCGCGGGCCATGTCGAGCAGATCGACGGCGGGGCCGCCGCTGAGCTGCTCGACGGCCGCCGAGACGACGTCCCTGAGCCGCCCGAGCACCTCGCGAAGCTGCTGGTCGGTGTGATGGTGGGTGCGGACCGGCAGCACGAGGAGGGCGGCGATGATCCCGCAGGCGGCGCCCAGCGCGGTCTCCTCGATGCGCAGCACCAGCACTGCCAGGCTGTAGGTGTTCAGCAGGGTGTAGAGCAGGCCGAGCATCGCGGTGACGAAGAAGGACATCAGCGCGTAGGAGAGCGGCGCGGTGAAGAACATCCCGAAGACGCACAGCAGGGCGAGCGCGAACGCCGTCCAGGTGTGGTGGCCGACGAGCCCGGCGAGCAGGACACCGGCGACGACCCCGGCGACCGTGCCCAGCAGCCGCCGGTAGCTCTTGACCAGGATCTCACCGGTGGAGGAGGTGTTGATGAACACGACCCAGCAGGTCAGCACCGCCCAGTACCAGCGCTGGCTGGAGAGGAACTCGCCGCCGACGATGGCCAGCGCGGAGCCGACCCCCACCTGGAGGGCGGCCCGGGTCGTGGGCCGCCGCAGGCCGGTCGGCTCCTCCTCGGGCTCCTCCTCGCGGGCGATCGAGACGTCCTCGGCCTCGAACTCCTCACGGGAACGGGTCGTCTCGGGCGTGTCGTCCGACTCGTCCTGCGGCCCGTCCAGCGCCAGCCGCAGGCCGAGCACGGCTCGGGCGGCCTCGCCGATGCCCCGGAACGCGTCCTGCACGGCGAGCGAGGCGCGCGGCAGCTTCTCCTCGTCGCGGTAGCCGAGCAGCCGGTTGCGCAGGACGGTGACGCCGGTGCCGCGGTCCTCCGGGGCGAGCCGTGTGATCAGCAGGTGCAGCGCGCCCAGGTCCCGGCGGAGCAGCCGGATCGCCTCGTCCTCGGTACGCGGGGCGGCCGTGACGTCGGGCAGCGGCGCGTCCGGCAGGTGCAGGGTGAGCGTGTCGGCCCCCTCGTAGGCCCGCGCCTTGAGCAGCAGCACCCCCAGCCGTTCCGCGGCGATCTCGGCGTCGGCGATGCGGCGCTGCACCAGAGCGGCGGTCGCCGGGTCGCGGGTGCCGTCCTCCAGGCGCCCCTGGATCATCAGGGCGCACTCGTGCAGCCGTGCGGTCTGCCGCCGCAGCTCGTCGAGGACCTTGTCGACCCGCTCGGGCTCGGCGTCCAGCAGTTGCCGCTGCGTCTCCACCAGCTGCGCCAACCGCGCCCGGAACGCCCGCCGCAACCGGGACAGGGTGGCCTCGGGCGTCGCCGGTACGACCGCGAACCGCACCGCCGCAGCGCAGGCGAACGCCACGGTCAGCGTCAGGTACAGCGCCGGCAGACCGGAGGGGCGCGCGTGGACGAAGAGCGAGATGAAGTAGACCTGGAAGCCGATCATGCCCAGCGCGGTCCCCCGGTCGCCGAAGCGGCGCACGTAGACCGCGCAGGCGATGAGCGCGACGAAGAACAGGTCGCCCTCGATGACACGGGAGTTGAGCAGCGTACCCAGCGACATCGCGGCCAGGGCCGTGAGCCAGCCGAGCGCCAGGGTGATCGCCTGGCCGCGCACCTGCCGCTCGCTGATCGCGAACGTGGCGACCATGGCCGCCATCGCGCCGGCCACCAGATGGTTGACCGGGGTGTGGATGAGTCCGAGCACCACGAGCGTCAGGGCGATCGACCCGACCGTGCGCAGCCCGGCCATCAGCCGCAGCAGCCCGGGGTCGGAGGCGTCGAATCGATCCCAGACCAACGTCATCCAGGTCCGTGCCCGCCCTGTCACTGCCATTCCGCTGCTGCACTCCTACCCGTTGTGTGCCTGCGTGTTGTCGCTGGTAAACAGCATGGCACGGGCCACTGACAGTGAACCCGCGCTCACCCGAGGGCCCGGCCGGGGCCGCGGGCCCCGGTGGGAACGGCCTGCGCGGGCACCGCCGCGACCGGGCGGGGACGGCGTCAGGACGGTGTGGTGACGCCGTCGGGACGGACTCGCGACGAACCCGCGACGTTCCCACGACCCGTCTGTGACAAAGGGGACCGCGAGCGGAAGGCGGGCGAGACCAGACGACGAGCGCGACGACGAGCGGGCCGATGAGCGGGACAGCGACGCGATGACGAGCGGGACGGCGAGCGGCCTGTGCGGGGCCGTAGAGTCCACAGGGTGATTCTCGGACTGATCTGCGCCCTCGGCTCCGCCGTCTGCTTCGGCACGGCCTCCGTCTTCCAGGCCGTCGCCGCCCGCCGCGCCTCCTCCGGAGAGGACGCGGGCGGCGTCGATGTGGGGCTGCTGGTACGAGCGGTGCGCCAGGGCTGGTACGTGCTGGGGCTCGCGCTGGACGCGGCCGGGTTCGGCCTGGAACTGGTGGCTCTGCGGTCGGTGCCGATCTACACGGTCGGCGCGGCTCTCGCGTCGAGTCTCGCGGTGACCGCCATGGTGGCCGCGTGGGTGCTGAAGGCCCGGCTGGGCCGCGCGGAGTGGGGCGCGGTCGCGGTGGTCTGCGTGGGCCTCGGCGCGCTGGCGGCGGCCTCGGGCGCGGAGGGCCACGGCTCGGGCGGGCCGGGGCTGCGGTGGGGTTCGCTGAGTGCCGCGTTCGTGATCCTGCTGGCGGGCGCGGCGGCGGGCCGCCTCCCCGAACGCGCCCGCGCCGCGGCCCTGGGCCTGGGCGCGGGCCTCGGCTTCGGCGTCGTGACGGTCGCCGTCCGGCTGGTCCCCGACTTCAGCCTCGGCCATGTACTGGCCAACCCGGCCACGTACGCGGTGCTGGTGGGCGGCGGTGCGGCGTTCATCCTGCTGACCACCGCGCTGCAACGCGGATCGGTCACCACGGCAACCGCGGGGATGGTGATCGGCGAGACGATCGGGCCCGCCCTCGTGGGCGTCCTGTTCCTGGGCGACCGCACCCGCGAGGGCATGGCCGGCCTGGCGATCGCGGGTTACGTCCTGGCCGTCGCGGGGGCGCTGGCGCTGGCCCGCTTCGGCGAGGGCGGCGCGGAGGCGGCACCGGAGGGGGGTTCGGCTGACACGCACGTGGCGGCGAGCCGGTGATCACCCTGCGGACCGCGTGTACGGATCAGGCGGTTACGCCTGCGCCAGCCGGGCGCGGGCCTCCATGAGGGCGAAGCCCAGAAGGTTGAGCCCCTCCCAGCGTGCGGGATCCGCTGCCCGCTCGTCGGCGGCGGCGAGCCCGATGCCCCAGACCCGGTCCACCGGGCTGGCCTCGACCAGCACCCGTGAGCCGGTGCCCAGAAGGTAGGCGCGCAGCGCCGGGTCCTGGCCGAACTTCGCGATGTTCCCAGCGACGACCAGCTCCCACCGGTGCCGCAGCCAGGTCTCCTCGTCGAAGCCGCGGACCAGGCGGCCCAGCTTCTTGGCCTCGCCGGGGTGCTGCACCGCGAGGATGCGCGCGGCGCTCGCCTCGTCCCCGAACAGCCGGGCCTTCCCCGCCATCATCCAGTGCTCGGCGGTCGGGTACCGCATCCCGTCCACGGTGAAGGCGGACGGCCACCACTGGCTCAGGCACCCGGCCCCCACGCCCCCGTCCCGCTGCGGCCGGTGCCCCCAGAACATCAGGTACTTCGGCCGCACCCCGCTCGCCACAAGCGCGGCCAGCGCCCCCCGGTCGCGGACCTCCGTCAACGACTCCACGTTTCCCACTCCGTCACGTCCCGCAGTCCCGCATGTCCCAGAAGCAACGATCGGCCGCCACGTAGAAGTTGGAGGCGCGGAAGCTCGCCGGGGTGTCCTCGTCGCCTTCCAGTGTGTCCAGGCCCAGGAAGATCCTGCCATCGAATTCCCGGAGCCGTGCTCCGTCGCCCGGAGTCGCGTACGAGACACGCGCTCCACAGCATCACTCATCCACAGGCTGTGGATGGCCAAGCCCGACCACACTCCGAAACATGGCGAGCGCCCCCGCCACCCGCCTCGCTGAACGAACTCCGGACTCACGTGTCACGCTCCCGCTCCGGGGCGGTGATCAGGTTCCCGTCACCCACCGCCGCGACGTCCGACCGCGACGGGCGACTCACCTCGCGGAATTCCGTAAGCGACGCCTCCAGATCGCTGCGCGCGGCGTCGTCGGCAGGGAGCTCCGCCACATGCCTGTCCGCGAACTCCTTCGCTGCCGCCCACAAGGTGTGAGCGACCGTGCCCGCGTCCGATTCGCCGATGGCCGTCTTGTCGGAGCGCGTCATCAGACGCCCGCCCTTCGTCAGCGTGAACGTCAGGGCGAACGAGGAGTCGACGGCGCCGAATTCGAAGCGCCCTGGCCGTCCTGTCCTGATCAGTGAACCCACGCCGTCCAGGAGGTGAGAGAGCGACAGATAGATCATCATGGCCTGATCCGGAGAGTGCCCACGGGACGAGACCTCTCCTTCGGCCCCCCGAACCGCCATGTGGCCCAGGTCGAATCCAGAAGGCGGAGGGACGTCATCGACCGTGAACGCGAACTCGATCACTACCGGATTCCCAGAACGAGCTTGTCCAGAGCCTCATCAGGCGTGCACGCCAGCAGTTCGACGCTGTCCATGCCGACGTAGACCGCTCCGTTCGGCGCCATGCCCAGGTACTGGTTGCGGTGATCGAGCTCACCGATGGGGTAGAGGTAGGCTCCGGCCTCGTCACTGAGGAATTCGAAGATCTCGTAATCCCATTGGGCCGCGAGGGGATCGAGGCGGAACGGTGACCGGGCCGCCGTCCTGCCCGGCCCCTTCTGGTTGATCTCAAGACCACCGAACTCGCTCAGGAAGCGTCGCGCGGCCTCATGCATCTCGAAGCCTTCATCGCTCTCGTGCAGGGTGCGTTCCCATTCCTCGGTAGGTACCCAACGGCCGGGGTGCCAGCCGGCCAGCCGCAGCACGCGGTCGGTTTCGGCGGACCACCGTGTCCCCATCTCGGCGCTCAGCTCATGGTCGGAGGTGTGGGGAAGTTCCAGGTGGTCACCCGCCGGAACGAAGGGCAGGGGGGCTTCGGTACGCCGTTGCGTGACGAGCTTCTCAATCGCCTCGTAGGCGGTGTCCGCGAGCGGCTCGACGCTGTCTTTGCCGATGTGGACGGAGCCGTCCGGTGCCATGGCCAGATAGCTGTTACCGCTGTCGGCCTGTCCGATGGGGTAGAGGTGGGTTCCGGCTTCCTCGCTGAGTCTGGCGATGGTCTCGCTGTCCGTCTCGGCTACGCGGGGATCGAACCGGAACGGCGACTGGGGCATGATCGGGCCCGGGGTCCACTCGTCGGTCTTCAACCCGCCGAATTCCGTGAGGAATCGCCGTGCGCCCTCGTGGATCTCGAAGCCGCCGCGCTCGCATAGGGCGTTTTCCCAGTGTGCGGTGGGCACCGCGCGGCCGGGGTACCACCCGGCCGTCCGCATCACACGATCCGTCAACGCGGACCAGCCATGCCCGGCCACGTCGGTCATCAATGCCCCCCATGACAGGTCAGGACGCTTCCACGGGCGCCCTCAACTCGTCAGCCATAGTTCCAACACACCGAGCTAGCCGCCAACTTGCTCTCGGCGTCCGCCCGGACCGGCGAGCCGAGCTCCCGCACCTTGGGCCCGCTCGACCCGCGGTGCCGCCACCGCGAGATCGCCGCAGTTCAGCACCGGCCCTATAACCGCTGTGCCGACGTACCGCTCTTCCCCGTTCGAAGGCGGCGCCGACTTCGGCAGGGTCGTCGATGCCGAGCAGACCGTCACCCGTCTGCAATTCGTACCAGCTCAGCCTCGACCCCCCCGAACGCCGTTTTCCGGCCAGTCTCGCCAGCAAGTTCCTGAGGGTTCCGCAAGCCGACGCGACGCCCTCGATCGCATGGATCCAGCGCCGAGCGAAGAACCGTCGGATCGAGCTGGTCACCCTGATCCACTTGAGCCATCCCGGCATCTCGCGGAAAGGAACGTATGTCAGGGCGTCGCTGATGGCGTCCTCCGCCATTCCGCCGGGGCCCTCTGCATGCAGGGTGTCGTAGATGGCCGGGGTGAGCCCGTGGCACAGTCTCGCCGCGTGACCTGCGGCCGTGAAGCCATATTGACGTGTCGTCACGTCTTCGGAGCGCAGCGCCCGCTCTACGCGTGGCGCCGCGACGGCGAGGTCGCCGCAATTGAGGACGAGACCGATGACCGCCGTGCCGACGTGCCGCTCACCACGCTCGAACGCGGCGTCGACTTCGGCAGGGTCGTCCATGCCGAGCAGGCCGTCGCGCGTCGCCCAGTTGCACCTCGACGCCATGCTGCTTCAACCTGCCGAGGACCATGACCCGCACCCGCTCCACAAGAGCCGCAACGTATACCCCAGCTCTTCCGTGTCCACCCGACGGCCCGCGGTCCAACCCACGACTCTCAGCATTGCCAGCGATTTTTCGCCAAATGCCACCGAACTCAACTGCCGGGCAGCCCGTCCGTGCCGGCTAACAGGCTCTCGTGCGCCGCCGCTCACGCCGGGCCCATCAGGAAATGTAGCCCGGACGCGTCGGATCGACGTCAACCCGCTCGATCAGGTCGTGTTGCACGCAAATGTCAACCCAGAAATCCTTGCCGCAAACCGGGCATTCCACGTACCCGTCTCCGCAGAAATTCCCATCTTTCGGGCGACTTGCGGGAGACCGCAGACCACGATTTCCCCAGTCGATCTGTTCACCGAGGCGGTAGTCACGGAAATCCAGAAGACCGAACTTGAACTCGATCTCCATCTCGGCTTCGCTGGAACAGCGGGGACACCTGACCACTGCACGCAGTGTGTTGTATGCACTCATCAGATGACTCTCCTGATCACATTGGGCATACGTAGCGTGTGGATCACATAGTTGGAGAGTCGCTTCTCCATGGTGACCCCTTCGATCCCCGAGGCATGCGCGAAGGCCACCAGAGATGCGTCACCGCGAGAGTGCCCAGCCTTCATGACCTTGGCAAACATCTCCTGGAAGGCCGGCGACGAGGCGATCTGCCGAGCCTGGGCCCCACCGATCACCTTGATGTCGTTGGCCCTGAGAAATGCTCTGCGAGCGTTCAAACCGCTTGTCACGTTGAGGAACTCGCGTAGCTGGTTCGGAGTGATGTGCACGGTCTTGTTCTGGATCTCGGCGAGTGCGCCGGCATGGCCCCTCATCGCCTTCACCATGAGGTCATTGTCCGCCAGGATCTTACACGGGGCCAGACCGAGCGGATCCGCCCAGGCCAGTGGGTTGAACACATACCCATGATGGTCGGGAGCCGCCGCCAGGCCCAACGGGTCAGGACTCTGATAGCGACCGACCTCAGGATCGTAATAACGGTGCAGGTTGTAGTGAAGACCCGTCTCGGCGTCGAAATACTGACCGGGGAACCTCAAAGGACAGTCGGCCCCAGCACCACTCCCGGGGTTGGCGGCTCCCCAGAGCGAGGTGCGCGAGGCCTGCCATGCGGTGCGCCCGCTCTCGTCGACCAACTGGGTCGGCGACCCGACCAGGTCGGTGACAATGGCGTAGAACCGAGAATCGACGTCGTCGTGATCCAACTGGCTCACAGGACGGTCATCATCGGGCTCCCATTCCCACGTGGTCGTCCGGCCGTCGCTGACCTGCTCTACGAGTTGCGATCCATCCCAGAAGAAATCGACGCGCTCTACCACCGTTTCACCGTTTTCCGACACCAATTCCTTGGCGATACGTCGGCCGAGCGGATCGTAGAGGTAGACCCAGCGCCTGTTGTCGGGAGTGGTGACTTCAGTCAGCCGGCCCTCTGCACTCCAGGTGTACCGCCAGCTTCGGGTGCCACCTGACAGGAGTTTGACACTGCGCCGGACTACCCGCCCTTCCGCGTCGTATTCGTATCGGCGTCGCCCTGCAGATCGCAGCAGGGTTCCTGTGTAAGTACGCTCCACGACATCGCCGCCAGACGACGTCTGCTCGAGAGCGGTGCTGATACGCCCGGCGGCGTCGTAGGTGTAGGCCTCGCGCTCCTGAGATCCCGTGATTCCGCTGATTCCGGTGATCTGGCCGATCGCATCGAGGTCGAAGCGGCGAACGCCAGTGTCAGAATCGGCGATCTGCGTCGGGTAGCCGTCGGGCCGATAGGTGTAGTCGACACGACGCTGAGGATGCCCCGAGGCCGCCTGGAGCACCCGGGACACGAGCCGGTGCGCCGGATCCCACTGCTGCGTGCTCTTGAACCCGCTTCCGGCCTGACGGGCCACCTCACGACCCGCCGCGTCATAGTCGAAGGCCATCACCCGGTTGGCCATCTCCAGTGCGCTGGAGCGACCGTTCCGGTCGAATGTCCATGTGCTGACCACGCCGCTCGGCGTCCGGCGGCTCGTCCGGCGTCCGACGGGGTCGTAGACGCTGACCGTAGTGTGGCCGTTACAGGTTTCGGCAAGGACGCGCCCGAGGCCGTCACGATCGAGACGGAGCTCAGCCGCCGCGTTCCTGGCATGGACGAGACGACCTACAGCGTCGTATGCAAACGTTGTTGACCCGTCATCCGAGTGTTGCCGCACGATCCTCCCGAGGGCATCGTGCTCGTAATGGACGACTTCCCCGGCCGCGTTGCAGCGCTCGACAAGCTGCCCGGCTTCGTCATACCGGTAGGACACCGCGCGCCCGTTGAAGTCGGACTCGCGGATGACCCGGCCCGCGGCGTCGTACTCGTACGTCCATTCGCAGCCGACCGCATTGACGACCTTCGTCAAGCGCAGCTCGGTGTCGTAATGGAAAGCCAGATCATTTCCGCTGGCATCGGTGTACGTCGTCAGAACATCGAAGGGACCGTGGGCGTAACGAGTGACACCACCCGCGGCGTCATGGTGTTCCCGTACATTCCCTTCGGCGTCGTATGTCCACCGTTCCGTAGAACCGTCGGCAACTCGGCGCCATTCGAGCATGCCGTCCGCGCGCCAACCGTAGGCTTGCCTACCGCCTACAGGGTCACACACCTCGCTGACCTGCCCAAAACAGTTATACGCGTACCGAGTTTCGTTCCCCAACGGGTCGGTCACCTTTGCGGGCAGGCCGTTTTCGGCCGGCTCGTACGACACGGTGGCGCCGAGGGCGTCGGCGGACCGGATCAAGCGGCCCCGTTCGTCGTAGGTCAGTTCGCTCGACGCGTCCAGCGGATCGGTAACGCCCACAGCATTCCCACGGCTGTCGTAACTGACCGCCCAGCGGGAGCCCTCCTGGTCCGTCACGGCAACCGGGAGGAAGAGATCGTTGTACTCGGCCGCAACCGTGGTGCCATCCGGGTGTACGGCAGCGGCGACCTGACCTTGGGCGGTGTAGGTGAACCGCGTTGTCCGACCGAGCGGGTCGGTGATGGACAGCAGATTGTCGTAGCGGTCCCAGGTGCGGATTGTGGCGTTGCCCAGGGGGTCGGTTTCCCGAATGAGCTGGTAGGTGTCGTTGAACTCGTAGACGGTGGTGTGGCCGAGGGAGTTGGTGGCGCGGGTGGTGTGGGTTTCCTCGTCGTATGCGTAGGTGTAGTCGAGGATGCCGTCGGTGCCGGTGGTGTGGGTGCAACGGCCCTGGTCGTCGTAGGTGTACCGGTACCAGGTGCCGTTGCGGTCCTCCCAGGAGGTGATGCGGTGGTGGCCGTCGTAGGTGAACTTGAGCGGCAGGCCGGAGGAGTTGGTGATCTCGGCGAGGTTGCCGGCGGTGTCGTAGCCGTAGGAGAGCAGGAGCGGCTGGTCTTCGTGGCTGAGCAGGCGGAGGCCGGTGATGTGCCGACCGTCGTTGTCGACGCCGATGCGGTAGCCGCTGTCGTGGACGACCTCGTGCGGTGTGCCGTCGGTGGTGTAGGTGACCGTGATGCGGTTGGCGTTGCGGTCGGTGAGGGCGGTGATCGGGAGCTGGGCGGGGTTGTGGCCGGTCAGCGGGGTGAAGTGCAGGGTGCGGCCGGTTTCCGGCTGGGTCACGGTCATCGCGCCGCCGACCGTGCCGTCCCAGGTCAGGGGCCAGCGGGGGCCTTCGACCGGCATCACGGGGAGGCCCGGCTCGGGGACCGGGTAGTACAGGATCATGCCGTCGGCGGTGGTGAACCGCACGCCCTGGTCGTCGATCCACAGCCGCTGGTCGAGGGTGGAGGACCACGAGGTCCCGAACCAGCGGCCGCCGCGGTAGGAGGAGCGGTGGTAGCGCTCCAGGACCAGCGGGAGCACGCCGGGCAGTTCCACGTCGGTGGCGGACATGACCATCTCGCCGGTGGCCATGTCGATCGGGTCGCCGCAGGTGACGAGCTTCTTGAAGTCGCGCCCGGTCTCACGCAGCGTGTTGGCGCCCTTGCGGATGGCGTTGGCGGTGCGTTCGAGGGCTTCGCCGCTTTTGATGAGGGCGGGGGCTTCCTTCATCATCTTCAGCAGGCCGCCCGCGGTGGTCAGGCCCTTGAACATGGGGATGCAGTCG
>CAYNNX010000191.1:0-13089 GCA_964398515.1 uncultured Streptantibioticus sp. | reverse complement strand
CCGGGTCGGCCGTCGTCGGCCGGATGCGCCGCGCCGAACGCCAGGGGTTCCGCTACGGCTGGACCTTCGACTCGGCCGTGCTGTGGCAGGAGCCCTTCGTCATCTACAGCCGGGTGCTGGAACACACCGAGCGGCTGATCGTCGGCCCGATGGTCACCAACCCCGGCACCCGCACCTGGGAGGTGACCGCCTCCACCTTCGCCACGCTCAACGAGATGTACGGCAACCGGACCGTGTGCGGCATCGGACGCGGCGACTCGGCGATGCGCGTGGCCGGGCGCAGACCGAACACCCTGACCCGGCTCGGCGAGGCGATCACCGCCATCCGCGACCTGGCCGAGGGCCGCGAGGCCGTGGTCGACGGGCAGCGGCTGCGCCTGCCCTGGGTCGAGGACGGCCGCCTGCCGGTGTGGATGGCGGCCTACGGGCCCAAGGCCCTCGCCCTGGCGGGGCAACGGGCCGACGGCTTCATCCTGCAACTCGCCGATCCGTTCCTGACCGAGTGGATGGTCAAGGCGGTCCGCACGGCGGCGCAGGAGGCCGGCCGCGATCCGGACTCGCTCACCATCTGCGTGGCCGCCCCCGCCTACGTCACCGACGGCACACCGGCCGCGCTCGCCCACGCCCGCGAGCAGTGCCGCTGGTTCGGCGGCATGGTCGGCAACCACGTCGCCGACCTCGTCGCCCGCTACGGCGAGCACACCGCCCTGGTCCCCGAGGAGTTGACCGCCTACATCAAGGACCGGCAGGGCTACGACTACGCCCACCACGGCCGCGCCGGAAACCCCGACACCGCCTTCGTGCCCGACGCGGTCGTGGACCGCTTCTGCCTGCTCGGCCCGGCCGAGGCGCACGTGGAGAAGCTGGGCCGGCTGCGCGACCTGGGCGTCGACCAGTTCGCCGTGTACGCGATGCACGACGCGATCGAGGGCGTCATCGACGCGTACGGAGAGCGGATCATCCCCGAGCTGAGCGAGTAGCCCGCACGTCCACACGGAGGCACACCGTGAGCGAGCCGTCGTCCCCTTCACCCTCCGACAGAGCCCCCGCCGAACCGCTCCCGCCGGATATCCCCGACATCCCTGACGGTCCTTTCGCCAACGACGACCTGCGCCCGGTACCGGTTGCCGACCGCCACTGGAGCACGTACAACTTCTGCGCCCTTTGGGTCGGCATGGCCCACAACATCCCGTCCTGGACGCTGGCCTCGGGGCTGATCGCGCTCGGCATGGACTGGCGGCAGGCGGTGCTGACGATCGCGCTGGCCAACGTCATCGTGCTGGTGCCGATGCTGCTCACCGGGCACGCCGGGCCCAAGTACGGCATCCCGTTCCCCGTGCTCGCCCGGGCGTCCTTCGGGCTGCGCGGGGCCAACCTGCCCGCGATGATCCGGGCCGCGGTGGCGTGCGCGTGGTTCGGGATCCAGACGTGGATCGGCGGCGAGGGCATCTTCTTCCTCGCCGGAAAGCTCTTCGGCCGCGGCTGGGCGCACGCCGCCGCGCTGGGCGGGCATCCGTGGACCCAGTGGCTGTCGTTCTTTCTCTTCTGGGCGCTCGAACTGGCCATCATCGCCCGGGGGATGGAGACCCTCCGGCGCTTCGAGAACTGGGCGGCGCCATTCGTCCTGGTCGGCGCGGTGGCCCTGCTGATCTGGATATCGATGAAGGCGGGCGGACTCGGACCGCTGCTGCACCAGCCGTCGCAGCTGGGCTGGGGCGGCCGCTTCTGGAAGGTCTTCTTCCCCTCGCTGATGGGCATGATCGGCTTCTGGTCGACGCTGTCGCTCAACATCCCCGACTTCACCCGGTTCGGCGCCGGGCAACGCGCCCAGGTCTGGGGCCAGACGCTGGGCCTGCCGACCACCATGACCTTCTTCGCCCTGCTGTCGGTGCTGGTCACCTCCGGCTCCCAGGCGGTCTACGGCAAACCCGTCTGGGACCCCATCCAGCTCGCCGCCCATCTGGACAACTGGGCGGCCGTGGTCTTCGCGCTGATCACCGTGCTGGTCGCCACGATCTCCGTCAACATCGCGGCCAACGTGGTCTCCCCGGCCTACGACCTGTCGCATCTGGCGCCGCGCGCCATCACCTTCCGCCGCGGTGCGCTGCTCACCGGGGTCGTGGGCGTGGTGATCTTCCCCTGGAAGCTCATCGAGACACCCGAGTTGTACATCTTCACCTGGCTCGGCGTCGTCGGCGGCCTGCTCGGCACGGTCGCCGGGATCCTCATCGCCGACTACTGGCTGATCCGCCGCACCCGCCTGGACCTCGCCGGCCTCTACCGCGAGGGCGGCCGCTACTGGTACACGCACGGCTGGAACCGGCGAGCGGTCGCCGCCTTCGTCGTCGGCGGCCTCCTCGCCGTCGGCGGCTCCTACTCCGCCCCCGGCAAGGGCCCCTTCCCGGCGCACGGGATGATCCCGTTCCTCAAGCCGCTCGCCGACTACGGCTGGGCGGTGGGGCTGGCCGGGGCGATGGCGGTGTACACGGCGCTCACCCGGCTCGGTCCGAGGAGAGCCGCCTGACGGCGCGTCTTCAAGCGGCCGCGGCGGGGTGTGAACCGCCGCGCGGGGCAGATGACTGCTGCCAGTCGTGCGTTGACGCCTTGGCGTGCAATCCGCTCGATCTCCGGCACAGCCGACAATCACCTCAACGGGTCATCAATTCCACTTGACCGCCTTTACCATTCCTCGACGTCAACTTCAACCTCCATTTCTCGTGTTGGCTGGTTATGATCGGCACCCTCTCTGGAATGACCGACTCCGCTTCACGAGGACTGATGACTCCTACAGCACCCCAAGGCCCGGGCGAGCCGATGAGAAGGAGCCGACGGCGTGCGGTGCGCCTGCGTACGTTGCTCGTCTGGCTTGCGGTGGTGCCCACCGTGGCGATGGGCACCCAGGTTCTCGTCAGCTCGAATCGGCTGCTGCAGGAGTCCCGGCGCCTGCATGAGGACGTGGTGGCAGGTCGGCAGACCGGCATACCCCTGTACCAGCTCATGGTCAAACTGCAGTCCGAGCGCGCGATCACCGCCGAGTGGTGGTCGGGCGCCCCCGTAGCCGCGGCCGACCTGCGCGGCCACCGAGCCGACACCGACCGGGCCGTGGCCGCGTTCCTGAAGTCGTCGGACCCCGGTCAGGTGCATTCGGACGTCGCCAAGCGCCACCTCCAGGAAGTCACGCGGCGTCTCGCCGACTTGGCCGCCGAGCGCGAGCGAGCCGACGCACGCCACGGCAGCCTGGACGACACCGTCGACTACTACACCGGCGTGATCAACGAGACGATCCGCAGCTACGAGGATTTCAGCCCCCTGGAGGACGGTGGGCTCACGCAGGAGAGAACCTCGTTGGTCTCCCTGTTCTCGGCGTCGGAGCTGGTGTCTCGCGAGGATGCGCTCCTCGGGCTGTCGGGGGCCTCCGGGAAGCTGACGTCCGCTCGCTTCGGTGATCTGATCGAAGCCGCCGGCTCCAGCGACTACTTGTACAACACGATCGCCCCCGATCTGTCCCCCGAGGACCAGCAGGCCCTCCAGCGGATCCTCGCCTCGAAGGCCTGGAAGACCAAGTCCCGCATCGAGGCGGCGGTCATCTCCGAGCACCGGGACACTCCTTCCGGCGTCGCGCTGCCGCCCGACGTCCACGACTGGGACGCGGCCGAAGACGCCCTCGCCGCCCAGGTGAACGCCTTCAACGAGAGCGGGCTGCGGGAGCTGCTCGCAAACGCCGACGGCCGGGCAGCGCAACTGGAGAACCAGGTCGCCGTGCTGGTGGCGGCAAGCGGTGCCGCCCTGCTGCTGGTCATCGTCGTCGTGGTCTTCACCACGCGCTCGGTCCTGCGCCGTCTGCAGCGTCTCCACGACCGCACGGTGACGGTCGCCGAGGAGACCCTGCCGGAAGTCGTCGCCCGCTTGCAGCGCGGACAGGCCGTCGGCGCCGACGCGCTGCCGCAGCCGGAGGGGGAGCGCGACGAGGTCGGCCGGATCAGCGACGCCTTCGCCCGCGTCGTCGCCGTGTCCATCGAGGGGCACCGGAAGCTCGCCGACGAGCGGCAGGGCTTCGGCAGGTTCGCCTCCGGTATCGCCTCCCGCACCGGGAACCTGGTCAGCCGGCAGCTCGCCCTCACCGAGCACCTGCAGGACACCTTCGGCCAGGACGGTGCGCTCCTGGCCGAACTCATGAGGTCCGATCAGCTCACGGTGGGGATGCGGAGGCAGATCGAGAACCTGCTCATCCTGGCAGGCGGTGAGATCCCCGACCCGCACACCGAGCCCATGCGCATCGCCGACCTGCTGCGGGAGGCGGCCGCGGAGGTCGAGGACTTCCGGCGCATCGACCGTCATGCCATGGACGAGATCAGCGTGGACCCGCGCGTGATCAGCCAGCTCAGCCACCTCCTGGCAGAGCTGCTGGACAACGCCACGCGCTTCTCCCCGCCGACGTCGAGGGTCGCCATCCGGTCCGAACTCGTGGCCGACGGGCTCTGCATCGAGATCGAGGACCGCGGCCCGCGGGTCACCGCCGAGAGGTACGAGGAGATGAACGGCCGGATGCACTCCGCCCCGCCGTACTCCGTGCTGGCCGAGAACGCGCACCGGCTCGGCCTCTTCGTGGTCGGCCACCTCGCCGAGCAGCTCGGGGCGACGGTCACGCTGCGCCGGTCGGCGTTCGGCGGAACCTCCGCTGTGGTGATCGTCCCGGGTGAGCACCTGGTGGGGTCCCAGGAGCGGAACCCGGAGCCCGATCCGGCGAAGCGGCCCGCGCCCGTGGCGCAGTCCGCCGAGGAAGGGCGGCCCGAGCTCGTCCCGCAGCAGCGGTCCGGCGATCCGGCGGACGACCCCGCTCCCACCGTGTCGGGGCTGCCGCGCCGTCAGCGCAGGGAGCCGGTACGGCCGGCACGGACCACCGTGCCGGGGGCGGCTCCCCGGCACAGCCCCGGGGACGTCTCCGCCCGGCCGGCCCTCCCCGAGCGCGTCCCGCAGACGCACATGGCCGAGCAACTCCGCGGACCACGTGCGGCCGAACCGGTCGGACGGGACGCCGCCACGCCCGAAGAGGTCGCCGACGCCTGGGCGGACTACGAAGACAGCACCCGGCAAGTGGAAATCGAGCTCCGACAGGACCAGTCATGACGACGCCACAGAACGATGCGATCTACAGCATCCTGGACAACAATCTGAGCAGGATCGCGGGGATCCAGGGAGCCGTACTCCTCTCCAACGACGGGATCAAGCTCAGCGCCTACCTGCTGGAGCGGGACCAGGCCGAGCGGGTGGCCGCGGCGGCCTCCGGTATCGCGTCCACCATGAAGGCCATCTCCCGGGAGATCGACGGCGGCGGGGTGATCCGCCAACTCGTGGAGATGGACGACCGGTACCTGTGCATCGTCGGGTGCGGGTCGGGCAGCACGCTGATCGTCGTGACCTCGCGCAAGGCACGGCTCGGGGAACTGGGCGGCGAGACGGTCCGCGCCGCGCAGGCGCTCGGCGAGTGGCTGGGCACCCCTGAACGCACACAGGCGCCGATGTCGTCATGACGGCCGACCCCCCGCTCGGACGGCGCCGCCGGACGCGGCTGTACGCCCTCACCGACGGGCGCACAGCCGCATCCCGCCATGGCCTGACGATGGACACGATGATCACAGCGACCGCCGACGCCGACGAGCACGGCAGCCTGCCCACGGAGTGGCAACAGATCCTCGCCATGTGCCCGTCGCCGAACGGACGGGCGGTCGCCGAGGTCGCCGCCCGGATGCAGATGCGCCTGACCCCCGTGATGGTCCTGCTCGGCGAGCTGCTGGACCGCGGTCTGATCCGCCATCGGCCGCCGCTGGACGCCTCCGAGACCTCCAATGTCCACCTGCTCATGAAAATCAGGGACAACCTTGCCCGACTATGACACCGCCGCGCCGGAAGCGTCCCCCGTCAAGGTCCTCATCGCCGGGGGCTTCGGCGTCGGCAAGACGACTCTGGTCGAAGCGATCTCCGAGATCGATCCGCTGCGCACCGAGGAGCGGCTGACGGCCGCGGGCGTCGGAGTCGACGACCTCGATGGCATCGAGAGCAAGACGGCGACCACGGTCGCGATGGACTTCGGCCGTATCACCCTCACCGACGCCGGGGTCGTCCTCTACCTCTTCGGCACACCGGGCCAGGAACGCTTCTGGTTCATGTGGGACGACCTGCTGGCCGGGGCGCTCGGGGCGATCGTCCTGGTCGACACCCGGCGGCTGGACCGCAGCTTCCCCGCCGTCGACTTCTTCGAGAGCCGCGGACTGCCCTTCATCATCGGCGCCAACTGCTTCCACGGCGAGCAGCCGTACACCACCGAGGAGATCAAAGCGGCCCTGCACCTGCGGGACCCGAACACCCCCGTCCTCCTGCTCGACGCGCGCTCGCGGCAGGACGTCCGCAGCGCCTTGCTCTCGCTGCTGGATCTGCTCATCGCCAAGGCGGAGGTCACCGCGCCCGTCTGACGGTGGACGGCCGGAGGACGGGTGGACCGTCTCAGCCGGATACGGCCGGGCGGTCGGCCTGCCCGCGGCGCCGACGGGGGTACGCGCTGCTCACCCGAGCCCTTCCAGCAGCGCTGGCAGCGCGGTCCCGATCGGCTCGCGGATGACCTCGTCCGCCAGCGCGTCGTACGGCGTCGGTTCGGCGTTGACGATCAGCAGCCGTGCCCTGTGCTCGGCGGCGATCCCGGCGAGGGATGCGGCGGGCTGGACGCGCAGGCTGGTGCCGACGGCGATGAAGACCTCGCATGCCCTGGCGATCGCCACGGCGTGGCCCAGCACCACCGGGTCGAGGTGTTCGCCGAACATCACGGTCGCGGACTTCAGGATCCCGCCGCAGGTGTGACACGCCGGATCGGGATCGCCTGCCGCCACCCGTTCAAGCGTCTCGGCCATCGGCCCGCGCCGGTGGCAGCGGGTGCACACCACCGACCGCGCGCTGCCGTGCAGTTCGAGGACCTTGCGCTCCGGCAGCCCCGCCATCTGGTGCAGCCCGTCCACGTTCTGCGTGATCACCCGCACCGGCACCCCGGACCGCTCCAGCCGCACCACCGCCTCGTGCGCCGCGTTGGGCCGGGCACGCAGCGCGGGACTGTCGCGCCGCATCCGCCACGAGCGGCGCCGGATCTCCGGATCCGCCATGTAGTTGCCGTACGTCACCAGCCTCTCGGCTTCGGGGTTCCGCCGCCACAGCCCGTTCGGCCCCCGGTAGTCGGGGATCCCGGAGTCCGTCGAGATGCCCGCTCCGCTCAGGATCGCCACCAGCGGCCTGCTCCCGGGCCGGCCCTGGTCCGTGCCGCTGCTCATGCGGCGAGGGTACGAGCCGCGCGGGCGGACGGCGAGCGGTTCGCCCCGCGACTGGCCACCCCGTGCCCGAGCGCCCGCCGCGATCTGGCACCGTGGAGACGTGAAGATCGACGCAATCGTGGTCGGTGCGGGCCCCAACGGGCTGACCGCGGCCGTGGAACTGGCCCGGGCCGGGCTGACGGTCGAGGTGTACGAGGCGGGCGCGGCGGTCGGCGGGGGCGCCCGGACCGAGGAGCTCACGCTGCCGGGGTTCCGGCACGACCCGTGCTCCACGGCCCACCCCTTCGGCGCGGGCTCCCCGGTGTTCAACGCCCTCCCGCTCGCGCGGCACGGCCTGCGATGGGTCCACGCCGACCTGCCGATGGCCCACCCGTTCCCCGGCGGAACGGCAGCCGTGCTCGCCCGGACCGTCGGCGAGACCGCCGCCTCGCTCGGCCCGCGCGACGCGGGAAGGTACCGCAGGCTGCTGGAGCCATTCACCGGCCACTGGGACGAGCTCGCCCCCGACTTCCTGCGCACCCAGTGGCTGGGCCTGCCGCGCCACCCCGTGCGCTACGCGCGGTTCGGGATGGTAGGCGGCCTCCCGCTGGCGGTGCTGGCACGGCGGTTCCGGGACGAGAAGGCGCGCGGGATGCTGGCCGGCGTGGCCGCGCATCTGATGGGGCCGCTGCACGGCCTGGGCACCGGCGGCGCCACGCTGATGTTCCTGCTCGCGGCGCACAGCGTCGGCTGGCCCTTCGCCCGCGGCGGCTCGCAGGCGATCTCCGACGCGCTCGCCGCCCACCTCGCCGAGCTCGGCGGAACCGTCCGCACCGGGGTCACCGTCACCTCCCTGCGCGAGCTGCCGCCCGCCCGCGCCTACCTCTTCGACACCTCGCCGACCGCCCTGGCCCGCATCGCCGGACTGCGCGGCGAGTACCGGAGCCTGCGCTACGGACCCGCCGCCTTCAAGATCGACTACGCGCTGGACGGACCGGTGCCGTGGGCGTCGGCCGAAGCCCGGCGCGCCGGAACGGTCCATCTCGGCCCCACCTACGGCGAGATCAGCGCCGCGCTCGAGGCCGCCACGCATGGCCGCGCCCCCGAGGTGCCGTTCGTGCTCACCGCCCAGCCCAGCCTCTTCGACCCCACCAGGGCCCCCGAGGGCAGACACGTCTTCTGGGCCTACGGCCACGTACCCAACGGCTGGGGAGGGGATCTGACCGCGGCCGTCGAGCGGCAGATCGAACGCTTCGCGCCCGGCTTCACCGACCGCGTCCTCGCGCGCGCGGTCGCGGGGCCGGCCGAACTCGCCGCGCGCAACCCCAACTACGTCGGCGGCGACATCGGCTGCGGTTCGGCCGCCGGACTGCGCCTGCTCATCCGCCCGGAGCTGCGCCGCGTCCCCTACGCCACCAGCGACCCGGCGGTCTTCCTGTGCTCGCAGGCGGCCCCGCCGGGCCCGGGCGTGCACGGGATGTCCGGGTTCCACGCGGCCCGGGCCGCCCTCGCCCGCCTGAAGCGGACCCCCGCACCGCTGCATGCCGCCGGGTCCGGCGGGGCACTGTGACTCCAGCGGCCCGTACCCCCACCCGACCAGCAGGAAAGGCGCCCATATTGGCCACCAGCGATCAACTCGACCTCGCCAGGCTCGACTTCGGCTCGGTCGCACCGCAGGAGTTCGCCCGGATCGTCAGGGAGCTCCCGGCCCGCAGGATGGCCGAGTTCATGTCCGGCCCCGACCGCAGGCGGGTGCTCGACGAACTCTTCCGCCGCATGGTGACCCTCTTCCGGCCCGAGGCCGCCGGGGACCGCACCGCACTGATCCGCTGGCGGATCACCGGCGAGGGGTACGGCACCGACACCTACGAGACCCACATCGCCGACGGCACGTGCACGGTGACCCCGCACGCCACCGAACGCCAGCCGCAGTTGACGCTCACCATGGCCGCCCCCGAACTGCTCAGGCTCGCCTCGGGCAACTCCTCCGGCCGGGTGCTGTTCTTCACCCGCAGGCTCAGGGCCCACGGCGATCTGCGGCTCGCGGCCGACCTGGCGGACCTGTTCGACATCCCCAGACCCTGACCCGGGAGTCGAGCCCGGTGACGGCGAACCCCAACCGGTCGAGCACGGCCGCGAACAGCAGGTTCTGCTCGAAGCAGCAGCCCCCGCGGCGCTGCCGGACCAGCTTGGCCTGGAGGCGGCCACAGCGAGCGTGACCGGAGGGTCCGGCATGATCCCCAGGTTCTCGAAGGGGGTCGCCGCGGCATGCACGCGGTGCAGCGTGCGCGGCGTCTCGGATCCACCGCCGGCGCGCCCGCCCCGCCCCGGTCCGGCCGATCCGCGCCGGATACGCCTGGAGATCGAGCTCGGCGCCACCCCGTCCGGATTCGAGCATGGTTCGTCCCCCTCGTGCAGACCTGCTCCCCTGTGCGACTGCGATCCTCGCACGGGGGTACGACAGCGGCGCCCTCGTCCGTGGCCGGCGGGCTCTTCGGCGGATAGGGTCCGAAGGGCGCGACACGTCCATGGGGAGTGCAAGGTGGGAGAAATTCGCGAGAGGCGTGTGCTGATCGCAGCCGACAAGTTCAAGGGCTCGCTCACAGCCGTCGAGGTGGCCGAGCACGTCGCCTCGGGCCTGCGCCGCGTGTCGCCCGGTCTGCGTGTGGAGTCCCTGCCGGTCGCCGACGGCGGCGACGGGACCGTGGACGCCGCGGTCGCCGTCGGCTTCGAGCGCCGCACGGCCCGGGTCACCGGACCCCTCGGCGAGCCGGTCACGGCCGCGTACGCGCTGCGCGGGACCACCGCGGTGGTCGAGATGGCCGAGGCGTCCGGTCTGCGGCTGCTGCCCAGAGGGGTCTTCGCGCCGCTCACCGCCGGCACCTACGGCACGGGCGAGTTGCTGCGCGCGGTCCTGGACGCCGGGGCCCGCACGATCGTGCTGGGGGTCGGCGGCAGCGCCACGACGGACGGCGGCGCCGGAATGCTCGCCGCCCTCGGCGCACGGCTGCTGGACGCCGACGGGCAGCCGGTCGGCCGGGGCGGCGCTGCGCTGGCCGCTCTCGCCTCGGCGGACTTCGACGGTCTCGATCCGCGGCTCGCCGAGACCACGGTGGTGCTCGCCAGCGACGTGGACAATCCGCTGCGCGGTCCCAAGGGCGCCTCCGCCGTCTACGGGCCGCAGAAGGGGGCCTCCGCCGCGGACGTCGCCACGCTCGACGCGGCGCTCGGCCGGTACGCCGAGGTGCTGGGCGCCGCGCTCGGCCCGGCGGCGGCCGAGGCCGCGGAGGCGCCCGGCGCGGGTGCCGCGGGCGGGATCGGCTACGGCGCCATGGTCGGCCTGAACGCGGCCTTCCGTCCCGGCGTGGAGGTCCTCTTCGAGCTGCTGGGCTTCGCCGGTGCACTCGGGCGCGCCGACTTCGTGATCACCGGTGAGGGGTCGCTGGACGAGCAGACCCTGCACGGCAAGGCACCCGCCGGTGTCGCCCAGGCCGCCCGGGCGCGCGGCGTGGACGTCGTCGCCGTCTGCGGCCGCCTGGCGCTGGCACCCGAGGCCCTGGCCTCGGCCGGGATCCGCCGGGCCTACGCGCTCACGGAGCTCGAATCCGACCCGGACCGCTGCATGACGCAGGCGGGTGCGCTGCTGGAGCGGGTCGCGGAGCGCATCGCACGGGACTTCCTTTCCGAGTAGCACCCGAACGCGCGTCGGGCGGGTGAGGGAGACCCCACCCGCCCGACGAAACGCTTCGCGCCCGCACCGCCGCGTCTACGGCACCTCCGGCACCCGTTCGGCGGCCGCCCGGGCCTCGCGGCGGTTGCCGCGGATCGTGTTGACCCGGCGGCACGCGGCGAACAGCGGGATGACGGCGGCCATGACGACCTGAAGCGCCGCGCCCGCCTGGAGCAGCATCTGCGCGCCGGGGGAGTCGGCCGCCCAGGCCGCGAGGCACCCCATGCTGATGAAGATCCAGCAGAGCGTGGCGAGGGCGAGCCGGCCGCGCGGCTTGGGGTACTCGACCCGGCTGACCATCATCCACGCCACCCCGACGATGATCGCCAGCGTCGGCAGGAACGGCAGCTGGAGCAGGACCGCCGAGACGATCGTCAGGGCGCCCATCGGAGACGGCATGCCCTGGAAGACGCCGTCCTTCATCGTCGTGCAGGAGAATCTCGCCAGGCGCAGCACGACCGCCAGCACCACCACGATCGCGGCGACGGCCGAGACGTGCTGGTGGCCGTCGTCGGCGACCATGCCCCAGACGACGACGAAGTAGGCGGGTGCGAGGCCGAAGCTGATCAGGTCCGAGAGGTTGTCGAGCTCGGCGCCCATGGCCGAGGCGCGCAGCTTGCGCGCCACCAGGCCGTCGAAGAGGTCGAAGACCGAGGCGAGCAGCATGAGCATCACGGCGGTGGCGGCGCTGTGCCGGGCCATGCCGCCGTTGGTCTGGCCCATCATGTGCGGGACCAGGACCCCGGTGGTGGTGAAGTACACCGCCATGAACCCGCAGGTCGCGTTGCCGAGCGTGAGGGTGTCGGCTATCGACAGCCGCGTGGACAGCGGCATGTCGTCCTCGTCGTCCTCGTCGATCTCGGGGACCCAGGGGCCTCGCGTGTCGGGATCAACCACGGTCAAGGCGAGTCACCCCAGCCTGTGTGGTCTGGCCGATCTCGACGGCCGGCTCGACTCCCTCCGGCAGGTAGACGTCGACTCGCGAACCGAAGCGGATCAGCCCGATCCGCTCGCCCTGCTCGACCTTGGCGCCCTGTGTGACGTAGGGCACGATCCGCCGGGCGACCGCGCCGGCGATCTGGACCATCTCGATGTCGCCGAGCTCGGTGTCGAAGTGCCAGACGACCCGCTCGTTGTGCTCGCTCTCCTTGTTGAACGCCGGGACGAAGCCGCCGCGGATGTGCTCCACGGAGGTGACCGTGCCCGCCAGCGGGGCGCGGTTGACATGGACGTTCAGCGGGCTCATGAAGATCGCGACGCGGGTGCGTCCGTCCTTCCACGGCATGATGCTCTGCACCACACCGTCCGCGGGGGAGATGACGCGACCGTGAGCGATCTCACGCTCGGGGTCGCGGAAGAACCACAGCATGCCCGCCGCGAGGGCGGTGGTCGGTACGGCCGCAGCCGCCCAGCGCCCGGAGCGGCGGGCGCGGGACAGGCTGACCGCTGCGGCGGCGACGGTCGGGAGGAGCCACGGCGACGCTCCACGCGCGAGGCGGACCCGGCCGCGTTGTGCAGAGGATGGGCTGTGGGGCATGGATGACCTTCGTAGCGGAGGGTGCCGCGAGAAAAAGGGGGACGGCGGCTTTTCCCGATGGTATCGGTTGCGACCAGCAACTCGGCAAGCTCAAGGGCGAGTCGATGGCCGACAACCGAGCACCAACGTTAACTGGGTGTGACGTTCTTCGCGGATAAATCACCCAGGAGTGGACATTCAGCCCTGGATTCGGTACTCCTCCAGCAACCGCCTGCCGATGATCATTTTCTGGATCTCGGCGGTACCCTCACCGATGAGGAGCATCGGCGCCTCCCGGTAGAGCCGCTCGATCTCGTACTCCTTGGAGAAGCCGTATCCGCCGTGGATGCGGAAGGCGTCTTCCACGACCTCCTTGCAGTACTCGGAGGCCAGGTACTTCGCCATGCCCGCTTCGAGGTCGTTGCGCTGCCCGGAATCCTTCTTGCGGGCCGCATTGATCATCATCTGATGTGCGGCCTCCACCTTGGTGGCCATTTCGGCGAGCTTGAACTGGATCGCCTGGTGCTGGGCGATCGGCTTGCCGAAGGTCT
>CAYNNX010000190.1:7992-13103 GCA_964398515.1 uncultured Streptantibioticus sp. | reverse complement strand
GACCGCACCGCCGCGTCCACGATGTTCCTGGAGGAGGTGGCCGACCTCAAGGACCGGTATCCGGGGCGGTTCCAGCTGACGCAGGTGCTTTCGCGGGAGGAGCAGCAGGCCGGTGTGCCGTCCGGGAGGCTGGACCAGGCACGGCTGACCGAGTTGGTGCCCGCGTTGCTGCCGGCCGAAGCGGTTGACGCCTGGTTCCTGTGCGGGCCGTACGGGCTGGTGCAGGGCGCCGAGCGGGCGCTGCGCGCGCTGGGGGTCGCCAAGGCCCGGGTGCACCAGGAGATCTTCCATGTGGAGGACGCCCCGGCCACGGCGGCGGCCGGCTCCGCGCAACCGGGGACAGAGCGCACGGGAGCGGGGGAGCCGGACGGCGGACGGGCGGGGGCCACGGTCCGCGCGACGCTGGACGGCCGCAGCGGAAGCTGGCGGTCGCGGGACGGCGAGTCGCTGCTGGAGACGGTGCTGCGCAACCGGGCCGATGCCCCGTACGCGTGCAAGGGCGGGGTGTGCGGCACATGCCGGGCGCGGCTGGTGGCCGGCGAGGTGCGCATGGACCGCAACTTCGCGCTGGAGCCGGCCGAGGTGGACGCGGGATATGTGCTGGCCTGCCAGTCGCATGCGGTGACGCAGGAGGTGGAGTTGGACTTCGACGCGTGACGGCGCACCGGGGTCTCGCGCTGTGGCACCTGTTCCCAGTTCGTAGAACGTGTTCTAACCTGACGCTCTGTCAGCAGTTTGGCGCGGTATCCGTCGCGGTGACCCGATGCGGTGAGCTGCTGCGGCTACCTGTGACAGCGGGAGGGCGTGTCGTGGACTTCGGCTTCAGCGAGGAGCAACAGGCCGTTCTGGAGGCGGCACGAGCCGTCCTCTCGGCGGTGGCACCCGACGGGGTACCGAGTCCCACGCGCGGCCAGGGACCCGTGGCGGAGGACTTCGACCGGCCCTTGTGGCGGCGGCTGGCCGAGGCCGATCTGCTGAGCCTGGTCCTGGCGCCGGAGTACGGCGGGGACGGGCTCGACGTGGTCGCGCTCTGCCTGGTGCTGCGGGAGGCGGCCCGGGTGCTGGCCCGGGTGCCGTTGCTGGAGACGTGCGCGGCGGCGCTGGCCGTGCAGGCCTACGGGGAGCCGGAGTTGCGCGACCGGCTGCTCACCGGGGTGGGGCGCGGTGAGACCGTGCTGACGGTGGCGTCGGCGGGCCGTACCGGACACGACTCCGCCGAACTGGCCGTACGGGCACGCCAGGACGGCGACGCGGGCGGGCCATGGGTGCTCGACGGGGTCCAGACGGCGGTGCCCTGGGCACAGGTTGCCGACCACGTCGTGGTCCCCGCGCACACCGACGACGGCCGGACCGTCGTGGCCGTCGTGCCCCGCGGCGCCCCGGGCACGGCCTTGGCCGACCAGGTCTCGACCAACGGGGAACGGTACGCCGAAATCCGGCTGGACGCGGTGCGCGTCGCGGCCGGGGAGGTGATCACCGCACCCGGTGCGTGGGAGTGGCTGCGGAACGTGCTGGCGACGGGGACCTGCGCGTCGGCCCTCGGGCTCGCGCAGCAGGTCACCGTGATGACCAGCGAGTACACCGGCAAGCGCGAGCAGTTCGGGCATCCGATCGCGACGTTCCAGGCGGTGGCGGTGCAGGCCGCCGACCGCTACATCGACACCCGGGCGATGGAGGTGACCTTGTGGCAGGCGGCCTGGCGGCTGTCGGTCGGCTCCCCCGGGGCCGGCCCCGCCGCGCAGGGCCACCACCTGCCGGTGAGCGGGGACGTGGCGGTCGCCAAGATCTGGGCGGCGGAGGGGGTGCGCCGGGTCGTGCAGACCGCGCAGCACCTCCACGGCGGGTTCGGTGCCGACATCGACTACCCGCTGCACCGCTATCACGCGTGGGCGAAGCAGCTGGAGCTCTCGCTGGGCCCCGCCGCCGCCCACGAGGAGGCCCTCGGAGATCTGCTGGCGGCGCACCCGCTCGGCTGAGCCGGGAGGGACCGAGCCGTCACGGGCGCACCGGCGGCACCCTCACAGGACCGTGGCCGGGCCGCCGTGATCGCTGACCAGCGGGCGGCCGGCCGCGTTCCAGGCGAGCATGCCGCCATCCACGTTGACCGCGTCCAGTCCCTGGGCGATCAGATACTGGGCGACCTGGGCCGAGCGGCCGCCGACCCGGCAGACCACGTGAACCCTGCGGTCCGCGGGCACCTCGGCGAACCGGGCGACGATCTCGCCCATCGGGATGTGGACGGCCTCCTCGGCGTGTCCGGCTGCCCATTCGTCGGCCTCCCGCACGTCCAGCAGGTAGCCGTCGGACGGCACCGCGGCGGCGTCCACCACGGGCAGCGGGGCGAAGTTCATGTCGGCCTCTCTCGGAACTGCGGGATTCCTCGTCCGTACCAACGTACGGTACGCGCGGCGGGCACGGCGGCCGCGCGCCGCTTGCGCCGGGACGGAGACCGCGCCCGCGCCCGGGACCGGAACCAGGCCCGGAGCAGGACCGCGTCCGGTCCCCGGTCCGGGAGCCGTGACCGCAACCGGCACCACGCCCGGAGCCGCGCCCGCGGCCGGAAGCGCCCCGACCCTCACCGCCGCCGGGACCGCGGTCCGGGCCACAGGCGACACAGGGCTCAGCCTTCGACCGGGCGCAGCAGGGACTCCAGGCGGCTCTCGCGTTCGGCGACCTGGGCGAGGAGCTGCTCGGCGATCTCGTTGAGCAGGGTGTCGGGGTCCTCGGGGGCGAGTTTCAGCATCTGGCCGATGGCGCTGGCCTCGAGTTCCGCGGCGAACGCGGCGAGCGTCTCCTTCCGGTCGGCGAGCCATTCGAGGCGGGCGTAGAGCTCCTCCGACTTGCTCGGCGGCGCCTGCTCAAGGGGCGGTCCGGCCTCCCACTCCACGGCCAGCGCCCGCAGGGCCGCCTCGTCGCCGCTCGCGTACGCCTCGTTGACGCGGGCGACGAACTCGCCTCGGCGCTTCTGCTCGGCGTCGTCCTGGGCCAGGTCGGGGTGGGCCTTGCGTACCAGGTCGCGGTAGAGGCGCCGGGCCTCCTCGCCCGGGCGGACCCGGCGCGGCGCGTTCGGGTCGTCGACGTGCCGGACGCCGTCCGATCCCAGCAGCCCGTCGAAGAGCTCCTCGACGCCGGGCATCGGCATCACCAGGGCGCGCGCCTCCCAGGCGCGGCGGATGTCCTCGCGTTCACCGGTGTGCGCCGCGACCGCCTCGGCGATCAGGGCGTCGAGTTCGTCGAGGCGCGCGTACATCGGGCCCAGGCGCTGGTGGTGCAGGCGGGAGAAGTTCTCCACCTCGACCCGGAAGGTCTCCACCGCGATCTCGAACTCGATCAGCGCCTGCTCGGCCGCGCGGACCGCCCGGTCCAGGCGCTCCTCGGCCGCCCGCGCGCGTTCCTCGCCTGCCCACTCGCTCTCGGCGGCGGCCTCCGGTCCGTCCGGTGCCGCCGGACCCACCGGTCCACCGGTCGATCCGCTCACCGCCTGGAAACCCGGCGCATCCCGAGCTCCCAGGTCTTCCTGCTCCGCCTGCCGCTGATCCGGCCGCCATCCCTCCGGGTTCGTCACCCGACCAGCGTACGAGGCGCCGCGAGCGGCCTGACCGGCCTCCCGCCCCACCGGGTCATCCGAGCATCATCCACCCTGATCGCGGGGCCGGTCCGCGAGTTCCGGCAACCGGTGGGTAATCTCAGCATTTTCCCGTCCTGGGGGGACGTTTCGTGCTTGCCTGGAGCCTGAATACTTCCGGCGTTCCGGCGATCGCGGGCCCCTCCTCGGCCGGCGGGAAACCGAAACGCCGGCTACCTCCGGCCGCCTCTGACGAGAACCGCAGGTGCGAGACGTTGGACGAGATGACCAGGCTTCCGGCCGAGCACAGCGAACCCGCCCCGACGGTCGACCCCTCCGGCCGGACCGTCCGCACACCCCGCACCGGCGAACCGGCCCGGCCGGGAAAACCCGCCACCCCACCCACCGGCGAAGCCGCGCCCGCCCCCAGCGCGGCGCCCCCGGCCCTCACCCCCACCACCCCCGTCCCCGTCCCGACCTCGGCCCCGACCTCCGCCTCCGACGCCGCTCCCAGCCCGGTCCGGGTCCCGGCTGCGGCCCCCGACCGGCGAACGGCCGATGCCACCGCTCCCGTGGGCATCGCCGCACTGCTGCGCCTCGCCGTCGTCGCCGTCGACCCCGACGGGCGGATCTCGTACTGGAACCGTGGCGCCGAGGAGCTGTTCGGACACCGCTGGGAGGCGGTCTTCGGCGCCCGGGCGATCGGCCTGCTGACGGTCCCGGCGTCCGTCCCGGTGCCCGCCGGGGACACCCCGCCCGGCCGCCACGGCACCGCCGACGGACCGTCCCCCGCCCCACGCGACGCCTTCGGCCTCCTCGACGACCTGACCGCCCCGGCCCGGCCCGCCTGGGCGGGCGGCTTCCCCGTGGCCGACCGGGACGGGGCCGTGCGCGACACGCTGTGGTGGTCGTACCGCATCATCGAACCGGCCGGGCGCAGCCTGCTGATCCTCGCCGCGAGCGCCAAACCGCTGCGCTCCGGCGGGTTCCGGCTGGGCGTCGGCGACCGCCTGCTGCCGTACGCCCTCGAAGCGCCGCCCGGCGAGGACGGCCTGCGGGTGACCGCGCGCCTGGCGCACACCGGCACGGAGGCCGACGCCGCACGCCTGGCCGAGGGCCTCGCCGCGGTCCTGCCGCGGGTCAGCTCCGGCCGGCTCGACCGGATCGTGCGCCAGATCGGCCCTCTGGGACACCCCGCCTTGGAGGTCGAGGGCGCGACGCCCTTCGCCGTTCTCCCGTACGAGGCGGAGGCCGCGGGTCCGGTCGGCTCGCCGGTTGACGCGCGGGCGGATGAGGACGGCACGCCACAGCGGCCCGAGCTGCTGCCCGCGCCACGCCCGCAAACGCCGAACGGCACTCCGCGGACCGCCACGGCTCAGGCCCACACGTCACAGGCCCACGTACGGGGCGCGGAGGGACCGCGGACGGACGGACCGCCGGCAGAAAGACCGCGGACGGACAAACCGCGAACCACGCGACCGCGAACCGACAGACCACTGACCGACAGACCGAGAACGGACAGACCCCGAGCCGACAGACCCCGAAC
>CAYNNX010000190.1:0-7892 GCA_964398515.1 uncultured Streptantibioticus sp. | reverse complement strand
ACCGACGGACCGCGAACCGACGCGTCACGGCCTCGCGGTCCGCAGCCGCCCAGGCTCGCCCCCATCCCGGACTTCCCCCGGGTTCCGCCGGGCAACGTGCTCGACGAGCAGCTGGCGCTGCTGCGGGAGACGGGCGCACGGGTCGGCACCACGCTCGAACTGGAGACGACGGCAGCCGAGTTGTGCTCGGTGGCGGTCCCCCGCTTCGCCGACTTCGCCAACGTGCTCGTCGTCGACCGTCTCTACTCCGACGCGACCGCGGAGCTCGTGGCCTTCCCGGACCGGTCGCAGAGGTCCGCCGCGCCCGTCCGCCCGACCCCGTCCCCCTCGCCGGAGGACTCGTCGAAACGCTCGCCGAAGCGCTCGTCGGAAGGCGGCGGCCTGACCGTGCGGCGGATCGCGGCGGCGGGCCGCAATCCGGGGAGCGCGTGGGAGTCCGCGCTGCCCGAGGGTGCGCTGATCACGCTGCCCGGCGATCAGGTGCCCGGGTTGTACGAACCGTTCCTGCTGCCCGTCGTCGACCCCGCGGTCGCCGCCGACCTCGCCGCCGACCTGGGCGTTCCGGCGCTGGGACCGCTGCTGCCGAGCCACTCGCTGCTGATCACGCCGCTGACCGCCCGGGGCACCGTGCTCGGCGTGATGTGGTTCGTGCGCCATCCGCGGCGCCGCCCGTTCGACGGCCGGGACACCGCGACCGCCGTCGAGCTCGCCGCCCGCGGCGCCGTGCACCTGGACAACGCGCGCCTGCACCGCCAGGAGTCGCGGGCCGCCGCCACCCTGCAGCGCAGCATGCTGCCGACCAGCCCGCCGCGCATCCCCGGCGTCCGCATCGCCCACCACTACCGCCCCGGCGACCGGCAGGCCCAGGTCGGCGGTGACTGGTTCGACGCGATCCAACTCCCGGGCGCACGCGTCGCGTTGATCGTCGGCGACGTCATGGGGCACGGGCTGCTCAGCGCGGCCGTGATGGGACAGTTCCGTACCGCCGTGCAGACCATGGCCGCCCTCGACCTCCCGCCCGCGCAACTCCTGCGCCACCTGGACAACCTGGCCCACCGTCTGGGCGTCGACCACCTGGCGACCTGCGTCTACGCGGTCTACGACCCGATCCACCGCACCTTGCACCTCGCGAACGCCGGTCACATCCCGCCGGTCCTCGCCCGCCACGACGGCCGCAGCGAGCTGCTGCAGATACCGCAGGGAGCACCGATCGGGGTGGGCGGGGTGCCGTTCGAGACGGTGGAGATCCCCGTGCCGGACGGGAGTTGGCTCGTGCTGTGCACCGACGGGCTCGTCGAAGTGCGCGGACAGGGGATAGACGCCGGGCTCGCCGCGTTGTGCGCCAACGTCATCGAGCCCCAGCAGACCCCGGAGGACGTCTGCAACCAGATCCTCTCGCGCGTCCACACCGAGGACCGCCGTGACGACGTCGCCCTGCTCGTCGCACGGTTCGAGGGCATCGCCCCGGACGACGTGGCCGAGTGGCAGCTCTCCCTCGACCCGTCGGAGGTCCGCACCGCCCGCGCGCTCACCCGCAAGCAACTCGCCGACTGGGGCCTGGGCCACCTCGGCGACCTGACCGAACTGCTCGTCAGCGAGCTGGTGACCAACGCCCTGCGGGTCGCCACGCACGAAGTGCAGCTGCGGCTGATGCGCGTCGGCACGCTCCTGGTCGAGGTCAGCGACGACGACCACAACCTTCCGCAACTGCGCCGCGCCGACGAGGACGACGAGAACGGCCGCGGTCTGGCCCTGGTCAGCAACCTGTCTCACCGATGGGGCACCAGCCGCAAGGCGGTCGGGAAGGTGGTCTGGTTCGAACTGCCGCTGCCAGGCGCCTAGCCGAACCGGAAGAAGGCACTTGGCGTGGGCCGGCCGAGCCCGGCCCGGCCCACGCCGCCCAAGCGACCCTCCCCCGCTCCCCACGGCGGCGGCTCACACCCCGACCGCCTCCTCCATCTCCTCCTCGATCTCACGCGAAGCGCCCACGGCGTGGCGGCCGTGCCGGGCCGGAACCGGGTGGGAGACGGCGGTCGCGGCGGCAGCCGCGGCGGCCGCGACCGAGGTGGCGTCGGCAGCGGCCCGGGCCTCGGCCGCGCGACGGGAGCGCTCGGCGAGCCCCGCGACGGCCGTCACGGCGACGCCGGCCACCAGCCACACCACCAGCCGCAGCACGTCGCCGCCGAGCCCGCGGCTGCCGAAGTAGACCAGGCTCCGGGTGCCCTCGACGAAGCCGGCGCCGTTCCAGAAGGCGTGCAGCGCGGCGAAGAAGCCGTTCTGCATCTCGGGGCGGAAGACCCCGCCCGAGCTGGTGAAGTTGAGCATCACGAACAACACCATCACGCCGAGCGTGGTCCACCGCCTGAGGAAGGTGTGCAGGCCCGTGCCGATCAGCAGGATCCCGGCGCAGTAGAGCCAGGTCATCGCCCACACTCCGCAAACCCCGTGCTGGACGAGGTGGAACACCGGCCCGGCGAAGAGCGCCCCCAGCAGGCTCACCGCCAGCGACATCCCGGCCGCGAGCAGCGTCCGGACGCGCATCGGCAGCACCACGCCGGCGCCGCCGATCACCGCGACCGAGGCGTAGGATCCGATGCTCACCGCCACCAGCAGGAAGAACAGCCCCTGACCGGTCGGATCGTGGGGCGCGGGCGGGACCACGTCGGTCACCTTCAACGGATGGCCCTGCGCCGCGGCGACCGGCGTGAAGATCTTCTCGACGACCGAGGCGTTGGTGTCCGAGCCGGCGGAGGCGACCAGCAGCTCGGGCGCGGTACGGGCCGTGCGGTTCATCACGTAGGCGCCGAAGACCCGCCGGTCCTGCAACAGGTGCACGGCGTCGGCCCGGGTCGGCACGGTACGCACGTCGAGCGCGTCGCCCGCCGTGTCCCCCCTGTCCATGAGTGTCTGGGCCAAGACCTGCGGGGCCGGGCCCTGCCCGACGATCGCGACCGGCATGTGGTGCGGGCTGGGATCGCCGAACGCCCCCAGGTAGGCGAGGCCCATCCCGATGCACATCAGCAGCGGGGTCAGCAGGTGGGTGAGCACATGGCGCAGCGCACCGGAGGGCGTGGGCTGGGCCGCGCGATGCGCCGCGCCCGGCACGGCGACCGCCGCACCTCCCGCCTCATGTCCCGCCGTCGCGTTCGCGTATGCGGTCGCCGTCCTCCTCGTCGCGGTCGCGGTCATCTGCGGGTCCTCCAACGGCGCCGGAGCCCTCTCCGGCAGCCTTCTAGTTGGCATTTACAACTTCATTCACGTTGTACTATACAACCACCTGAAGGGAGATCCACCATGCCCCCCACCGGGAAGGACCGGGAAGCGTCCGTCGAGACGATCCAGCGCGAGCTGACCGCGTTCGCCCGGCGCGCCCGCGCGACCGCCGCCCGGCTGCATCCGCAGCTGTCGCTGGTCTCGTTCACCCTGCTCGCCCACCTCGCGGAGCAGCGAGGATGCCGGGCGACGGACCTTGCGGCGCACTACATGCTGGACAAGTCCACGGTCAGCCGACAGGTCGCCGCGCTGGAGAGGCTGGGCTTCGTCGAGCGCCGCCCCGACCCGGACGACCAGCGGGTGCACGTGCTGCACCCCTCAGCCCAGGGGTACGAGGCGCTCGCCTCCGTCCAGGCCAGCCGACTCGCCCTGTTCCGGGAACGGCTCGCGGACTGGTCCGAGGAGGACCTGGCGGCCTTCGCCGGATACCTGGAGCGCTACAGCCGGGCCTCAGAGGCGACCCCCGACATCGCCGACTCCACCACCCGCTGACCAAGACCCGCCGACCAAGGCCCGGTCACCAAGGCCGGCTGATCACCGCGGACCGGCCGCCGCAGGCACCCCGCATCGCAGACGACGGCCGGTACGCGACGACCTGCGCGAGCCCGCCTACGCAGCCGGTCCCCGCGGGCACGGCGGAGCCTCGGGCATGTGCTTGGCGGCCCAGTCGGCCAGCTCGTTCATGGCGGGAGCCAGGGCCTCACCGGCCGGCGTGAGCCGATAGCTCACTCTCAGGGGCGGTCCCTGGTCCACCTCGCGCACCAGCAGCCCGGCCCCGGCCAGCTCGGTCAGCCGGTCGGAGAGCATCCGCTCACTGATCCCCGGCACGGCCCGCCGCAACTCGGCGAAGTGCATCCGCCCCTGGTTCATGAGCACGGCGAGGAGCAGCCCGGTCCACCGCTTGCCGAGCAGCGCGAAGACGCGGGTGATGCCCTGATCGATTCCCTGGCACTCATGGGGGTCCGGCTGCATGAGCCCCATCGTACCTTCGCCGTACTGCATTCTTCGCAGTAGCTGCGGATTAGTAAGTAAGTGTGGTATCTATAGTTCTCGTACAGGTTTCAACATCCTGGATTTCCGGAGGCACCCCATGGCCACGCTGCTGCACCTCGACTCCTCCCTCTTCCCGCAGGGTTCGGCGTCCCGCGACGTCACCGCCACCTTCCGCAAGGAATGGGAGGCCCAGCACCCCGGGGGCACGGTGATCTACCGTGACCTGGCGGCCGAGCCGCTGCCGCACCTGGAGCTCAACGGCGCCCTGGCCGGCTTCACGTCGCCCGGCGACCACACGCCGGAGCAGGCCGCCGCCTTCGTCCTGCGCGACCGGCTCGCCACCGAGCTCGAGCAGGCCGACGTGATCCTCATCGGCGCCCCGATGTACAACTTCACGATTCCGTCGACGCTGAAGGCCTGGCTCGACCAGGTGATCATCATGGGCCGCACGGCGGGTGAGAAGCCGTCCGCGGCGGGCAAGCCGGCTGTCGTCGTGGCCAGCCGGGGTGGCGGCTACGGCCCCGGCACCCCGCGCGAGAGCTTCGAGTTCGTCACGACCTACCTGGAGAAGGCGCTCAACGGCGGGCTCGGTCTCGACGTCGAGTTCATCGTCCCCGAGCTGACGATGGCCCGCTCCAACCCGGCCATGGCGAACCTGGTCGAGCAGGCCGACGCCTCGAAGGCCAAGGCCCACGAGGCCGCCGAAGCCAGGGCCAAGGAGCTGGCCACCCGCCTCGCCGCCTGATTCCGGCGCCGGCCGGACCCGGGGCCGGCCGCTCCCCACGAGGGGCGGCCGGCCCCGCCGCGCTTCCTTCCCGGCATTCCCTCGTACGACTTCCGGCGGAGCGCGGCGCGTCCGTCAGACCGGGGGCGTACGCCCCGTTTGCACCGCAGGGTGACGACCCGGCGGCGCGAACGGGGGAAGCTGTTCTCGTAGGCGCCGGAGCGCGGCGCCTACGAGAGCGGCGTACAGCCTGCCGCCCCGCGCCGGGAAACGCGAGGAAACGCGAGGAAGGGAGAGCGCATGCGCGCCAGCACGGGCCTGGTGATGGGGATCACCGGTGGCATTCTCACCGCGGGCACGCTGGCGATCGCGGCGCCCGGCATGATCGACTGGTATCACGGTCGTCATCAGCAGGAGAGCGTGTACGTCAGCGGCCGGGCGGCCAAGACCGACCGCGCCTCGGTCCCGCGCTGGCTTCCGGACTCCGCGACCACCGTGCGGTACCGCATGTCGACCACCGGAGGAGACCGGCTGCTGAAGGCGACCCTGCCGGACGGCAGGCTCCCCCATGGCTGCAAGCCGAGCCGCCGCAAAGGCCACCCCCGCCTGAAGGCCTCCTGGTTCCCGCACGGCACCGGCCACCACGCGACCGCGGTCTGCGGCGGCACGTACAACGCCGTGCTGCACGGCCACGACCTGTACGCCTGGCAGGACAACGCCGCCTGGGTCGCCGCCAACAAGGAGCGGCGGCACCGCAAGGGCTGACGCCCGGGCGAAGCGCCCCGGCCCCAACGGCGCAGGGCAGGGGCGAGGTCAGGAGGGGGAGGGAACCGGTGAGCGGGAGGGGCCGACGGCACGGCAGAGGTCCTGGCGACGACGAAAGCCCTGGCAACGACAGGCGTCCAGCAACGAAGAAGTGATGAAGACGACGAAAGTGACAAAAGTCTCGGGAACGAGAAAAGTCCCGCAGACCGATCGGCCTGCGGGACCTTCGCTGTGCGCGAGGGGGGAGTTGAACCCCCACGCCCTTTCGGGCACTGGAACCTGAATCCAGCGCGTCTGCCTATTCCGCCACCCGCGCATGGGTGTTGTCGCTCGATTCTCTCACAGTCTCCCGAGGGCCTGTCCGGCCTTCCGGTTTCTGCGGGAGCGCCTCCCGACATCGAGAACATTAGCACGTGGTCAGGGGTGGGTTCACATCCGTTCCGGCCCCCGCCCGCGACCCCGCGCGGCGGGAACCTTCCGCAGGTGCGCGACACTGGTTCCACACCGCATCTACCATCGCTTCACGGTTGTGTGAGGGTCGACACTGTTGTAGTCGGTGGCGGAGGGGAACCACCTGGTCGCCCCGCCGCGTGGATACGATCAATAAGCAGTACTACCAAGCGGTGCCGCAGGACGACACGAGCCGAGGAAGGAGGTGTCCCGTGGGAGTACTCAAGCGCTTCGAGCAGCGTCTCGAAGGTCTCGTCAACGGCACCTTCGCCAAGGTGTTCAAGTCCGAGGTCCAGCCCGTGGAGATCGCGGGCGCACTCCAGCGCGAGTGCGACAACAACGCGACCATCTGGAACCGCGAGCGCACCGTCGTCCCCAACGACTTCATCGTGGAGCTGAGCGCTTCCGACTACGACCGGCTCAGCCCCTACGCGTCGCAGCTCGGCGACGAGCTGGCCGGCATGGTCCGCGACTACGCCAAGCAGCAGCGCTACACCTTCATGGGCCCGATCAAGGTCCACCTGGAGAAGGCCGAGGACCTCGACACGGGCCTGTACCGGGTGCGCAGCCGCACCCTGGCCGGCAGCGAGTCGCAGCCGCACGGCGGAGCGGGCGTCTCGGCGCCGTCGCGGCCCGCCGAGCGCCCCGGCGGCTACGGCTACCCCCCGCAGCCCGCCTCGCCGCCGCCCATGCCGCCCGGCCCCCCCGGAGCGGGACGCCCCGGTGTGGCACCGGTCACCCGGCTTCCCGGCACCGGCGACCCGGCCGGGACCAACCTCCGCCGCTGGATCGAGATCAACGGCAACCGCCACCAGATCTCCCGCCCGACCATGGTTCTGGGCCGCAGCACCGACGCCGACGTCCGGATCGACGACCCCGGCGTGTCCCGCCGCCACTGCGAGATCCGGGTGGGATCACCGTCGATGATCCAGGATCTGGGCTCGACCAACGGAATCGTGGTGGACGGACAGCACACCCAGCGCGCTACGCTCCGCGACGGCTCACGCATCGTCGTGGGCAGTACGACCATCGTGTACCGGCAAGCCGAAGGGTGAAGCGGGGGCAATGTCAGAGCTGACCCTGACGGTCATGCGGCTGGGCTTTCTCGCCGTGTTGTGGCTGTTCGTCATCGTCGCGGTGCAGGTCATCCGCAGTGATCTGTTCGGAACCAGGGTGACGCAGCGCACAGCCCGGCGCGGCGACACCCAGCAGCGGCCGCCGCAGCAGCGCCAGCAGCAGGCTCCGCAAGCGCAGCCGCGCCAGCGCCGCGGCGCGCCGACCAAGCTGGTGATCTCGGAAGGCTCCTTGACGGGGACGACCGTCGCCCTTCAGGGTCAGACCATCACGCTCGGCCGGGCGCACGACTCGACGATCGTGCTCGACGACGACTACGCGTCCAGCCGGCATGCCAGGATCTACCCGGACCGCGACGGTCAGTGGATCGTCGAGGACCTCGGATCCACCAACGGCACCTATCTGGACCGGACACGGCTCACCGCTCCGACGCCGGTCCCGCTCGGTGCTCCGATCCGCATCGGCAAGACCGTCATCGAGCTGCGGAAGTAGTCGCACATGGGCGAGCGAGTGAGGCCGGGCGTGGGCAGGGGCGCGGCCGGAAGGTGGACACCGTGCGGATGGAACCCGAGCCGACCGGCGAGGTGCGCATGAGTCTGTCGCTGCGCTTCGC